>JBEIEK010000160.1:0-12842 GCA_040382995.1 Planctomycetaceae bacterium
GCAAATTTATAGAAGAATTCCGGCAACCGCTGGAAGCATTACTGGGAGTTGTCTCGGGTAAATCGGCGGTTTTCGTCGATGAGCGTGAGATTGAATGGGGCGACGAATGGCATGAAAGTTTGCAGGACGCTGTCTGCCGTACAAGGTCGTTGATATGCCTCGTATCACCGCGGTATTTGAATTCCGAATGGTGTGGGCGGGAATACCAGGTCTTCCTGAGCCGCAAACAGGCTTCCGGATCAAAGGACGAGGGAACCGCCCCGTCGTGGATCTTTCCGATCCTATGGGAGGCGCTACCAGGAAAGCGCAAGCTACCTGCCGTGATATCAAGGTTCCAATACCGCTTACCGGAGGCCCCGGAAGATTTGGAGCAGCGAGGTCTGAGGTACTATTGCTTTACCAACAAATGGACCACCGTTAAGAAGATCCTTGACGGTATGGCCCGGCAGCTCGCCGACAACTTCGAGAATCACCCGGATGGCCTCCCGGATTACAACCTTCCTCTTCGGCTGGAAGACATCACCAGTGCCTTTCGCCATGTGTCGGAACAGCAGCCTTACAGATTTCAGATTTATCTTAGCCCGTCGGTTTCCGACCAAAACAGAACTGCGTTACGGCAAGAATTCGAGTTTCTTTCGACAGGAGATGTCGAAACCTGGTTACCTCGACCAGACAAGATGCAATCGCTGCTTGATCAACGTCAGATACCGCTCTTTGTGGTAACGAATCACGATGAGATTCGCAGCGTGGAAGCCGAATGCAGCCAACTGCCTGTTACCCACGCATGTGGACATCGGCTGACTGTGATATTGATCTCCGCCAACGGCGACTCCCCGCGACATGAAAGGGTTGCCTCACAGAATGATCGAATCAAGATAGAGCCGTGCACTGAGAGTTCGCTGGCACAGACCATCCAGGCTGTGGCCTCGCGCCTGCGTCTTGAGTCAATTGGTCGGGACAGTGGGACCAGAGTAAATGAGCCGGATCTTGCCTCGGCAGCGGACCTGAAAGGGATCCCCGTTCAGATGGCCCCCATTCTTTCTGCCAGTCTGCCCCAGGTGCGTCAATCATGAGCGATTCATCGTCATCCCACGAACATTCAGGCTCACCGCGCATCATCACATTCTACTCCTACAAGGGCGGTACCGGCCGTTCCATGGCACTTGCGAACGTGGCCTGGATTCTGGCGTCGAACGGGTACAAGGTGCTGATGATTGACTGGGACCTTGAAGCCCCCGGACTGCATCGCTGGTTTGGTCCGCTGCTCGATGACCCGGAACTGCAGCATTCTGAGGGTGTGATCAATTTCTTCCATGACTTCGTTGAGGGTTCCCGAATCGAGGCGCTGGAGCGGAATCAGGGGGGAACGCCCGATGATCGCTGGTTTGACCGCTACACCGACCTCGCGCGCTTTGCAGTGGGCATCGACTTCGAGTTCCCCGGAGAGGGTTTGCTGAATCTGGTGCCTGCGGGCCGCCAAACGTCCGAATATGCAATGCTGGTCCAGATGTTTGACTGGAACGCCTTCTACGAGCAACTGGGTGGAGGGATCTTTCTCGAAGCAGTCAAGTTGCGGCTCCGCCGCGAATATGACTTTATCCTGATCGACAGCCGCACCGGTATCAGCGATACATCCGGCATCTGTACAGTGCAAATGCCGGACGATCTCGTCGTGTGTTTCACACTGAATCGACAGAGCATTCTGGGGGCGCGAGGCATCTGCGCGGCTGCGGACCGGCAGCGCCGACGTCCCGATGGAAGTCCCGGACTGCGAATCTGGCCGGTGCCAACACGAGTGGAGCTGGCGGAGAAGGAGCGTCTGGACAACGCGCGGGCACTCATGCGCAGAAAGTTTGCAGGCGTCGCCTGGCAGCTAAAGCGGGATCAGCGGCGAGAGTACTGGCGCAACATCGAGATCCTTTACGTGCCGTACTACGCCTGCGAAGAAGTGCTCGCAACGCTGGCTGATACCCCGGGGATGACCAATACGCTGCTGCATTCCATGGAAACGCTCAGCGGATGGCTGATGGGCGACGCGAGGCTGCGCTGCCGGGTTGAAGACGAGTCGGGACGGCTGGCCACGCTGGAACGCTATCAGCTCAGCAACCTCGACGGCCAGCAGCAGACTCAGCAAAAACGGCGGCGGCTGGTCTTGCTGTATTCTCAGGCTGACATTCCTGCTGCAGAGATGGCGGTTGCTGTGCAGGCCGTTCAGGAAAAGTTTCCCGATCTCCTCGTTTTTTGGGACGGCCTATTGCCGGTTGGTGCCCGCTGGCGCACAGTTTGGGAAGAACAGATTGCAGCTGCCGATATCGCCATCGTTTTCTGGGGGCAATCATGGTCCAGCGACTTGCGATCCGAGCCATGGCCTCTTGCTCATTACGCGAAAGTACTCGCGGAAAGGGATGATGTCGCCGTCTTTCCTGTCGTAGGGCCCGAATTATCATTCAGCGACCTGCCATGGTCTCTGCAGGAGCGCGCCGGGATCAGCTGGGATGCATACGCGAGAAGTCGACCCTTCTCCGCCAACTTTGCATCCGGAAAGTCACTTGGCAGGTTTATGTGTGAGACTCTGCCCAGCACGCTTGATTACCCTCCCGAGACCCCGCTGTCCAGTTCCAGTTCCCACACACACGCGGACCCTGAGGACCCCAATAAAGGACAATTTGGCGGCCTTGCCAGGCGTAACGGCACCCAACTCACCGCCTCCATCGCCTCAGTTCCGGGGAGCGAAAACTGGTGGAAAATCACGCTGGCTGTCTCAGTGGAACCGAGCAGCGAAATTCAGGGCCCGGTGATCTTTCACCTGCATCCCACATTCGATGAGCCCCGCCTGACAGTGCCGCTCTGCAGCGGTCGCGCCGAACTGGTGATTCACGCCTGGGGCTCATTCACCGTCGGCGCAGAACTCGACGGCGGTCGCAGACGACTTGAACTCGACCTCGCGTCCCTTCCCGACGCCCCCGCCGAATTCCAGGCCCGCTAACCCCCCCTCTCCCCTCCCAGGGGAGAGGGGCCGGGGGGTGAGGGGTCAACCACCCACCCAAAATCCTTTCGGTGCCTCTGTCAGGTGCACCCGAAATTCCAGTCGCGGTATAGCCGCCGGCGAGGATGAAACGGCCCAAAAGGCCAACTCCAGCCCACATCGAGCGTTGCCGGCACGGACACGTACCGTTACCGGCGGATTGACATCCCCCGCACGCCTTGTGGTGGTGCCTCGTGGCAATGGTTGGGTACGGGGTGGAATTCCATAAAGCATTACCCGCGCGGGTGGCACTTGCGGTGCACGGCTTTCAGGCGGCTGTGTTCGACGTGAGTGTAGACCTGGGTGGTGCGGATACTGGCGTGTCCCAGCATTTCCTGGAGCGCGCGGATGTCGGCACCCCCTGCCAGCAGGTGGGTGGCGAAGCTGTGTCGCAGCGTGTGTGGGCTGATATCGCCACAGCCTGCCCGGCGGGCATAGCGGCGGATCAATGACCAGATGGATTCTCGGGCAACGCGGCGACCGCTGCGCGACAGAAACAACCAGCCATCATCCCGGCCGAACCGCTGAACCAGGGTCTGGCGTTCACCGGTGAGCCACTTGCCGACAGCCTGCACGGCAACCGGATTGAGGGAGACCAGACGCTGTTTGTTCCCTTTGCCGGTGCAGCGACAGAAACCTTCGGTGAGGTTGATATCGGCAATTTTCAGGGCGGCGATTTCAGAGACGCGGCAGCCGGTGGCGTAGAGCAGGGCCAGCAGGGCACGGTCACGATTCGGATAGCGATCTTCGGAGGCCAGCGGCGACTGCAGCAGCGCATCCACCATTTCCGGACTGAGCACTCGCGGCAGACGTTCCCAGAGCTTTGGGGAACTGACAAGGTCCGCGGCACTTTCGGTCACCACACCTTCCAGCATCAGGTAGCGGAAATACATCCGAATGGCAGCCAGACTGCGGCCGATACTGGGCGCGGACAGGTTCAGCGACTGCTGATATTCAAGAAACTGCGTCAAAACGGCGACGGAAATCTGGTGAACGCCGACTTTGGCAACATCGCGGTTCCAGGACACAAAGCGATCAAGGTCCCGACGATAGGCAGCCAACGTGTTTGCCGCAAGACCGCATTCGGCGTCGAGGTAAGCGAGGAAGCCGGAAACGTAGACAGCCGGGTCAGCCGAGGTGGCGACGGGGGTTGAGCAGGCAGGGGGGCGCTTTCGGCGGGACATCATGTCTGCACTGTTGGTTTTTGCTCGATCGCAAACAGGGATAAGCCGTTGATCTGTTTGTTCGACCGTAAGTGCAATGGCCATAATAACGAAGTTGCCGTTCCGCTCCCGAAAAGGCAAGAGAAAAGTCCACGCAACGTTCCAACTACACTGAAAACATGACCATCCGAACAAAAAAGGGGCGGAAATTCAAATCGTCCGCCCCATGCAGATTTGCCGACGTCAACCAACGAGCGAATTCCCCCTCGATCACGTCTCTCCGGTGCCTGCTTCCGTCACGCTGATCGTCTGTGCATCGGTCGGCTCTGACTCATCAGCATATGTACTACCTTCAGTCGTGGTGGTTGCCGATGAAGGATCAGCAATTCCCGTGTATTCGTAAGTCTGGTTCAGAGCACCAACGGCTGCAGCGAAGTCATCCAGTTCAAGCACGATAGCGTTTCGGACCGAAACCAAGCCGACGATCAACCCAAGCACACTGATGGTGCCCACCAGCACGCCTTCGGTGGACAGCAGGAAACCTTCTTCGCCACAAACGAAACTCTTCAGCAGATTCTTCATCTCACGAACTCCCCAAACACCATTCACGCTGGAAGTTTCAAACAGATTGGATCAGGCGCCCAGCAGCACCAGTCCGGGTTGCGAACGCTTCGCATGCTAAATGGATAGGTCAGCAATTTTGCCGTGTCGGATGATTCTGAGATTTTTTGGAAAAATCTTCGGCCGCCACAAAAGGTCGTTGACTTCGGGAAACAAGTGAACAGATTCGGGTTCAAACCAACCGTGATGTCCTCATTCTGGAACAGCTGGCGGGTATCAAACCTGACGGATTTGCCGAATGTTCGGATTGTGTTTCGCGCACCAGCGAACGGTCAGCGTGTTGTTCTCCCAACTGGGCCGCTATGCAAAATTGCTGATGTCAGCCGCCTGATCCTCCGAAGACCCAAAGTCACATGAAGTTTTTTTCGGCGAAGGGACTTGCAGCGTCAGACGAGGACCAGACATGCGTGCCAGGCCATTGGGTTGGGGTAGTCTTTCTGCAATCGCTCTGTACCTGCTGGGCTTCGCAATAAGTCCTGGAGCTGCGTTTTCGCAGGATGAACCCGCGGAGACGCCCGCACCTGAAGCGGCTGAAGAGGTGGCTGCCGGATCTGAGACCGCGGGAACCGAAACGGCAGCGGCAGAAGCATCAGCAGCCGAGACTCCGGAACCAACTCTGGCAGCCCCGGACGCGGCGGCAGCCGTGACTCCTGCCGACTCTGTGGAATCTGCCGACGCCGCTCAACCGGCAGCTGCAACTCCAGTTGCACCTCCAGCCCCAACACCCAGCGTTCGTTCCTACACCTGCGTGCGCCTGCCCGCGTTTGCCCGCCACGGATCCCTGCAGATTGATGGTCGGCTCACAGAACCAACCTGGGATCTGGCTCCATGGAGCGAGGACTTCATTGACATTGAGGGGCCCAGTCGTCCCCGTCCGATGTTCCGCACACGCATGAAAATGCTCTGGGACAATCATGCCCTGTACATCGCTGCGGAACTGCAGGAGCCGGACGTGCGAGGCACACTGCGAACACGTGACTCGGTAATCTTTCATGACAATGACTTCGAAGTGTTTCTCGATCCCGATGGGGACGGCCTGAACTACGGCGAACTTGAGATCAATGCGTTGAACACCATCTGGGATCTGCGTTTGCCGCGTCCCTACAATGTGGGCGGTCAGGCTGACGATGGCTGGTCCCTGCAGGGTCTGCGATCGGCCGTCTGGGTGGATGGCAGCTTGAACGATCCCCGTTCTCCGGATGCTGGCTGGACGGTGGAACTGGAGATTCCGTGGTCGGGTCTGCAGTCACTGCATGACACCAATCAGCCTGTGCGTAGGGCCGTGCGGGATGGGTCGAAGGTTCGGGGCTATGAGGTGCTGGCAGCCGAGGCGGAGCAGATCGATGGCACGAATGCAGCGCCGGTTGCGGCGCTGCAGATTCCGGTCGAAGGAGACGTCTGGCGAATGAATTTCTCGCGAGTGCAGTGGCCGGTGGAAACAGATGGCAAGCGTTATCAGGCCCCGGCAGGTGCTCGCGAAGACAACTGGGTTTGGTCACCGCAGGGGGTTGTGGACATGCATCGCCCTGCCACCTGGGGCCGGGTTACCTTTGCAGGAACGCCGGAATCAGAAAATGGTGGACGGGGTCCCGTGCGCATCATTCGCCGCTGAGTTTCAACGGGCGGCGACGGCAGCGAAGGTCTGCAGGCAGGCCATGCCGGCGGTCTTCAGCCCGTGCTGCTCAAGGCAGCGGAGCCTGAGCTGCTGTCGCGCCTCGGCAGTTGCGGGCTGCAGGTTTTGCAGGGCCGTTTCCAGAGCTGCCTGAGAGTCGCTGTGGAACAGGCTGCCACAGCGGAGCGTTTCAAGGCGTTCGGGAAACGCACCGTGATCCGGCAGCAGACAGGGGACCCCTGCGAGTGCGGCTTCAAGAACGTAGAGTCCCTTGGGTTCCCGATATTCGGTGGGGACGCAGAGCCAGTCCAGCTGTGAGAGCAGCTGGAACTTCTGCAGTCGATCCGGTGGACTGCCCAGCCATTGCAGACGTTCCTCTGCGTTGTTTGCGGCCATTGTCAGTTGTTTACGAAACGCTTTCCGATGCTGTACTGGCAGGTAGCCTGCGATGATGAAGCGGATGTCGCTGCGTGTTTTCAGTACTGAAGCTGCGGCATCAAGAAAACGAAAGGCGCCTTTTTCCGGGCAAATACGGGCGAAGTAGCCGACTGTCAGCGGGCTGCTGCGGTCTTGCGTAGAAGATGAGGCGGGAGCTGGAGCCGGGAGCTGAGCCGGGACGTCCTCAACAGCAAGTGGGATGATGTGAAAGCGGGTCCGGTCGAGCGACAGGTAACCTGACATGAAGTCGGCGTAATAGCGGCTGTGAGCGAGGAATCCGTCGAAGTGCCGACAGTTATCGCGGATCAGCTGCAGTGATCTGGCCCGGTAATGCTCAGGCAGATCTCGCAGAAAGATATCATCCCCCTGGATCAGGCAGAGCAGTTTTCCGTTCCAGCGGCTGCGAAGTTCGGGGACGACGCCGGAGAGCAGCGCGTTGCTGAAGATGACGAGATCCGGTCTGAGTTCTTCGGTGATGAACTGTACGAGTTCCGTGATGGCAGCCTGACAGGGTCCAGGTGAGCCCTGCAGCATGTCCACGGTGAGGGGCCCAAGATCCGCAGCCTGGGTGCTGCTGCCGAACTTTGAGAGCAGGCGGACGACGGCAGGGGCGTCGAGCCAGCGTTTGCAGGACCGCGGCAGATACCTCCAGCCCGGAAGTCGGGAATCGAGGTACACGTTGATCCCGCCGAGAAACACTTTTTCACCGGCTGTGCTTTCTTCATCGACACGGATGGGCGTGTAGGTGGGAAGCAGAACAGCATCGGCGCCGGCCAGTCGCAGGGCCCGAACGAGGGTGTTGTCCTGCATGCACGAGCCGCAGAACATGCCGGCTCCACCTGCAGTGATGATGCAGACCTTCATCGCGGCGTATTCCGAAGTGGTGACGGTCGACAGAGCGGGGGAATCAGGAGCGGGCGAGCAGACTGGTGGCGAAGGCGAGGACGTCGTCGTTGGTGCGGGCTGCCTGTTCAAGCAGGTCAGGGCGTCCGGCATCGAGGCAGGCGGTGGTGAATGAGAACCCGTTGGGGTCTTCCATGCGGCTGAGCCACGGCGAGACGCGTTCGAGCAGATCCGGGGCTTTGCCGATGCGGTTGGCCAGATCAATCAGCACGAAAGCAATCATCCGCTGATCAGGTTCGTCGGGTTCCTGCTGAAGGCGGGCTGAGAACCAGTTGAGACCTCCCTGTTCGTCTTCCCCGGAAAGTGCTTTGAGGAAGCTGATGCTGGCAGTGTAGTAGTCATCGAAGGGCACGTCGGCGGGGTAGCGGAGATGTTCGCTGAGTTGCTGACCGTAGCAGGCGAGTTCCACAGCGAGTTTGAGTTCGGGGTCTTCGCGGTGCAGGTTGCGGGCGAAGCCGACGATGGAATGCAGATGTGAGACATCGATGTGGTAATTGCCGTCGGCAAAGAGAAACTCGCGGCCAGCGATCAGTTCCCGGAGAGAGATGTCGGGCCGCAGCAGCGGTTGTCGGCGTTCAATGTCACGACGTACGCTGCTTTGCAGGTCGGTGTAGAGGTGTCGGACGAGGATCGCGGCGGCCTGGCGACGTTCTTCAGGTGTCATTTGGGAGATCACCTGGCTCATGGCGGTCACAGTGTTGCAGGTTCCGTGCGTTTTGAGCAGCAGGCGAATGCCTTCGACCATGTGGGCGCCGTCGTAGAGGGCGAGGTTCAGCAGTTCTTCGCGGTCCTGATCGGACAGTTGGGCGAGTTCGGTAACTTTCTTTACGATCGCCTGGCGTACCGGTTCGGGTTCCTGAATGGTGCGGAAGTAGGCCCACGCATCAGCGAGTTGGTTGTGTTCCAGAAAGAGTTGTCCGATTTCGCGGGCGGTTGCGGTCCAGGCCGCTCGGAAGTCGGCTTCCAGTTCTTTGGGGACGTCTGAAAGTGCTGCGGGGCGAGTGATCTTCAGGCCCATGCGGCGACGAATGGCGATCATGCGAGCGTCAAACAGGCGATGAAAGTCGCGTTGCTGCAGAAGGACGGCTTCGAGGGCTTTGAGGACAGAGTCCGGATTTCCGGGCTGTACCTGGTGCTCGAGGGCGGCGATGGAAGTCATTGGCAGGATTCGCTGCTACAGGGGCGGGAAGAATCGGACAGGGCAACGCGGAAGCAGGAGGGCAGGATGGGGTAGAACTACTTTGCACCGGGTGGGCAGTATTCTCGAAGCCACGCGAAGATTTCGTTGTGCCAGAACCTGCTGTTGGCGGGTTTGAGCACCCAGTGGCCTTCGTCGGGAAAATTGATGTACTTGCTGGGGACGCCAAGCCGCTGAAGGGTGGTGAAAAGTTGATCGCCTTCGGAGACGGGGACGCGGAAATCGAGGTCATTGTGGATGATGAGCATGGGTGTTTTGAAGTTGGCGGCGAATCGATGCGGCGAATGTTTCTCGTACGATTCGCGGTTGGGCCCCCACGGGGGACCACCATGTTCGTATTCGTCAAACCAAAGTTCTTCGGTGGTGGCGTACATGCTGTCAAAGTTGTAGACGCCACAGTGGGTAACCAGGGTTTTGAATTTGGTGGTGTGCCCCTGAAACCAGTTCATCATGTAGCCACCGAAGGAGGCCCCCGCAGAGAACATCCGCTGAGTGTCAATGTAGTCCTGTTTTTCAAGATACTCCAGACCCGCCATGAGATCGACGTAACAGCGTCCACCCCAGTCGCCGCTGATTTGATCGGTGTACTTCTGGCCAAATCCGGTGCTGCCGCGGGGATTGGGGGCAGCGACCACATAGCCCTGAGCGGCCCAGATTTGAGGATTCCAGCGAAAGCTCCAGCCGTCCGACCATGCGCCCTGGGGGCCACCGTGCACGAGGAATGCGAGCGGCCAGCGGCGGGTTTTATCGAAGCCCGGAGGCTGCAGGATCCACATCTGCATCGGATCACCGTCCGCACCGGGGACTTCGACGGAGGACGCTTCAGGCAGATCAAGCTGAGCCAGTAAGTCGGCGTTGGCTTTGGAAAGGTCCAGTCCCGGAAGCCGGGTGCGGAGGATTTCCGGTTCGAGGAGGGCTGCAAACACTTCGGGCGGGGCGGTAAGCCTGCTGCGATTGCACACCAATACAGCACCGTCGGCCGAGACAGCAAGGCTGGAGAAGGTGCCGGCCCCCTGGGCTTTCTCGGCGATGTTCGGTTTGCTCACCGTGATCCCGAAGACCGGCTTTTCGCCTCGAAATTCTGCCGTCGTCAGCAACCGCTGCTCGTCCCGCCAGACAATCTCATCGAATGAAAGATCAATTTTCTCGGTCAGTGAGCGAGGGGTACTGGTGAGCGATCCGTCGGGCTGACAGTCAGCCAGTATGATTTCCCATTTGTCGGCTTCGTAACCTGCTTTGCGCTGGCTCCGCCATGCGATCTGGCGACCGGAGGGTGAAAACACTGGCAGACCATCGGCTGCCGGGTTTGTGGTGGTCAGGCACGGCCAGTCGCTGCCACCACCCGAAATTGGCACTCGGCAGAGGTCGTAGTTGGTGCTCCACGCTTCATTCATTGCCGGGACGGCAGTGAAAATCAGATGCGAACTGTCCGGAGTGAAACAGAAATCAGGCGATGCCGAAAAGGTGCTTGAAGTTGGGTAGGCGTCTCTGTCGCCGGGGGTGACATCTCGCGGTGCGGTGGCTTTGAGTTCCCAGTCGGTGACGGGTTCGACATCGATGACGAACAGATGCTGCCGCTTGTCTTCGACGTAGCTGTCCCAGTGCCGGTAGAAAAGGCGACGATGCACCCGAGCCTTTACCGGCGAGGCACTTTGCTCATCGGCCAGCGCCTTGTTTTTGGCATCACTTTCAGCAAATGGCAGCGTGGAAAACTCGGGGGCGACTGCGGAGACGAAGGCGATATGCCGCCCATTCGGAGACCAGGTGCCTGTGGACGCTCCGGTGCTGATGCTGGTGAGTTGCCTGGCTTCGCCACCGAGGGAGCTGATGACCCAGAGCTGCGGGCTGCCGGAGCGATTGGATTCGAACAGGATCCAGCGACCGTCGGGGGACCAGCGGGGATTTGAATCGCGACCGGTTGGGTTGGTGAGTTGCCTGGGGGCGCTGCGGAGGTCGGCAGGAACAACCCACAAACGCGAAACCGACTTGTTGTTCCGCGAATCGGTGATCTCCGTGACGGAATAAACAACCCACTGTCCGGTCGGGTCGAGGGCTGGTGCACCCACGCGTTTGAACGAGAGCAGGTCCTCGACGGTCATCGGTCTTCGGGGCATGGCGGAATCGGGCTGTTGAGCGTTTGCTGGGGATGCACAGAAAAGAAGGGAAACGATGGCGACGCGAACCCAGAAAGATCCATGCATGTGGTGGCTCCGGCGAAGTGAATCCGATTGATAAGGTCGCTGCGCCGATCATCGCGCCCGCCACTGTCGGACTGTGCGAAGCATCTCAGGATGCAGGGGGGGCTGTCCAGCGTGCCGAAGGCAGACAGCGCGGTTACCCTGGAATTGGTTTGGAATTTGAGCAGGTCTGGTCGGGAGAGACTGCACAAAAAAGCCCCCTGATTTCAGGGGGCTGAAGTTTGCAGCTTCAGGAGCATGCAAATCCGGAAACGCCCGGCAGTTCTGCCGCATCAGGCTTCCGGATCATCTCCCAGCAGGTTAATCAATGTTCCGTCGTTACCATCAAGCCCGTCGCCGAATAGCCCACCCTCAGTCGAGGAACCACCACTACTGCCGGCAATGCCAGTATATGTATACGACTGATTCAGGAAGCCGATAGCCCCTGAGAAGTCCTTGAACTCCATCACAAGGCTGTCGCGGACCGAAACCAGCCCAACCAACAAACCAAGAACTACTGATGTTCCCATCAACAGGGCTTCCGAGGAGAGCACGAAACCCTCTTCCTGGCGGAGAAAAGCTAGAACGTTACCCCTGACCATGGAACACCTCTTGAAAAGCGAGACTTCTGCCCAACCACGGCAAACTCTCTACCTCAGACGAATCGAATTAGAACCTCACACGATTCATCTGACGCAAGTGGCGTGCCGTGATCGTGGAAATCAATGCGGGGGGGGGGGGCTGACGTTTGGGAGGCTTTTGCGGCCATTCAGACACACGTTTGCATGGGATGCAACGACTATAACGCCATGCGTCGACTCACCGCGCGTCTCAACCCCGGGGCGCTGCAGTTTGTGCGGGCGCCCCAAAACGGCAGGGATCGGAAATGCAAAAACATCGCAGCCGCATAGAATTCCGTCATGGAAAGCGCTTCCGCCCTGACCTCGGGTGACTGTACTGACCTCCTTTCAACGACTCCAAAGGTTCCCCGCATGCCTGCCTCCAGCTTCCTCATCGCCTGGGCTCAACTGACACACCAGCGAGTCAAGCTGGTGGTGGCGTGCGCCGGCGTGGTGGTTGCCGTGATGCTGATGCTTGTGCAGCTGGGAATTCGAGAGGGGGCTATGGACAACAGCGTGGCGATCGCCCGCAGGTTTACAGCGGACCTCGTGATGGTCAGCCCCAGAACGAAGACGATTTTTGCGTCAGCCACTTTTCCGCGGGTTCTGTTGTTCCGGGCGGGCGCAGTGCCGGAAGTGGAAAAGGTGACCGAGATGTACATGGCTCAGGGCCGATTTCGCAATCCATGGGATCATCTGGAATTCCCGGTCAGCCTTTACGGGATTGATCCGCAGGACCCGATGATGCAGCTGCCGGGGCTTGAAGCGTTTACGCAGGGGTTACGGGAACAGGACCGTGTGCTGTTCGATGGACTAAGCCGAAAGAACTACGGTCCGGTGCTGGGCTTTCTTCGTGAGCAGGGTGTCCTGGACGTGGAAGTGAACCTGCGCAAGGTCCGGATCATCGGAGCCATCAACGTCGGCATCTCCATAAATACCGACGGCAATCTGTACATGTCACCGGCAAATTTCCTGCGGCTGTTTCCGGATCGTCGCCCCGGCGCGACGGATGTCGGCCTGATTCGGCTGAGGCCGGGTACTGCAATCGAGCCGATCCGGCAACAGCTGCAGCAGCTGGTGGGAAA
>JBEIEK010000161.1:0-12820 GCA_040382995.1 Planctomycetaceae bacterium
CGGCTTGACTGCAGCCTGGAAACCTGGCTGGACCTTGTCAAAAACTTCCGTCGGCGTTTCCTGACGGAAGCCGGCCGACCGGAAACACTGCAGACCGTTTCACAGCTTCGCCGAGCCTGCCGCCGATCAAATCAGCGGCCGTAGCGGGCCTGGCAACCTGGCGGGGACACGCACCGGTACCGGGAGATTCACCGCCCCCGCACGCCATCTCGCGCTGGGATGGCTCGCTCACCGCGAATTAAAACCGGCGCGGTTGGAATCGCAAACCATGTCATCCAGCGTACTCATCGCCGTTTCGCCATCCCACGCCAGGGCGCTCACTTTTGCGGCATCCCGGGCTCGGGCACGCCATTGGTTGTCAGGATCTGAAACGAGTGCACTCCGGCGGCCAGAGGGTGATCGCTGGTCCAGACAATTCGGCGGTCCGGAGTGACTTCCACAATCGAGATCCCCTGCACAGCACCGTGGCTGCCGATGACAGTATTGCCATTTGCCAGACGCTGACAGCCACAGGGGTCGCGAAAGAGTCCCCCGACGTCGGTGTTGTCCACCTTCCATGCAATCTCACCGAGCTGATTCAGTTCCACCACCTTATTCCCATGGGTCAACGAGACCAAAGTGTGACCGTTATCGAGGCGAATGGCGGTAAACGGCCAGTTCTCTGCGGGGCGCCCGCCGATGGAATCCAGATCTGTTCGCAGGGTTTGAACGACCTGACCATCCGGCCTGTATTCGCGGACAGCAAATGCCAGCAGATGTGGAACCAGAAAATTGCCATTTCGCAACTGTCTCGCCATGCGAGTCTGCATGTGGGCATTTTCGGTTTCGGGCTGCAGCGGAACCTCCTGAACTACGTCTCCGGCTGGATTGACCTCCAGCAGCCGGGGTTTTGGTCCCAGCTCCGTCATCAGGGTATTTCCGTTGTACAGTCGCTGGACAGTTCCCACTTCACGATTGGGAGCAGACAGACGTCGGCTGAAGACGACCTTACCGTCCCTCGTGAGTTCTTCAATACGATCGCCCCACGCAACCAGCACATTGCCGCCGGGGAGCACAAAGCCGTCGCGGGATCCGCCGGCGGCTTCCCAGACCGCCTTGCCATCTTCATCGATGATGGCGGTGCGGGCACCAAGGACCAGCATGGAGTGGCGGATTTCATCGCCACCGGCGGAATTGACCGGCTGCAGCACGGCAAATGCCAGGAGGATCACTGTTAAACGCAACGCCACGTCCACAGAATTCAAGAGTGTCCACCGCAACACATTCAGCCCCTTCAACTCAAGTCAATCACAATCAATCCGGAATCATTGCCCCACAGCGTAAAGGGCTTTGTGGGACCGAATCAGCAGCCTGCCACTGTCAGCATCGGGAACCGGGGCAGCGTCGAACATGGACCCATCGCGCAGATCGCTGGTGGCCAGCAGCTGGAATTCAGGCGAGGCTGCCACGACGAACGTGCGGCCATCCCGCGTGAGGTAATAGATGCGGTCTCCCACCAGCAGTGCGGACGCATAAACCTGCCCCGCTCGCTCCATCCGCTGCTCATACACCACTTCACCCGTCTCTGCCTTCAAGCACATCGCGATGCCGCGACTTTCGTGCATGAAGTAAAGGTGTCCGTCGTGGTAGACCGGCGAGGTGACGTTGGAACCTTTCAGGCTGGTCCACAGACGCCTGCTGGAAGTGACATCACCGCTGCCTCCGGTTTTCACTGCGAGCCCGGCAACCCCGGAACGTCCTCCAAGACAGTACACTGTGCCATTGTGGCTGACAGCACTTGGAACCATATACCACGTGATATCAGTGGCACAGGTCCAGAGTGGCTTGCCGCTGGAGGGATTGAAGGCGAGCAGGTTTTTCTGGCAGGCGACGATAAGTTCCTCTTTCCCCCCGGGGACAGAGGCGATGTGTGGCGTGTTCCAGGCCTCGCGAATGCCGTCGGCCTTCCAGACTTCGCGTCCGGTGCGGGCATCGAGTGCATAGAGTGAGTCACTCTCGACACTGGCGTTGACAAACACAAGATTCTTCCAGAGGACCGGGGAGGCCGCGCTGCCCCAGCCGTGCGTTCGGTCACCGACCTCAGCCTTCCAGAGCTGCTCTCCCTTGTGATCAAAGGCGATGACGCCGGTTTTCCCGAAGAAGCAGACAATCTGCCTGTCATCAACCGCGGGGGTGCTGGCGGCAAAGCCATGATCGCGAATGCGTTCCTCTTCCGGAAGCTTCGCCGGGATGTCCTGCTGCCAAAGCTGACGACCGGTTTTGCGATCCAGGCAGAGCAGATGGCGTTTGAGATCCTGCTGAGTGCCACCGGGCTGATCGGGAACGAAGAAGCCGGTGTAGGCCGTGAGGTAGATGCGGTCCTTCCAGATGACGGGGCATGACGCGCCCGCTCCGGGGAGTGGCGTTTTCCATGCGATTCCGGCATCTGCTGACCACTCCAGCGGATATTTGCCGGCTGGAACCGTTCCCTGCCCATCACTGCCACGAAAGGCTGGCCAGTCGGAAGCGGCCACTGACGTTAAAGAGTCTGTGGTGGCAAACACAAGCACCGAGGCAACAAGTGCGGCCAACGAGAATTTACAGGATCGCATCGGGCACTCCTTAGTTCTTTTCGTGCTCATGATGTTCAGCGAACAGAGGATTCTTTGCGTCTCCACCGGCCAGAACGAAGGCGAGGAGGTCAAAGATTTCTTCACGGGTGAGCTTGTTGAGGACACCTTTGGGCATGATGCTGATGTCAGAGGCGGCAACTTCTTCAATGTCTGACCGGCTGATCACCACGGCCTTGTCCGGCGCGAGCGGATTGTCGACAACCTTCAGGTTCTGTGGCGTATCCTCAATCACAAGCCCCGTGACAACTTTGCCTGAGTTGAGTGTGATGATCTTTGACTGGTATTTCGGGTCAATTTTCTTTGAGGGATTCAGGATGTGATCGAGCACGTCGGTCTTCGAGTATTCAGCGGGGAGCTTCGTGAGGTCTGGTCCGACGTTTTGCCCCTGTCCGGCCAGCTTGTGGCAGCCGATGCATGATGCAGCAGTGAACAGCTGTTTGCCGATCGCGTACTGATTGGCGCGATGCGAAAGATGCATCACGTCACCCTGCAGGTCTGAGAGCTGCCATTCGGTGTTGCGACCGAGATATCTGAGCAGTTCGTCCTGGATTTTCAGACCGCTGGCGGCGAGGGAGCCTGCGGGGTCTGCTTCCCATGCCGGCAGGTCCGCCACGACGTACATCGCACCATACATGCGGCGCCAGTGTCCGGGGTAGGTGCAGACATACGGATAGATCCCTGGCTCTTTGGGAACCTCGAAGAACAGCGAATCGGACTGTTCGGGCTGGACAAGTTTTCCGGCGGCCAGAACTTTGTCTGACGTGGGTACGAAGTTGCGGGTGGCGGCATCGGCATCACGGCCGGTGGCTTCAGCGAGTTCGCCCACTTCGGCCATGCTGCCGGGACGCACGATGGCAAGGTTGTGGGGCATGTTGTCGGTATTGGTCAGCCGGATTTCGATGGGGCGTCCTGCCTGAACGACCAGCATTTCCCTGTCGTAGATCATGCGTTCGCGGACCGTACCGAGGGTAATCAGCGGCACCACGACGTCGGCAAGTTTTCGGTCATGCTGCTGCAGGGCGGGCACGTCGAGGCGGGAGCGGACGGACTGAGCGAGCCTGAGCGCGGGCTGGGCTGCGTCGGAATTGCGGTCGCGAGGTTCACGGCTGGCCAGATCGGAGGTAGCGGCAGCGGCGGCAAGTACTGCGGAGGTGGCATTCCAGGCTTCCGGTGGCAGGGCGGCTGCGGCGGCCAGCGATGTTTGCAGCGAGGCGCCTTCCTTCAGCAGGCCGGCCAGCAGAGTGGCTTTGTCAGTTTCACGTCCCGGGAGCGACATCAGGGCGGTGATACCAAGGTCCTGAACGGTCTGGGCTGCGGCGGAAACGAGGACGTCTGCGGGAACCGGCTGACGAGGAATGCCGGGACCTGACCAGTCGAAACCGAGTCCATCGCCACCACCATTGTCGAAGTACGTCACGAGGATCTCGTGCAGCCCGGCAGCGAGCGTTGCCGTGCCGCGTTTTTCCACCATGCCGTGCAGCCCGTCATTGTCGATCAGCTGTTCGCCATTGAGGTAGAACCGGGAGCCATCATCGGAACTCAGGAAGAATGCGTACTTGCCTGGTTGGCTGACTTTCAGTTGTCCGGCGAATCGCAGTGCGAATCCATCGCGGGTTTTGAGCACCGGCTGATCCATGACCACGGTGACTGCGGTACCACTCGCTGAGGGCTTGGCTGCGGCGAGTGTTTCACGGGAGACGTCGGGTGGATTGGGAGCGAAGAAATCCACCTGCAGGCCGGGCCTGGAGAGTGGTGCGGCGCCACGGGAGCCGGCGAGTGTGGGAACGAGTTTTGCGAGGGGGTCAAAGAGCGACTGGCGGGCTGCAGGAGAAGACACAAGTGAGATGGATCGCAGCAGGTCTTCAACGGTGATGCTGCCACTGCGGACTGCTTCCAGCACGGCCGTGGCGTTTCCGTCAGCGCTGATCCACGCAGCGATGGCCACACGGCGGGTTTCCGTGGAACGGGCGGAAGCGGCCAGTCGGGCGATGCGGTCGCGAACTCGTACCAGCTGATCGGCGGGTTGGGCGGCGAGCAGTCGGCTGAGGCTGTTGAGGACGTTGACACTGGCTCGCGCGTTGAGGTCCTCGATGAGGCTGAAGAGTTCTTCGGTCTCCGGGACACCGCGAAGTTTTGCCAGCCCGGTAAGAGATGTCTGGAGCACTTCGGCGGGAACGTTTTCGCGGGTCAGGATCGCACGATAGACACCTTCGGTCCTGTCCATTTTGAGCAGGTCATCAACGGCTGCGCTGGAGAGTGCGAAGGCTTCGGCGTTGCGGGAGAGTTTCCTGCCGGCGGCCAGAGTTTCGCGGATGACCTGATCGGGGTTCAGGACACCACGCGCCTGCTCGATCACGAAGCTGAGCTGCTGATCCTGTTCCGTCTGCATGGCGGCGAAGAGCACTTCAGCGGCGAGTGGACCGCGGGTGAATGTGGCAGCGACGACAGCGTCCGCGCGAACCTGAGGATCGGGATCTGCTGCCAGTCGCACCAGCTGTTCTTCCCAGCGGGCGGTGGCGGCTGCGTTTCGCTGTTCATCGAGCACGACCGGGATGGCGTCAGCGGGACGCGGAGTGGCAGCCGTGGCCCGTTCGTCAGCCGTGCGAACGGCGACATCGCGGGCGAGGTCACGGATGACGCGGACAGCGGCGGCGCGAGCGTCCGCTGCGGGGGAGTTCAGGAGCGACAGCAGGAGTTTCTCATCGACTTTTCTGAGCTGCTGGGTGACCCAAAGAGCTTCGACAAGGCTGCGTGCATCGCTGGCTTTGGCAGGATCGAGACTTGCGGTCCATTCGCGCAGGGCAGCGAGCGTTTCTGCGGGCGGGCGGGCCGTGATTTCACTGCGAGCGCGGCTGCGTTCTGACAGTGTGTCGGAGGCCAGAGTGCGGACCACAGTGCGGGTATCGGCTTTCGCCAGCTTCACTCCGGTTGTTTGGGGCGTGTCCTTTGTGGTGACCCGATAAATACGGCCGTGCAGGTGGTCGCGACTGGGGTCGCGCAGGTTGTGCTGCATGTGGCCGATAATGGGGTTCTGCCAGTCAAGAATATACAGGGCTCCGTCACCACCGATCTCCATATCGCTGGGGCGGAAGTTGGGATCAGATGAATAGACGATTGGCTCGACTTCCTTCGCAAAGAAGCTGGCCCCCTGCTTTTCGAACTGATACTGGGTGACTCCCTGGAAGCCAATCACATTGGCAATCAGCAGGTTGCCGCGGTTGGCAGCGGGGAAGCGACTTCCATCAAGGATGCAGATGGCGGGCACGGGGCGAACGCGTTTGTCGTAAAGTTGTCTGGGAGCACCACGGCCGGGGATGCCGATGTGGTTGCCGGTGCCTCCGGTACCATCGGTTGCAAACTGATTGCCCCACTGATCAAACACATCGCCGTGGGGATTGGGACCGATGGGGAAATGGAAGTTGATATCGAAGGTGACCGGGTCCCATTCATAGACGCCAGTGCCACCGGTGCCGAAGCGTTTGGCAGGGCCCCAGGGTGTTTCGAAGGTTTCAGCGTGAAAGATCCCGCGGGAAAAATAGAACTTCCCACCTGGGCTCATGGTAAAGGCGTTGGCGGTGTGATGTGTGTCTGCGGAATCCAGTCCATGGAAGATCCGCTGCCGAATATCAGCGCGATCATCGCCATCGACGTCCTTGAAAAAGAAGATGTCCGGAGCCATGGCGACGAGTACGCCACCATTCCAGAACTCGAATCCGGTCGGATTGTGGAGTCCATCGGCGAATGTGATGCAACGATCGGCCACACCGTCTGCATTGTCATCGGGGAAGATCAGCAGTTTGTCGTTCATGGCCTCCAGCGGGTTCCAGTGCGGATAGGTGGGCCATGCCGCGACCCACAGTCGGCCATCGGCGTCGACGGCGGACTGTACGGGGTTGACCAGATCCGAAAACATTTCTTCGGAGGCAAACAGGTTGACTTCCATCCCGGAATGGACCGTCATTTTTTCGATGGCGTCCTTTCCGCCCAGGAACAGGTGGCGTCCACCATCGAGTGCTCCGGGTTTGTTGGTTTTGACTTCGAGTGGTTTGGGCAGGTTGCTGTCGTCAGGCGTGGTGGTCTGACCATTGGCCTCCGCATGAATCACGGCATCACGGTTCGAAGCCATGACCTCAAGGATTTCCAGTTCTCGCTGCATGACCACGAAGTTGGTCTGCCCATCGACGAACTGCAGTCCGGAGCGTCCGCCAAACACGCTGTAGCCGTCTGTTGCACGATACACGTTGTGCCACATGAGGTTTTTGGCAAGCACAGCTTTGCGGATGGCTTCAAGTCGCTTCTGGTCCGGTTTCGGGGCGTTGGGAACAAAAACAGTATTGATGATGGAACTGGCAACGATTTCGTTGCCGAATTCGGTGAGATGCACACCATTAATTGTGAGAGCCGGGATGACAACAGTCCCGTCGGTGGGCTTGTCGGGGAGGTCCTTCCCAAAGCGATCCCGCACCAGCCCATCGAGATTGCGTGCAGGACTGGCGTCGAGGTTGACGACGGTGGCCGCGTCGCGAGTGGGCTTGAAGAGGTCGACGAACGAGAGGCCGGCGGTGGCGGCAACGTCGCGAAGTGCCGCGGTGTACAGTTCGATGTTGCGATTCTGCAGTTCGCCGGTCGGCAGATAGGGAAGCCTGAGGTTTTCGAAGAAGGTCGGCGAGCAGAGGACGAGACGGGGTGCAGAGCGACCATTGTACTTCTGGGCCAGAGTATGTGTGATGAATGCGTTGAGTTGCTGACGAAACTGCTGGATCCCGGCTTCGCCACCCCAGGATTCGTTATAGCCGAAGCAGGCGATGATCACGTCGGCTTTGACTTTACCGAGCCACTGGTCAGGGGAACCGAAGTTGTCAGAGCGGGGGCGTTCGGTGAGTGAGTCTCCGCTGAATCCCAGATCACGAAAGACGAGTTTGTGTCCGGGCAGATGATAGTGCAGTCCGGCTTCGAGCCATCCATCGTGCTGCATGCGGTCCGCAAGCGTGTTACCGATGACGGCAATGCGATCGCCTGGCTGTAGTTTGAGTTCCTGAGCGGGGATAAATTGCGTGAAGGCGGTGAACAGAAAAACGGCCGCGAGGCAGTGTCTGAGCAGTTGAGCGGGGGTGGATACAGGACGCCGCATCTGAAAGACTCCAGGTGGGAGAGCGTGGCAGGTGGGATTGTCCGGGGAATGGTCTGGTCCCGGAACTCCTCTTCAGCTTCTCAGGTTCCGGTTCTGAGTCAAGCCTGAGCGGTCGAGCGGAACTCGGAAATTCCTCAGAGTTTTTCGCGGACGTCGTGAACGGTTCCGCGTTTCCATGACACGGGGAAAATCGATAAACTGCAGCGAGTGGGCACCACTCCGTCGCCTCGCACCGGGTTTTCCGGAGAATCAAGTGAATTCCGCGGCAACCGAATCGAATTTGAAAAATCGGAGCAATCTGGTTGGGCAGTACCGGGAGCTGTCCGGCATTCAGTCTCGCGCTGTGGCTGCCGCGGCACGATGTCGGGAACTGCAGTTCGCCCTTGAACAGCTCAACGACCAATCCCGCCAGGAAGAGAGCTCGCTGCGGGATGCTTTTGCGGCTCGACAGCAGGCAGGAGCTCAGGCTTTGGAAGCCCAGGCCGCAGCAAGCCTGGACCGAATAGCGCAGTCCGCTGACGCTCAGCGGCTGTCGCTGCAGCAGACCTTCGCCAGCCGCGAAGAAGCTCGGCTGCACCGGCACGGCGAAGCGATAGCTGCGATTCGATCAAAGCTGCAGAACGACCTCTGGGTGCTCAACGAAGTGCTGGATGAAAACCGTGAAGATTCACCGCTCAGTCAGGCTGAGCGTGCGCGGGAAAACTTTGAGACGCAGGAAGCAGCACTCCGGCAGCGTCTTGAGGACCTCGACACACGCATGCGGGCTTCGGCCGAATACCTTGAAGCCTGTCATGCGGCCCACGACGGTTCTCAGCCGGCCGTCGCCGTCCAGGCGCGCAGCCGCGACGCAGCCCGCACTGAGGCTCTGGAATGGATCGATCAGGTGGTGATCGCCTCCGGTCGCCTGAACCGACTCACACTTCCCCAGTGGGTGCTTGGCGCGCGTCTGTACTTCCTCGGATTGCTCATCTTTCTGTCGGCAGCGATTATCAGTCTTGTGGTGCGAAGCGATATTTCGCGCTTTCTTAACCCGGGCCTTGGCAAGCCTGACTGGCAGTGGTTTGGAATTTCGTGTCTGATTGGATTTGCCGTTGCCTTTCTGTTTCTGCTTATACTGCTCTCCATCGTGCAGTCTCGACTGCGGGGCGAGTACGAAGACATGCTGCAGCAGGCGATCAACGGTCGGGCAGCAGCAGAGCTGTGGCGTTCAAAAAGTCGTCAGGAACTGAAGCGGCTGGAGCACGCAGCGGATCAATGGGCGGCTGACAACACCCGCCGCCGCCAGGCTCGCGTGCAGGCGGTCGAAGCGGGGGCGGCCTCGGCGATCAGCGATCTGGAACTGCAAAGTCAGTCTGCAACTGCCGCAGAATCAACAGCACTACAGCGGGATCTGGCCGGCATCGCAGCACAGTCAGCCCGGGAATCAGCAGAAACTGACAGCTGGCTGCAGCACGAGCAGGCACGGCTCCAGCGGGACCTGCAGACACAACTGCGAACCGAACTGCAGACGTTGCAGCAACAGTCCGCAGCGCGGCGTCAGGCGATCGACCTCGAGCTTGCCACCTCGCTCGGACAATGGCGCAACGAACTCGCCGCCGCCCGGCTTCTGGCAGCGACCTCCTCCGATCGAGCGGCCGCATGCAGCGATTGGAGCACGCTGCTGGAAAGAGGCTGGACACCCCCGACCAGGCTGCCGCTGGATCTGGTCGCCGGGACCTTCCGTGCGGATTTTCCACAGGCACCACAGCCCCAGACAAAGCTTTCTGAGCCTTTTCCCGAGTCGCAGGTGGCCCTGCGTTTTCCTGGACTGCTCAGATTTCCAGCGGATCTTTCCATCGCCGTGCAGCATGACGCGTCTGGCCGTGAACCCGCCCTTGACTTCCTTCGCATGCTGCTCCTCAGGCTGCTCACCACCGTCATTCCCGGACGCTTGCAGTTCACGCTCATCGACCCGGCAGGACTGGGACAATCCTTCTCTGCAATGATGCATCTGGCTGACTTCGATGAACTGCTCATCGACAGCCGCATCTGGACGGATTCGTCGCAGATCCGCGAGCGACTGCAGAAGGTCACAGAACACATGGAGAATGTCTTTCAGACCTATCTCCGCAGCGAATTCGAGACATTGGAAGATTACAATGCAGCCGCCGGGGAAGTGGCTGAGCCTTATCACTTCGTGGTGATTGCCGGTTTCCCGGTTGGGTTCACTGAAGAAAGCTGTCGACATCTTGCCGGGATACTCACCAGCGGTGCTCGCTGCGGTGTTCACGTATTAATGACGTGGTCACCGGAACAGCTGCTGCCGCGCACCTTTGACCCCGCTGTGCTTCGCGGCAGTTGTCTCCAGTGGCAGGTGCGGGATGGGCTGCTGGTATCGGATGCGTTCGGGCCTGGTGCTGCGGTCAACACCGTGGCGGGAGCTGGTGCGGGTGAGCTCAGCTTCCGCACATTGCCGCCCCCCGACGCTGCCAGCTACGTTTCGCTTGTGCGTTCTGTGGGAGCGCAGTCCCGGGATGCTCGCCGAGTGGAAGTGCCTTTTTCACGCATTGCTCCGAAACCTGACAGCATCTGGAGTCTCAGCACGGCGGAGGGAATTCATTTGCCGATCGGACGCGCGGGCGCGGCAAGACTGCAATATCTGCGGCTGGGTCGAGGAACTAGTCAGCACGTGCTGATTGCCGGGAAAACCGGGTCCGGCAAATCGACGCTGATGCACATTCTGATCACAAATCTGGCGCTGCATTACAGCCCGCATGAGATTCAGTTTTATCTGATTGACTTCAAAAAGGGTGTTGAGTTTCGTGCGTACGCAGCCTGCGGTCTGCCGCATGCGCGCGTGATTGCGATTGAAAGTGATCGCGAGTTTGGCCTGAGTGTGCTGGAGCGACTGGATGCGATTCTGCAGGAGCGAGGCGAGCTGTTCAGGCAGCGGGGAGTGCAGGACGTGCCTTCATTCCGGCGAGAATTTCCCACGGAAGTGCTCCCGCGACTGCTGCTGCTGATTGATGAGTTTCAGGAATTCTTCACTGCAGAGGACCGAGTGTCTGCCCGAGCTGCACTGCTGCTTGACCGACTGATTCGCCAGGGCCGCGCGTTCGGAATTCATGCCGTGCTGGGCTCCCAGACACTTGGCGGTGCCTACTCTCTGGCTCGCAGTACTCTGGGCCAGGTGGCCGTACGCATCGCTCTGCAATGCAGCGAGAACGACGCCCATCTGATCCTCAGTGAAGACAACTCCGCCGCCAGACTGCTCAGTCGTCCCGGCGAAGCCATTTACAACGACGCCAATGGTATGGTCGAAGGCAACCACCCCTTCCAGATTGCGTGGCTCGACGAGGACCGTCGCGAAGAAATGCTGGGGGACCTTCGCAGCCGCCCCGCAGCCGCCACCGTCGGCAGAACCCTCGTGTTCGAGGGGAACGTCCCGCCGCGACTGGAGGACTGCGAACCGCTCAACCGGCTCCGCGCAGGTCAGGCCCCGCCCGACCCGGATACGCTCCCGCTGTGGATCGGAGAGCCCGTTTCAATTGCGGACGCCGTCTGCGTGGCGCTCAGACCATCGACCGGTCAGAACCTGCTGATTGCCGGACAGGAGTCTGATCAGGCGGATGCGATTTTCGGTGCCGTGATTGCAAGTGCAATAGCCGGGGTTGCGGCGGGGCGGCCAAAGCCACATATCCGCATGCTGCATGACGGGCGTGACAGCCTGTCCCTGCAGCAGTTTGCCGAGACATTCAGGGGATCCGAGGCAAACGCTGACGCTCTGCTGGAACTGCATCGGCCGGAATCTGCAGATGCCGTGATTCTGGAATGCTGGCAGCGACTGAAGGCCCGCGAATTGGGGGCAGAAGGTTCAGCAGCCACTGGTCATTCCGAAAAAGATTCGGCGGCTGATGTTTTTGGCGTACCTTCAGAATCCGCGTTCGGTACCTCCGACGAAGTGCCGTCTGCTGGGGGACCTGACGATGATGGGCATCCCGTGTTGCTGCTGATCCGCAATATCGGTCAATTCCGCAGCTTGCGTCGCGAAGAAGATGATTTTGGTCTGGGGAGCTTTGGAGCGGCGAAAACTGTTACGGCGGCCAGTCGCCTTGGAGACCTGATCCGCCGCGGCCCCCAGTTTGGAATTCACCTCGTCATCTGGTCCGACACTTTTTCAAACGTCATTCGCTGGCTGTCGACAACGCTGCTGAAGGAGTTCGATTACCGTGTCGCATTCCGACTGAATCAAACTGATTCGGCCAGCCTGCTGGAAACTCCGGCTGCGGCGTCACTGAACAGCGGTCGGGCGATTCTTTACCAGGATCAAACTGGCGATTTTGAACGCTTCCGGCCGTGGGTTTGGCCACTGAACTTTTCCCGCGAGGCGAGACATGAGGACGAGATGAAGTCCGGCCAGGCGTTGCCGGGTGCGAGTTCATTACCGGTGCAGGCGGGGCAAACGAATGTCGAGGATGAGTTGCCTGATATCGATGAATTGCAGATCGAGTAGGAAGCACTCGCAGGCAGGTGCCGTTCTTGTGGCGACAATATGCGTTAAGGGAGCGGGACCTGCCGAAACGATGACCTGTCCCCGCTGACCGATGAAGACTTAGCCCGCAGAGGTTCACGGCCGCTGATTTGATCGACGGCAGGCTCGGCGAAGCTGTGAAACGGTCTGCAGTGTTTCCGGTCGGCCGGCTTCCGTCAGGAAACGCCGACGGAAGTTTTTGACAAGGTCCAGCCAGGTTTCCAGGCTGCAGTCAAGCCGTGTGAGGATGGGGTCAAGGTGTGGTGGGACCTGGCCGGGTTTATCCAGCCGCAGTTGACGGCCGGTCCAGTCGACCAGTTGCAGGTATTGATCCAGCGACAGGAACAGGCAGCCGCGGTTGGAAAGTCGGCGGGTGGTGTGGATGTCGCGAGAATGCCTGCGGGGAGGATCAAGAGCGATGGGGGCCAGCCATCCGGCGCGGGGTCCGTGTTCGGTTTGAGTTTCCTGGGCGGTTGTGGAAGCGGCGCAAGTAGCGGCCTGACGGTCGGCGATGCGGTCCTGCAGGCTTGTGAATTCGCTGGTTTCAGGAGATTGCGCGACAGCGGC
>JBEIEK010000162.1:0-12805 GCA_040382995.1 Planctomycetaceae bacterium
GGCGGCTGGGACATGCACGACAACATCGCCGCCGGCATCAACGGCCAGGTGCCGCCGCTCGACCAGGCCTTCGCTCGCCTTATTCGCGACCTGGACGAACGTGGCCGCCTGAACGACACCATGGTCTGCATCGCCAGCGAATTCGGTCGCACACCCAAGATCAACGGCACCTCCGGCCGCGACCACTGGCCGAAAGTGTTCAGCGTCGTGCTCGCAGGTGGCGGTATCAAGCGTGGCTTCGTCTACGGAACCTCAAACTCCACAGCCAGCGAGCCCGAGGATAACCCGCTCAACGTCGAAGACTGGGCAACCACCATCTACAACTGCCTCGGTATCGTCGCCGACAAGGAACTCATGGCCCCAGGCGATCGTCCCATCGAAATTGTCGACGGTGGCAAAGTTCGCTCAGAACTGCTCGCCTGATCCACAGTTTTCACCTCTCAACGCTGCTCGTGATCTCCACGCGCAGCGTTGTTTCTTATCGTGACTGTTAAAACTACAGCCTCGGCCGACCATGGATGGTCTGCCAAAGCGTCGGCAGGAGGCCCCACTTTGTTCCTTTGACCGCCAGAGGATGAGCACGACCTATGCAACTTCGGTCTGTCCTGTTGATCGCAGCCCTGCTGTTCCCCACAGCCGTGCTCGGATCCCGTTCGGTTGACGCCGCCGATCCATCGCTCTCCATCATCCTCCCCCGCGGCGCTCAGCGCGGCACCGAACAGGTGTTCCGCTTCTCCGGCGCCAGACTCCAGGACGCCGAGCAGATCTTCTTCTACGAACCCGGCTTCGAAGTGCTCGAAATCAAAGCCGCGGACGCCAATAACATCGACGTCAAGGTTCGCATCGCTGCCGATTGCGCACTCGGCGAACACACCGCTCAGGTCCGCACCAAAAGCGGAATTTCCGAATACCGCACGTTCTTCGTCGGAGCACTCCCGGCGGTCGAAGAGGTCGAGCCAAACACCGACTTCAACGCTCCCCAGAACATCGCCGTCAACAGCACCGTTTCCGGTACCGTGCAGAACGAAGACGTTGACTACTACGTCATCGAAGCCAAAAAAGGCGATCGCATCTCCGCCGAAGTCGAAGGCATGCGATTCGGTCAGACACTCTTCGACCCCTACATCGCCATCCTCAACGATCGTCGCTTCGAAATCGCCTCCGTAGACGACTCGCCCCTGCTCAAACAGGACGCAGCACTCTCCGTGACCATCCCCGAAGATGGTCGCTACGTCATCGAAGTCCGCGAAAGCGGCTACGGCGGCGACGGCAATTGCCGCTACCGCCTGCATGTCGGCACCTTCCCGCGCCCCACCATCACCTACCCCGCTGGTGGGCAGGCCGGACAGACCCAGGAAATTACCTTCATCGGCGACGCCACCGGCCCCATCGCCAAACAGATTGCACTCCCCGCCGACACTCTTGAAACCACCATCTTCATCGAGGATGCTCAGGGTGTCACCCCTTCCGGCCACCCGCTGCGTATCTCCCCGCACCCTAACGCTCTCGAAACTGAGCCCAATCAGGGGTTTGACACAGCCACTGTCGTTTCCACCTTCCCCTCCGCTTTCAACGGCATTCTCCAGGAACCCGGTGACGTCGATATCTTCCGCTTCACCGCCAAAGCCGGACAGGTGTTCGAAGTGGAATGCTTCGGTCGCCGCATTCGTTCACCCATCGACCCGGTTATGAACCTCTACAAGGCCACGGGCGAAGGCATCACCGGAAACGATGACAGCCGCGGCCCAGACAGCTACTTCCGCTGGCAGGTTCCCGCCGACGGCGATTACGCCATCCGCGTCGCTGATCATCTCAATCGTGGCGGTCCGCAATTCGTCTACCGCATCGAATTCCAGGAAGTCAAGCCGTCACTGAATGTTGGCATCCCCCGAGTTGCCCGGTATTCACAGTCCCGCCAGCAGATCTATGTTCCCCGTGGCAATCGCTTCGCGACCATCATCTCTGCCGAACGTGCGAACTTTGGCGGTGAGCTTGTGATCGACGGCGTGCAACTTCCGGCTGGTCTCACGATGGTCGCGCAGCCCATGCCAGCCAATCTCAACGTCATGCCCGTCGTCTTCGAAGCCGCTCCAGACGCTCCTCTCGCCGGTGCTCTCGTCGATTTCAAAATGAAGCCTACCGATCCGAATCTGGCATTCTTCGGTCGCTTCAGCAACCGTGCAGACTTTGTTATCGCTGGCCCCGGTCAGTCACTCTACGTCTGGAAGGACGTTGACCGGCTGCCCGTGGCTGTCATCGAAGAACTGCCGTTCCAGCTGGAAATCGTCCAGCCCAGCGTCCCGATCGTCCGCAACGGTCAAATGATGCTCAAGGTCGTCGCCAAAAAGAAAGAGGGCTGGGACGAAGCCATCTCTGTGCAGTTCCCCTTCCGCCCGCCAGGTATCGGTGCCAACAGCGAAATCTCCATCCCCAAAGGTCAGACCGAAGCGCTGTATCAGCTAAACGCCGACGGCAACGCCGCGCTCGGCAAATGGCCCATCTACGTGCTCGGCTCTTCCAATGTCAACGGCGCCGCCTGGGCGTCCTCCCAGATGGCTCAAATCGAAGTCGCCGAACCCTACGTCAGCATCGCTTTGCAGCGGGCCTCGGTCGAGCAGGGTCAGGAAACCGAAATCGCTGTCGAAGTGCAGGTCCTGAAAGAGCTCAAAGCTCCCGCTCAGGTCACACTTGTCGGACTGCCCCATAAGGTCACCGCCGAGCCCCTGCAGATTACTCCTGAAACAAAGGAACTGGTTTTCAAGGTCAAGACGGCTGCGGACAGCCCCGAGGGCAATCATAAGAATGTCTTCTGTCAGGTGACCGTCACCGAAAACAATGAACCCATCGTGCACGCTCGCCTGGGAAATTCCGAGCTCCGCATCGATAAGCCGCTCCCGCCCAAGCCGACCGCAGCCCCACTGCCGGCCCCGGCCGCCGTTGCTGCTGCTCCCGCCGCTCCCGCTCCGGCTCCCCCAGCCGAAAAACGCCTCACGCGACTCGAAAAACTCCGGCTGGAAGCCCAGCAGAAAACTGCTCCGCCGCAAAAGTAACTCGGTTACTCGATAGCCCCCACCGCTTCCTCCTGACTCCAACTCCATACCCGATACACCAAATAACAGTGTCTCAGGATCCACACATGAATCCGTTCAAGCCGTCCGCCCTGCTCGCCGTGCTCCTGCTGGTATCATCCGCAGTTGCCGACGATCCGGCCCCTGCCTCACTCACGGTCGCTCCCGCCGATATTCATCTCTCGGCCATCCGCGATCGCCAGTCGCTCATCGTTCAGGCGGTGCTTCCCAATGGCCTCACCGTCGACGTCACAGACCAGGCGCAGATCAAAATCGAAAACGAAGCCCTCATCCGACGCGACGGCAATACCTTTCACCCCGTCGCCGACGGCTCCACAAAAGTCATCGTGACGCACGCCGGGCACACGGTCGAAGTCCCGGTGACCGTGGCCAATGCCACTGTTGATCCGCCAATCAGCTTCCGCCTGGACGTGATGCCCGTGTTCATGAAAACCAGCTGCAACAACGGCAGCTGCCACGGTGCCGCACGCGGTAAGGACGGCTTCCGTCTGTCACTCTTCGGCTTCGACCCCGAAGGCGACCACTACCGACTCACTCGCGAAATCCCCGGCCGCCGCATCAACCTCGCCCTGCCAGCAGAAAGTCTGCTGATGGAAAAAGGCGCCGGAGTTGTGCCCCATACCGGTGGCAAGCGATATGACGTCGGCAGCGAACACTACAACACGGTGCTCCGCTGGCTTGAAGCCGGGGCTCCCAATGACCCCGGTCCGGTCCCCGCTGTCGTCTCTGTTGAACTCTACCCGAAGGAAGCAGTGCTCGACGGAGAAGGTGCTACGCAGAGACTTACCGTCCGCGCCAAGTACGCCGATGGCACTGACCGCGACGTGACCAACCTTGCCTACTTCAGCTCCAACAACGAAAACAGCGCCGAGATCGCTCAGACCGGCACTGTCACCGCACACGCTCGCGGCGAAGCCTTCATCATGGCTCGCTTCGACACCCACACCGTCGGGTCTCACTTCATCGTGCTTCCCAAGGGACTCCAGTACGAAGATCCGAAGACCCCGGAATTCAACTACGTCGACACCCTCGTTCACTCCAAGCTTCGCAAGCTGCGGATCATCCCCTCCGAAGTGTGCAGTGATCAGGAATTCCTCCGCCGCGTGTTCGTCGACATCACCGGCACCATGCCCACCATCGATGACTACGAAAAATTCACGGCCGACACAGCCCCCGACAAACGCGACAAGCTCGTCGACCAGCTCCTGCAGCGCAAGGAATTCGTGGACATCTGGGTGATGAAGTGGGCCGAACTGCTCCAGGTCCGCACCATCGCCAACCGCGTTGAAAAGAAGCCCATGCTGGCCTACTTCAACTGGCTCAGAGACAAGATCGCCAACAACACTCCCACGGACAAAATGGTCCAGGAACTGCTCGGTGCACGCGGTGGTTCATTCGCCAACCCGGCCGTGAACTACTACCAAACCGAAACCGAAACACTCAAAACCGCAGAGAACGTCGCCCAGGTCTTCATGGGCATGCGAATCCAGTGTGCCCAGTGCCACAATCACCCGTTCGACCGCTGGACCATGGATGACTACTACGGCTTCGCCGCCTTCTTCTCCCAGATTGGCCGCAAGCAGGGTGAAGATCCCCGCGAAACCATCATCTTCAACTCCGGTGGCGGCGAAGTCACACACCTCGTCGGTGGCCGCGTGATGAAACCTAAATTCCTCGGCGGTGTCGAACCAGACCTCACCGGAAAAGACCGTCGCCAGGTGATGGCGGAATGGCTTGCTTCCCCCGAAAACCCCTACTTCGCCAAGAACCTCGCCAACATCGTCTGGGCCCACTTCTTTGGTCGTGGCATCATCCAGGAAGTCGACGACGTCCGCATCAGCAACCCACCCGTCAATGCCGAACTTCTCGACGAACTCGGTCGCAAGTTCACGGATTACAACTACGACTTCCGCAAGCTCGTCCGCGACATCTGCACGTCCCGCACCTACCAGCTGTCCACAACGACAAACGAAAGCAACGCCTCCGACCACAAGAACTTCGCCCACGCAGAACTTCGTCGGATCCGTGCCGAAGTGCTTCTGGACTGCATCAGCTCTGTGACCTCCACCCAGGACAAGTTCCCCGGACTCCCGACCGGGGCTCGCGCAGTGCAGATTGCTGACGGCAATACCGCCACCTACTTCCTGACAACCTTCGGCCGCGCGAAACGCGAATCCGTCTGTTCCTGCGAAGTCAAAATGGAGCCCAATCTTTCACAGGCTCTGCACCTCATCAATGGCGACACCTCAAACGCCAAGATCGCCCAGGGCGGGCTGGTTCCCACTCGCCTGAAGGAAGGCAAGACCCCCGCGGATATCATCACCGAGATGTTCATGCGGTGCTTCACACGCCGTCCATCCGAGAAGGAACTTGCGTCCCTGACAGCGATTGTCGCCGAGCAGCAGAATCCTCAGGAAGCTCTCGAAGACATCTTCTGGTCCCTGCTCAACTCCCGCGAGTTCCTTTTCAATCACTGATTCATCCGTGCTGTCACACCGGTTATTCCGGCTTTGCCGGCGAAGATCCGCAAACCAGCCAGGATTTTCGCTGTGCACCGACTGTGCAGGCTGCGGAACTCCGGCAATTTCTGCCGAATAACAAACCCACCGTCAGACCTATTACCGATCGTCGTCGTTGCTGGAGTACAGCATGCAAGCCTGGTTTCGCCCCCCATTCTCCTTCGCTCTTTCCGCCACGGTGTCCGCTGCTTTGTGGCTGGCCCCCGGCGCTCTGGCTCAGGATAAAATCACGTTCGAAGATCACGTGAAGCCCATCCTGCGCGATCGCTGTCTCACCTGCCACAACACCAACAAGAAGTCCTCGGACCTCGATCTCTCCACCTACACCACACTCATGCAGGGTGGTGCTTCCGGGGCATCCATCGAACCGGGCGATTCCAACGCCAGCTACCTCTTCGGCCTCGTCGCTCACACCAGCGAACCCTACATGCCGCCGAACGCCGACAAGATCCCCGACGCGGAGATCGAAATCCTGCGGAAATGGATCGACGCCGGTGCCCCCGAAACTTCATCCAGCAAAGTTGTGATCAAGAAGAAAAACAACGCTGCGATGAGCGTGAATGTTTCCGCCGGTGCTCGCCCCGAAGGTCCCGCACCCCTCCCCGATGTGCTCAACCTCGCACCCGTCGTCAAAACAACCGCCACCACCGCCGTCTCAGCCATCGCCACCAACCCGTGGTCGAAACTGGTGGCCGTGGCCGGTCAGAAGCAGGTGGTCCTGTACCACACCGGCACCCTCGAAGCCCTTGGCGTGCTTCCTTTCCCCGAAGGTCGTCCCCGTGTCCTGAAGTTCAGCCGCAACGGCAGCCTGCTGCTCGCCGGTGGCGGTCGCGGTGCCTCCAAAGGTCTCTGCGTGGTGTGGGACGTCCGCACCGGCGAACGACTCATGACCATCGGTGACGAACTCGACGAAGTCCTTGCCGCCGACATCAGTGCCGACCAGTCCATGGTCGCTCTCGCCGGCCCCCAGAAAATCGTCCGCGTCTACAGCACAGCCACAGGCGAACTGGCCTACGAATGCCGCAAGCACACCGACTGGGTGTACTCTCTTGAATTCAGCCCAGATGGTGTTCTGCTCGCTTCCGCTGACCGCAGCGGTGGCGTACACGTCTGGGAAGCTCAGACCGGCCGCGAATACCTGACACTCACCGGACACACCGGTCCCGTCTACTCCCTCTCATGGCGAATTGACGGCAACGTGCTCGCATCCGGCAGCGAAGACACCACGATCCGGCTCTGGGAAATGGAAAACGGTGGCCAGATCAAATCCTGGGGCGCCCACGGTGGTGGTGTGTTCTCCATCGAATTCTGCCGCGACGGTCGCATTGCTTCCTCCGGCCGCGACAAAGTCGCCAAACTTTGGGACGCCAACGGCGGAGCCATCCGCAATCTCGAAGCCTTCAACGATCTCGCCCTGCAGGTAACCCACTGCGACGAAACCGATCGCGTCATCGCTGGCGACTGGACCGGCGAAGTCCGTGTCTGGAACGCCGCCGATGGAGCCCGACTCGGCAACCTCAGCACCAACCCGCCGACGCTGGACGAACGCCTTGCCGAAGCCAAAGGGCTCGTCACCCCGGCCACAGAAAAGGTCAAGGCTGCAACCGCTGAACGCGATGCTGCAACTGCCGCCAAAGCCGCCCAGCAACAGAAGATCGACGCCGCTGCCGCAGCCTACGCCGCAGCCGAAAAGAAACGCACCGCCCAGCAGGCCGTCGTGGCCGCCGAAGAACAGAAACTCGCAGCCGAACAGGGCAAGGAAAAGCCAGCCACTGAAAAGCTTGAGTCACTCAAAAAGGCTGTTCCCGAACTCATGGCCGCTGCTGCCAAGGCCGCCGAAGCCTACGAACTCACGAAGTCCGACGAGGAACTCAAAAAGGTCGTCGATCAACTCAACGCTCAGGTGAAGGAGCGTGAAACCGAAGTCACCACAAAGACCACGGAACTCGACACCCTGAAAAAGGCCATCGCCGCTCTCGTGGTCGCCGTTGACGCTCAAAAGAAACAGCTGGCTGCCGACGAACAGGCTCTCGTGGCCTCCAAAGGGGTCCTCGACTCCGAAAATGCTGCCCTGCCCCCCTACCAGAAAACTCTGGACGAAAAAGAACAGGCCCTCGCTGTTGTCCAGCAGGAACTCAACAAGGCCAACTCACAGGTCGATCGCTGGCAGAACTACATCGCCCTCCGCGATGAACTCGCCAACCTCGAAGAGGCCCGAAAGAAACGCGAAGACGCTCAGATTGCCTCCCTGACCGCTCAGGCGGAACTGGAACAGAAACAGCAGGAAATGGCAGCCGCCCAGAAGATGATGACCGAGGCCACAGCACTCGCTGCAGCCTCAGATCAGAAAATGAAGGACGTCACCGTCGCGATGGCGAATGTCGACAAGCAGATGGTCGCACAACAGGACCTCAAGTCCCGCACCGAGAAAGCCGTTCCCTCCCTGAAGGCAGCCATCGAACAGGCCAAAGCGGCCCTCGCACTGCTGCCCGATAACGCCGAAATCAAAGCCTCCGCCGAAAACCTCGCGGCCATCGCCGACCGCCAGGAAAAAACGCTGCCCGCGATGACCGAACAAATCGCCGCCATGGGCAAGCAGATCGAAGGCATGCAGGCTGAAGTCGCCACCGCAGAGAAAACCGTCACCGACGCCAAGACTGTCATGGCTTCTGCTGACCAGAAGATCAAAGCACTCACGGCAGAGATCGCACCGATCGAAGGTCGCGTCAAGGCGATGCAGACGGAACTGACGGCCGCAGAGGAAGCTGTCACCGCAGCATCCGGTGTCGTCGAAGCACGCCGACAACTGCTGCGGCCCCTTTTGCAGCTGACCTCCCTGCCATAACCCTCTCGGCTGCATTGTCGCCTTTCGCTCCGCGAAAGCACGCCACTCAACCCAACGCCGCCCGGATGACCAGTTCATCCGGGCGGCTTTTTTTATGTTTCAAACCCACCGCAGCCGCTGCAGCTGCGGCTCTGCACCCTGCCACATCCGCACCGGAACCGCCTTCTGACCCCGCTCGCCAAAATGCGCACAGATGCCAAACTGGTCCACAGCCTCCCACGAAACCAGTGCTTCGCCCTCACCGCCGTTCAGACGGAAGTCCTCACACGTCAGCAGCACACTCTGCAGTTCTGCAGATCCTGAAATTTCGCGTTCGTGCACAAACGTTTTCCGAGCCCCGCGGTAGCTTCGCCATTCGTTTTCCTGAATCACGAACGTCAGCGTATTGGTCTCGGGCATCCGCACCTGAAGTTCCAGACTTTGCCCCTCCGCCCCGCGCCACAGCGGATCCGTCAGCTTCCTCGTCCAGAACTGCTGATGCGACCGGTTGCCGCGATTGAGCACATACCAGTCGTCAAACCCGTTCGAGAAATCGTCGATGAGCGGGGTGGGGCTCAAAGTTGTCGCCACACCGGCGTTCTGCAGTGACTGGGGCGTCACGGCGATCAGGAGACCGGAAATCGTCAGCGTTTCCGCCGGTTCACCGCGTCCCGGGAGCGGCTGCAGGGAGACCGATTCGGCCAGCCGATAGTCAATGCTGGCAAAGGCAAACAGCGGCAGTTCACTGGAGTGCAGAGGCAGTTCGGCAGAGAAGCCCGGTCCGTCGTTCCGCACCACAGCACTTCGCCAGAACCGCGCTCGCGGATCCGGATCCACACTGTAGAACACGCGGCAGCGACGAATGTCCCAGCTTCGGTCAGGTTGCACTTTCAGCACGGCAACCCGGTTGTCCGTCGCCAGCACCAGTTCGCTCACAGGTGTCTCCGGCAGCGGTCTGCCACCTTTCAGGTGCTGGTCAAACCACAGTGGCATGGCAACTTCGACTTCGGTGGTCAGTCGGTGATTCAGGTGTGGTGCCCAGCTGAATCTGGTGGGCTGTTGTGGAATCAGTGCCTGCGTGCGGCAGACATCGTCCATCCAGCCATGAAAGTCATTGGTGGCGCTGCGATGCAGGACCGGGCAGCGAATCAGCGGAGCGTAGTTCTCGAAGCTCAGCGTGCGGCGAAACAGGTCCACATCGCCGCGAACATGATCCAGCCGCGCTCTGCCGCCCGTGAATTCATGCCACTCCCACCTCCAGCCCGCTCCGCCCACGGCTGGCACAGCCGCTTTCACGCGTGCATCCGTACCGGCCACATACATGGTGAGATTGCCGCCCATGGAATAGCCGTGCACTCCCAGCCGTTCCGGGTCGACTTCAGGCTGCTGCTCCAGAAATGTCAGGCCACGGCGGCAGGCGAGTGTCAGCAGGTACCAGTTGCAGTTCTGCGGATGCTCGCGGTCCGGCACAAGCTGTCTGGGGCCGGGAAGAATGGAGTCATAGCCGGCGGGATTGAGCTGTGAGGGGTCCACAACACCCCAGTCGGTGTTCGGATCGTCCGGCTCCGCTCCTTCCACGGAATTGAACGGCGCTGTTCCATCCCCGTTGCCACCCCAATTCACAGAGAGTCCGGCGTAGCCGCGACCGACCAGAAACCGCACCTCATGCAGAAAACCACGCTGACCGCCACCGTGTATATGCATCACGGCCGGCAGCCGCTCCGTGGGCTCGGCTGGAAATCCATAGATCGCCGTCATCCTTGCGGGAACACCTCGAAATGTGCCCACCAGGAATCGCACGTGCCGGTACACGCCCCCAGCCTCGGTCCACTCCCGAATCAGTTCCGTTTCCAGGGGCTCCGTCCGGGGATCAAAGTCCGCCCACAGTTCCTGCACTGACTGCGGCACCGCAGGCTCGTCAGGCTTGAACGAGGCAGCGGCCGCAGTGCCGGACAGGGCGGGTGTTGCCGCAATTGCGGCGGTCCGCTGCAGAAACAGGCGGCGACTTTCAGCGGGTGACATACCGAACTCCTCTGGAATTCAGAAAAAGGGCGTGGGAACAGCCGCAGCACCTCCGTCTGCACGGGTGCAGAGTCTAACCAAATCACAGCCAGATTCTTTGAATTCCGCTGGAGAACTTTTCCGGGAGATCTGCTAGGATTGCCGGCAGCACGGGGCCCCGGCCCAATCGCAGTCACTTTGTCGCCTTTCGCTCCGCGAAAGGACGTGCTTTCGCAGAGCGAAAGACGACTATTGCCGCCCTCGATGGCGACAGTGAGTGCCATTGGGCCTCGGCCCTCCGGGCTTCTCCATCTCCAATCACAGACCATTCGACGGCGCACTCTATGGGACGCAGTTTCGAAAACCGCAAGGCCTCCATCTTCAAAACGGCCGCTCAGAAATCCAAGCTCTATTCCAAGTACGGCAAACAGCTGTACGTGGTGGCGAAGAACGGGGTTCCGGACCCCGCAAACAATCCCGCACTCCGCAACCTGATCGAAAAAGCCAAGCGCGACCAGGTACCTGCTCACGTCATCGACAAGGCCGTAGAGAAGGCCGCGGGTGTCGGCGGCGAGGATTTCCAGAATGTTCGGTACGAGGGATACGGCCCCGGCGGCTGCTCAGTGATCGTCGACTGCCTGACGGACAACAACAACCGCACCATCACCGATGTTCGCACCTGCTTTACTCGCGCCGGAGCACGCCTGGGTGCCGCCGGTTCAGTGGCTCACCTGTTCGATCACAAAGCCATCATTTCCTTTGCCGGCAATGACCCCGACCGCATTCTGGAAGTCATGCTCAACGCCGACGTGGACGTCGACGACGTGCTGTGTGAAGACGGCAAGGTGACGCTCTTCGCCAAAGCCTCCGAATTCTACAAAGCCAAAACGGCACTCCTCGAAGCCTTCCCCAAACTGGAGCTGGAAGTGGCCGAAATCACGTTTCACCCCCAAACCACCAAAACGCTCAGTGCCGAAGACGCCGCCCAGTTCGAAAAATTCCTCGCCCTGCTCAACGACTGCGACGACGTCCAGGAAGTTTACCACAACGCCGTGATGCCGGATTGAACCGCTGCGGGTCACTCTGCCGGCACAATCGCTGCAATCCCACCCTGCGGCACGCGATCTGGTCCACGCATAACGCCCCGAAGGTCTCAACCCGGTCCGTCCGCTGACATCCGTCCGATCGGCTGTTGTCAGGCGTCCATTTCCGCCGTAGACTGTGGCGTGGATTCCCGCTGCCGTCTTTTCAGGTTGAAAGTTCTGCTCCCATGAAACACGTCCTGTCTGCTCTCGTCATGAATCAGCCCGGTGTCCTTGCCACCATCGCCGGAATGCTGGCTTCCCGCGCCTACAACATCGACAGCCTCGCCGTCGGCGCGACCGAAAACCCAGAATTTTCCCGCATGACGTTCGTGGTCAATGGCAACGAAAAAACACTCGAACAGGTCCGCAAACAACTCTCGAAAATCGTCACCGTTGTCACCGTCCAGGACTTCTCCGGCCACGACTACGTCGAACGCGACCTGATGCTCATCAAGGTCAGCACCGAAAATGGCCGCCGTGGCGAAATTCGTGAGCTTGTCGATATCTTCCGCGGACGCATCGTCGATGTCGGCGCCAACCACGTCATGATTGAAATCTCCGGCCGCGAGAACAAAATCGAAGCCTTCGTCGAACGCATGAGAGAATTCGGCATTCTCGAAATGGTTCGCACCGGTCGCATTGCCATGCTTCGCGAACGGACTATCACCGATGATCAGGCAGCCGACGAAGCCCTGCACACCGCCGAAAGTGCCGGCTGACACAATTCCCACCGCCACGTGAATTCCCACAGGAACGCCCCGCCATGAATCCGCTGGCTCAGCATCTCACCGCCGAAACCCGCCGCTACTTCTTCGGCCGCTCCGCCTGCGGACTTGGCACCGCCGCTCTCGCGTCCCTGCTCAATCCCTCCCTCCTGTCCGCCTCCACACCCACAGGCGGCACCGCTCCGGCCGATGCTGCGCCGGCACTCAACGCCCTGCACCACGCTCCCTCTGCCAAACGCGTCATCTGGCTCTTCATGGCCGACGCACCGTCGCAGCTGGATCTCTACGACTACAAACCCAAACTCGCCGACTTCTTCGACAAAGACCTCCCCGAAAGCGTCCGCAACGGTCAGCGCATTACCACCATGACCTCCGGGCAAAGCCGTCTGCCCTGCGCACCTTCTGTATTCAAATTCGCCCGGCACGGTCAGCACGGTGCCTGGGTCAGCGAACTGCTCCCCAACATCGCCTCCATCGTCGACGATCTGTGCATCGTCAAAACCGTCCACACCGAAGCCATCAATCACGACCCCGCCATCACCTACATCCAGACGGGCAGCCA
>JBEIEK010000163.1:0-12679 GCA_040382995.1 Planctomycetaceae bacterium
GACCCCTCTCCCCTTCCAGGGGAGAGGGGGGATCTTTGCCGCGTTTGCAGGGGCCCTTTGCCCGCGGACTACCGTCCGGCGGCTCCCCACGCTGATCGCCTAGCGGCGGCGGAAGCCACCGATGCTTCGAATCACTCCGCTTGCGGTTCCCAGGCCACCGCTCACGCGGCCGGCTCCCGGAATCTGGCTTGTGACGCCAGCAGCTACTCCAAGTCCATCTGCCACGCGATTGGCTCGCTCAGCCGCTGCGACGTTGTTGCTGCGTCGATTCATCCCGGCGAGGTCCTGTGGTGTGGGTTTGCGCAGACGGTTGTAATCCTGCAGCTGAGCATCATTGGCGTCGGCGCGTGCCACGCTGGCGAGCTGGATAAATCCTTCGACCTGTTCGCGTTTGGACTGTCCGGTGGCGGGATCAAGGCTGCGGCGGATGGCCACGACGCGGAGCCAGTTGGTGTTGCCGGAATTGACCACGTCATCGACTTCCAGCACATCCCCGCCGCGAATGGAGGCGGCAGAAGGTGCCTGGCCGGGACTGCGGTAGGAATAGCGAATGGAATCTTCCGGTCGCAGCTGCAATTCACCGGTGGAATCCGGAATGGCGATTCGCAGTCGGCTGTCCACGGCCTGCATGTCGGCGATGGCAAGGCGATACTGTTCTGCAGCCTCAGTCGGGCTGCTGTTGCCTTTGAGCACATACAGCAGGGCTCTGAGGCGGCGGGCCATGTAGTTGTCGCTGCATTTTTCCACGGCCATGCTGAAGCGTTTCAGGGCTTCATCGCGGGACTGGGAGATCAGCAGGCCAACTCCTTCGGCGACGCGTTCCTGAGCATCCAGTTCGTTATGCACCTGTTCGATGGTGCGACGCTTGACCGTCCCCATGGCTGCCTTCTGTGCGGGTGACAGGCGGGTGAGGACAAGTTCCCCGGTGGCATGAATGTTGGCCGAGGGGCGTTGATTGTCGTCGTATTTTGCCTGGACAAAGCGATGCGTTTCACGGGCGGCATATTCGCTGAGTTCCGCAGCGCTGACTTCGCCGTTAAAGTCCCCGGTGTCGCGGTCGGCGTGACCTTCAAGACCCTTTGCGAAGAAGTGCAGGTAGACGCCATTCTGCAGCGTGGGATCTTCAAAGGATTTCTGTCCGCTGAGGCAGGAAGAGAAGAGTACGAGTCCCTGAGCGGCATCGTCCTGCTGCAGTTCCAGCTGCTGCAGACCGGAGGCGAGGTTGAATTCGCGGCTGCCCGAGGAAATGTCTTCGTTACGGCAGGCGTCGGTGACGAAGTATCTGGCGTCGAACGGACTGTCTGCCAGCAGGTTGACGATTTTCGTGACGGACACCGCGGAGTTTTCTGCACGGCTGGCATCGAAGTCCTGCGGGCAGAGAAAGCTTTCACCATTGCTGTTGAAGCCATGTCCGGCGAAGACCACCAGAATCGATTCTCCACGACCATCCGGAGCTGCTGACGAGAATTCCTCGACGACGTCCATGATCCGTTCCTGCAGCGGCTGTGCGTCTGCATTGGCTGCGTCGCTGGAGAGCACGACGATGTCGTTGTCTGCGTAACCCATGCTCAACAGCGTCTGCTGCAGATCGCGAACGTCGTTTACCGCGTAGTTCAGCGGTGTCAGACTGGCTGCGGGCTGGTAATTGTTGACGGCAATCAGAATCGCCCGGCGTTCCCCGGCATCTGCCGCCAGCGGGAGCAGCAGCCCGGCAGCGGGAACAGCAATCCGACGCATCCACCTGGTCCAGAAACTTCGTGACAACATGACAGCACTCCCTGTTTGCGTGCGTTGCGGGAATCCGCCTGCCGACCTCCGACAGTGCAATGTCCCGCTGTGAAGTGCAGCCCGGAAACGACAGCGGTTTCTCAGGAATTTTTTTGATTCTGAAGGATCGTGATGGAACATCGGCGGTGGGCGGGGCTGAGCGGTGAAGAGGGGGGGGCGGACGTTTCGCAGAGCGAAACGCGACTATCCCGACAGCAGAGACGCCGCGGGCCAATCCATACAAAAAAAGATCGGCTGCTTTGACAGCATCCGATCTTTACGTATTGGTCAGAAACAGGTCACCGCGTGGATCAGCGACCTGGATTTGAACGGGCAGACCGGAACGCCCGCAAGACGGCAGGAGAGACATGCCTGTGTGTGCCTGCGGCAGGATGCAAGGTCAAAGGTTCGGTGGCAGTAATCCCCCTGCCGCGAAATGTTCGCGTCCCTGCCTCCTGTTCCTTCTCCTTCGTCACCACCTGCAGCGCCAGCGCGTTCCAGCCTGCCGGCGTCGGTTCGATCTTCGTTACGAAGCTGCGAACCTGAGCCACCTTTTCGGGGATGCTCTTGCCGGCCTGTTCGAGGAATTCCAGAAACATTTTGGCAGATTCCGGTTCTCTGAGATTCAGCGGTTTCAGGGTTGCGAAGCACACAATGAGTTCCCTGCCCACCGGGGGCTGAGCTTCAAAGATGACCTTTGGCTGGCTGGCCGGGTCCGGGAAAGTGACGGTCTGGCCTGCTTCGACGAGACTCGGATCACCGGTCTTCAGCGGCCAGAGCACCGAGACTTCACCTTTGGGGTTAATGTTGATGATGTGCATGTAGCAACGGCGGGGAGCGGTGACGGTAACTTCCAGCTGCTGGCCGACTTCATAGACACCATCCGGATGATTGAGGGATGCACCGAGGTGCCATGCGGCAGCGGGATTGCTGATCACGGATGCGTCTGAAGTGCAGGTTTTTTCGTCAGCCTGGAGGGTTGCCGAAAACACCAGTGCGAGCAGGAACAGAGTGGAGAGGCTGCGGAGAAACATGGGAAGGACCTTTCAAGGGCATGAGAGATGTTGTGAGGGAGCTGCGGGGTGAGAAGCGGGGATGAGAGGGCCGGTCAGGGGTGTTGGACCCCTCACCCCCGGCCCCTCTCCCCTGGAAGGGGAGAGGGGGGATTTCAGTTGTTGGTGCGGCGTTCCATCACGAGGTTACGGAGGGCGTCTGTAAGTTCAGACACGGTGGGTGGGGTTTCGCGGGCAGGTTCCGGTTGCCGTGGTTCAGCAGCCGGGGCGAGGAAGTCTGCAACACTGACGGCGGGGCCGGAAGTGGCAGCGGCGATGGCACTCGCCGAAGCTGATTTGCGTGCCGAGGTGAGGAAGGCCTGGTTGGCAGCGAGGCAACTTTCAAGAGACCCGGCGACCATATCGGAACGTCCAACGGCATCGCTGGTGACAGCGAGAGCGGTGTAGACGGGCATGTTGTCGAGGTGTCGTCGGGTCTCTGCCAGGCGCAGGTCAACCTGAGCCATGGCCTGCTGGAGAGTCGCGGCGGAGTTGTTCTGGAGTGATTCCAGTTCCGTACGGCGATTGAGCAGCTGCTGGACAGTGGCTTCGATTTCGGCCTTCGTGTAAGACCTCGTGAACACGGTCACAGGGAAGGCCGTGCGCTGCCCATCACCCCAGGCGGATTTGAAGCACGCCAGCAGATGTTCGACGCGGGCGAGTTCTTCGCGGCGATCAGCATCCTTTGTTTCGACCTGCTGCTGTTCGGTGAGCAGCCGCGTGCGGGTTTCAGTGAACTGCACAAGGTTCTGTTCAAGCTGCAGCTGAAAGCGATCAAGTTCGCCTTCTTTGGCATTTTTCGTCCAGCTGGAGACATTCCGCGCCTGGCGACCGAACGCCTTTTGCACAATCGGCTGGTGCGATGCGACGATTCCGACAGCGGTGCAGGCTGCCGAAATCAGCAGTGTTTTGGTCATCGTCTTCATGATCAACTCCTGTGGTTTGGAAACTGTTGAACTTCGAGCGTCGCCCCAGCTCCGCCCTTCCATTTCATCAGGCCCTGAACCCGAACAGGATTCCCGAACTTTTTCCGGATTTTTTCGGAAAGGCGTCACACGGGAAGACAACACCATGACGCGGAGGCTGGGATAACGATCCTGAGCCGCAGGACGGCAGTCCGCGGGCAAACGGCACCGGCAAACGCGGCAACGATGCCCACTGGCTTCGCGCGCACCTGCGGTGCAAATCACAGACGGGGGCTTCCGCCCGACCGCTCGCATACTCAGCCGCTGGACGGCAGTCCGCGGGCAAACGGCACATGCAAACGCGGCTACTATGCCCACTGGCTTCGCGCGCACCTGCGGTGCGAAACGCAGCCGGGGGCTTCCGCCCGACCGCTCGAATAATCAGCCGCTGGACGGAAGTCCGCGGGCAAACGGCACCGGCAAACGCGGCAACTATGCACACTGGCTTCGCGCGCACCTGCGGTGCGAATCGCAGCCGGGGGCTTCCGCCCGACCGCTGGACGCAGGATGCCAAATGGTCTTCGTAACTGTGGTGGGTTCCCGCTCCCTCACGGTCGCGGCTCGATTGCGCGCGTTTGCCCTTGGCAACGCGTTGATGCCGTGGGTCGATTCAGGACTAACCTTTGAGCACCTGGGCGATCGTTTCCTTCAACACGTTGGCGCTCTGCAGCAACCCGGTCTTTTCCTTTGACCACAACTCCACTTCAATGTGGCTCTTCACACCGGTACGACCCATCACCGTCGGGATCGAGAAGCACACGTCTCGTACGCCGTAAGCACCGCTCATCAGACTGCTGACCGGATGAATGCGGCGGTCGTCGAGCGCGATGCTGTGGATTACGTCGGCGATCGAAACGCCCACCGCGAAACCTGCACCGCCCTTTTTACGGATCACTTCCGCGCCGCTCCCACGCGTCTTCTTCTCCACCTCGGCGATCAATGTCGAAGTCACTCCCGGGAACTTGTCCAGTGGCATGTTGCCAATCTGAGCCATCGACCAGATCGGTACCATGCTGTCGCCATGCTCGCCAAAGATCGTGACGCTCACCTGAGTCGGCGGGACGTTCAGTCGCTGAGCCAGCATGCTGCGGAGGCGAGTCGTATCAAGCACCGTACCCAGACCGATCACCTGACTCGCCGGCAGACCCAGTTCCTTCACCGCCAGATAGGTCAGCACGTCCACGGGGTTGGAGACCACGAAGACAATCGCGTCCTTCTTCAGACCGTGCTGCTTCACATCCGCCAGAATGGTGCGGAACAGGGCCACGTTGCGGTTGATCAGGTCCAGGCGGCTTTCGTCGGGCTTACGCCGCAGTCCCGCGGTGATGACCACCACGTCGCTGTCCTTCACCGCTTCCGTGCCCGCTGCCGAAATCCGCTGCGGTGCCAGCAGAGATGCTCCGTGCAGCAGATCCAATGCCTGCCCCTCACACAGATCCTTATTGACATCCACCAGCACAATCTCGCTGACGATCTTCCCGGCCTGCAGGGCGAAACCCGCGCAGGATCCCACCAGACCACCACCACCAATAATGCTGACCTTCATTGTGATTGCCCCGAAAGAGTGTTCAGTGTTCAGTTGTCAGTGTTCAGTGTTCAGTTGACGGTTGTCAGTTGCGGGGCGTTGACGGAGGGGTTTTCCTGCCGCTTCCGCCTTTCCTGCCTAGCTGCGTCCGAGTGCTGCGAGGACCTGGCGGGTGATCAGCTGCACGAGGTCTTCGCTGACTTCCGGCGGCTGTTCCGCACAGGGAGCACCGCAGGGCTGCTGGAGGTAACCGGGATACTCCGGAGCGGCCTCGAAGGCGCGCTGCACCGGCATGTTTTCGCGGTAGCCTTCGCGGAAGGCGCTGTTGCCGCAGAGGTCACAGTTTTCGTTGTGGAACCGCGGATCGTCGAAACCCCACTTCCGTTTCAGATCCAGCAGCTCACGGCTCTTTTCTTCGCTCAGATACATCGGCTGACCGATCTGCTTTGCCAGGAGCAGAATGCGGCAGTAGGCATCCAGAATCTCGGTCTTCCAGTAGGCGTCTTCGAGGCTTTTCCCGAAGGAGACTGTGCCGTGATTTCTGAGAATGATCGTGTTGGTTGCCTTCAGGAACGGGACGACGGTACTCGCGAACCGCTGATCACCCGGTGTCTCATAGGGTGCAATCGGCACTTCGCCCATGAACACTTCCACTTCAGGCAGGATGCACTGCGGGATCGGTTCACCGGCCACTGCGAATGCTGTGGCATGCGGAGGATGACAGTGCACCACAGACTTCACATCCGGACGATTCTTCATGATGGCCAGGTGCAAAAGCACCTCGCTGGTTCGCTTGCGCTTGCCGGCGATCTGGTTGCCTTCCATGTCCACCGCACAGATGTCGTCCGGCTTCATGAAGCCCTTGCAGATCATGGTCGGGGTGCAGAGCACTTCATTTTCGCCCACCCGAATGCTGATGTTGCCATCATTCGCAGCGGCAAAGCCCTTGTTGTAGACCCGGCGACCAATCTCGCAGATCTCTTCCTTCAGTGCCCGGTCATTGATTCCGCTGTTCCATTTCGTAGTCATCTGTCAACCTGTTTCCTGATGAAAGGTTCCACGCTCACCGCATCCAGAATGGCGGCGTTGTAAGCGTCAATGGGCTTTGTCTGCGGATGAAACGGCGCTGAGGCTTCAGCACTTTCCGTCACCGCCAGCAATTCTCCGATTCCTGCTCCATATGTGTCATACACCACCACCGGTTCCGTCCGGCCCGCCGGGTCACCGTTGAGCCCTGCGTGAAGCAGAGGCACAGCCAGTTTCCACGACGCCCCGCTCAATGCAGGGTCCCACTTCGACAATGTCACTCGGCCAATCACCTCCATGATCCTCATCGCGCTGCTCCCGACTGCACTTCCACCCAGCCAGCCGGCTGCTGAATCGGTCTCTGCAGACGCTCCAGCAGTTTCGTCAGCTGCAGCAGGCTCCAGCCGGACGACTGCAGACACACCGCGTGCGGCTGCATCCGCTCAAGGAGGCGTTCCATCCCCTGAGCACGTTCCAGCACCGCAGCCCGCACTGCACCATTCCGGTTCAGTACACACGCCGCAATGGCAGGTTCACACCCCACACACACCACACGTCGCCCCGGCAGCACTTCCAGGGCTGCCCGAGCTGCCGTGAATTCATCAGCGGCTTCCCGAAGAGTCCAGTTCAGTGCTGTCGCTGCTGACCGCGCTGTTGATTCGCGACCGCACACAATCATGATTCCAGGCGTCGCTGTTACCGCGGGACCCGCAGCAGCAGCAGTCGACATCCCCGCCACGTAACTTGCCAGACGCACGTTGTGCCGCCGCACGAAATCACGACCGGATGGAGTCAGCACGGCGCCGCGCACCAGTGACACCGTTCGCCCCGCAGCTCCCGCTGCCTGCAGCACAGCCTCCGTCACCGCTCGATCCGCTATCCGCAACACCCCGTCCCCGACAGCCGGTGCTGAAACAGACGTCGCCGCAGCCGCAGAAATCACGGGAACTGCCGGGGCAGGGCGAGCAACCGCGACAGCAGATGACACTGCGGATGCGGACCGGGCCGTTCGCCCCGCCTGCAGCTCCTGCAGCACCTGCCGCACAATTTCCTCCACTCTGTCCGCACTCAGTGCCATTGTCCCTGCCACTGCCCTTCCGTCATGAATGCTTCTGACTGCCAATCCGTCAAACCACCATTAAATCTGTCACCAAATTGCAGATCCACACCAGCTTTTCAGACCGTTCTCTCAATTTCTGTCAACTTCGATCAAATCCTTCCAGAATCCGTCACTCCGGCTGCCGATCCAGGATCCCCTGGACGGAAAAACGGATTGGCGTGTCCTTGCGACCGATGAGCTGCTGGATGTATTTGGTGTCGCTGGTGAAGAACACATGGTCTCCCTGACGTGCCCCCAGCGGATCAATCGCCAGCTGCGGAAACTCGTCCGGCTGATCACGAATATCCAGCGGCTGCAGCACGACGAGCTTCCAGCCCTTCATGGAATCGTGCCTGACCGTGGCTGTTGCGTGTCCCAGAACCCGAGCAGTCTGCATGGCTGGCGCTCCTGTTGCCTCAGTGCTTCAGATGATCCGCAGGTCGTCCACCATCACACAGCGACGCTGGCGAGTAAAGGTGAGCGGGCTGGTGACGCCTTCGCCGGTCGGAGTGGCGATGCTGAAGGACAGATAACCTTCACCACCAAGACCCAGTCCGGCCATGCAGGGGCCGTTCTTCACAAACAGCGTGGTGTTCATCACGCGGCCCATCTTCGTGATCGTGTGCACGTCACGAGAATGAATGATGGCCGTGTGACCGAAGCCGTGTTCGTATTTGCGAGCCAGTCCGATGGCGTGATCAGTGCAGTTCGCGCGGATGAACGGCACGAACGGCATCATCTGTTCCTCGGTAACAAACGGGTTGTGTTCGTCAGTTTCCCCGTAGAGGATCTGAGTTTCTGCGGGGATGGTGAGCCCGATCTGAGATGCCAGCCACGCAGCGTCACGGCCGATGAAGTCGCGGTTGAGCACATAATGGCCACCGGCTTCCTTTGGGGGCCCGAAGGCTTTGGCAGTGAAGGCGGCGGTCTGAGCAGCGTTCAGGCGGAAGCCACCGTGCCGGGCCACTTCGTTCATCAGCTGGTCAAAGATCTCCTTCACGGCAAAGACTTCCTTTTCGCCGATGCACAGGAGGTTATTGTCGAAGGCAGCCCCAGCCACGATCGACTTTGCTGCATTGTCCAGATCAGCTGTGGCATCCACCACAACCGGAGGATTGCCGGGACCTGCCACGATTGCTCGTTTGGGACTTCTCAGCGCCGCACGGGCAACCGCCGGACCACCCGTGACCACCAGCAGTTTCACGCCGCGGTGATCGAAAACCTGCTGCGCGGATTCAATCGTCGGTGTGCCAATGATGGTGACCAGATTTTCCAGACCAGTCGCCGCGTGAATTGCCTTGTTGAACCGTCGCACACCTTCGGCCGCGATCCGCGCTCCGCTGGGATGCGGGTTGCAGACAATCGTGTTGCCCGCAGCCACCATGTTGACGAAGTTCCCGGCCAGCGTTGGCAGGGAATGGGTGACAGGAGTGATCGCTCCGATCACGCCGAACGGAGCGTACTCCGTGATCGTCAGACCGTTTGAGCCGCTTACGGCATCGGTCCGCAGAAATTCAACACCCGGCACTGTCTTAATCGCCTTCAGCTTCGCAATCTTATGCTCAAGGCGACCGATTTTGGTTTCTTCAAACTCCAGCTTCCCCAGCTCCTCAGCCTGCTCGTCACAGATCCGCTTGACGATGTCGATCGCCGTGCGGCGCTGGTCCATGGAGGCTCGGCTGAGCTGTTCAAAGCCGCGCTGGGCGGCAGCCACTGCGTCGTCCACTGAATCGAACACGCCCCAGCGGTTCGCGGCCGCACTCGGCGCCCCCGAACCACCGCGACCCGCCAGCTGAATCAGGACTTCCTGAACAACCTGTCGAATTGTCTGTTCCGTTGCCTGCACCACGTTTCAGTACTCACTCTTGTGGCGCTCCCTCGCCGAATGTCCCGCTCAGCTCCTGCTGCGCTTGTACTCAATCACCGGCAACACCTGTCCGCCGGTCGAAACTCTCACACCGCATCGCCTGCCTTGAACACCATCTGCGACTTCACCTGCACCGAATCCACGATGCCGATGATCGCCGCATCAATCGGCAGCTCCTTCGTACCCGGCGTGAAGCGTGCACTGGAGCCCTGCACACACATCACGACCTGCCCTTCACCAGCTCCCACCGTGTCCACCACCACGAATGACCGCCCCGTCCGTTTCAGGCTTGACTGGTCCTTTTCGTCCACCCGCAGCGGTTCAACCAGCAGCAGCTTCTGCCCGACGAGGGCATCGACTTTCTGAGTGGAGACGAGGCTGCCAGTGATGGTCGCAAGAAACATGGAAGTGCACCCTGTGGAGAACCTGATGAATTAAAGCCGGCTGCGGATCGCCTCGGCCGTCTGTCGCGCCACCACCAGCTCTTCGTTGGTGGGAACCGTCCAGATCTGCACGCGGCTGTGTTCGGCATTCAGACGGGCTTCTCCCTTCACGCCCGCATTCCTGTCCGCACACAATTCCATTCCAGCCCATTCCATGTCCCGGCAGACATTGCGGCGAATCCGTTCGCTGTTCTCGCCAATACCGCCCGTGAACACCAGCACATCTGCCCCGCCCAGGAGCGCCATGTAGGCCCCCACATAGGAGCGGATGGAGGCTTCGAAGAGCTTCAGAGCTTTTTCAGCACGGTCGTGGCCTTTGGCTGCCGCTTCCTCGAGGTCCCGGCAGTCGCCGCTGAGTCCGCTGATGCCCAGCAGGCCACCCTTCGCTGACATCTCTGCCAGCACCTGCTCAAAGGTCATCCCCGTGGCCTTCATCACCACCGGAATGGCGTAGGCGTCGAAATCGCCCACGCGGTTGTTGTTCGGCAGACCTCCCTGAGGACTCATGCCCATCGATGCCGCGATGCTGGCTCCATGCCGAATCGCACACACCGAAGCGCTGCCGCCAAGGTGACAGCTGATCACATTCAGGTCGCTGCGTCCCAGCAGCTGAGCGATGCGACCGGCGATGAAGCGGTGACTGGCGCCATGAAACCCCCAGCGGCGGATCTCATAGTCCGTGTACCACTCATACGGCACCGCGTACGCCCGATGCTCGAACGGAATCGTCTCGTGAAAGCCTGTTTCCAGGGCAGCCACGAGAGGAATCTGAGGAAAGGCCTGCTGCAGCTGTCGCATGGCGCGGACGTAGGGTGGGTTGTGGGCAGGAGCGATATCGGAGAGCGATTCCATCTTCTGCAGGAGCGCTTCATTCACAATCCGCGCACCGCTGAGACTGCCCGCAAACACCGCCTTAAACCCTATCCCTCCGACTTCCTCGACGGAATGCAGACATCCGCCGGCCGGGTCCGTGAGCTGCTGCAGGCAGATGCCCACTGCAGCCGCATGATTCGGAACCTCCTGCGACAGCTCCGTTCGCCGACCACCAATCTCCACGAAACAGGCGCTCATCGCACCCGGCTGCCCGATGCGGTCAATACCCCCGCGGGCCAGCTGCGTTTCGTTCGACAGATCAAACAGCCGATACTTGAAACTGGTCGATCCCAGATTCGCCACAAGCACCTTCATCACAGACTCCTTCTGATGCTGAACGCCCGCTGAAAACCCAACCTGAAGAATTAGAGCACTGATTCCAGCAGCGTGGCTTCCGGGCGAGGAATCAGGTGGGCACAGACCAGCTCACCGGACTTCGTCGCAGCAGCTGCACCCGCATCCACGGCAGCTCGCACAGAACCCACGTCACCCTTGATAATCGTGGTGATGAAGGCTGCGCCGATATTGAGCTGCTTGACCAGCGTCACGTTGGCTGCCTTCAGCATTGCGTCGGCAGCTTCCACCGAGGCCACCAGGCCCTTCGTTTCAATCATCCCAATCGCTTCACTCATGGTTCCGCTTCCCTTTTACAAATTCCCGTGATTCCCGGACCGCTCCACACGGCCCACAAAACTTCGCTTCGCCTTCTCGGCAACTCAGATTACTTCTTCACCGCAGCAGCAGGCGCCTTCGGCTTCGGCAGAATAGCCACCAATTCCTCGTGCGGACGCGGAATCACTTCAGCGCTGCTCACCTGGCCCAGCCGCGAAGCTGCAGCAGAACCGGCTTCCAGTGCTGCCTTGACGGCCGCGACGTCGCCCGAAATGAAGGCCGTCACAAAGCCACTGCCAATCTTGTCCCATGACACCAGCTGCACATTCGCAGCCTTCAGCATGGAATCGATGGCTTCGAGCATGCACACGAAGCCCTTCGTCTCAATCATCCCCAGTGCTTCCCCTGATTTCGCCATTTCTTCTCTCTCCTCCCAACCTGAATCCCCTCCGGAAACTCAGCTGGAAAACAAAAATAACGGCCGTCCTGTGCCGTGGAATGTCGGCTGAATACTGATTCAGTGGTCAGCAGGACCACCAATCACCGAAAACTCAATGTTTGAACTCAATGTTTGCACTGGCAGGACTGGGGTTTCACCAGCTCAACCTTTGCAGCCTTTTCAAGATTCACCGCGTTGCCTTCGTCGGTATCAAGATGCACTTCAAGCTTGATGCCCTTGCCAGCGCGGACTGCAAGGTCCTCAAGGACGGTCGTGCAGCCGGGAGATTCAATCCGCAGATGCACCAGATCTCCGTCCTTCACCCCGTAGTATTCCAGATCTTCAGGTCCCATGTGCACGTGACGCATGGCGCGGATCACGCCCTGCTTCAGCTCGACAACACCGTGGGGGCCCATGAGCACACAGCCGGGAGTTCCCTTGACGTCGCCACTGATGCGAACCGGCAGATCAATGCCCAGCGAGATGCCGTCGGTAAAGGCGAGCTCCACCTGGGAATCGCTGCGACAGGGACCCAGCACCCGGACATTCGGAAGCATTCGGCGACGCGGACCGACCACGGCCACGGTTTCCTTCGCAGCATAATAGCCGTCCTGGTAGAGATCCTTTTCGGGTGTCAGCTTAGCACCCGGGCCAAACAGCACCTCGACGTGCTCCTGCGTCAGATGCACGTGGCGGGCAGAAATGTTGACGACCAGCGGATTGCGCTTACCGGCAGGGTTCGCAGAGGTCGGGGCCGAAACGGCGGACGGGGCGGATGCTGCCACCGTGTCAGCGGAAACAGCGGGGTCTGCGCGGAGCACCGGAATGCCACCGGCTGCTTCGGCTGCTGTTGCTTTGGCCGCTGCAGAGGATGTGGACCGCAGGGCGCGGGTGAGCACTTCACGAACGACGCGCTCGACTTCTATGACATCCGGTGTGACTGTTGACATAAAGGAGACCCAGAATAAATGCTGATTGCCTGAAAACTGACAACTGAAAACTGAAAACTGA
>JBEIEK010000164.1:0-12664 GCA_040382995.1 Planctomycetaceae bacterium
AACGGCACATTGAGATTTCTCCGACAGGGCTGGCGAGATTTGGAACGTAGCTGTCAGAACTCTGCTGCGCAAAAGAAAAGAGCGAGCTTCCGGGGGAAAGCTCGCTCTTTTCAGAGGGGGGGAAGGGAACTGGACAGGGGAAAGCGTTGTGTGTTGGTGTTCAGGCGACTTTGCGTTCGCTGCCGAAGGAGGCGGGAGCGATGGCGGGGCGTTTGACATTTGAGCCCGGGCCGCCGCGGGGGGGGATAGCCGTATTCGCGGAGTTTGCCGCTGAGGGTGCGGAGACCGATCTGGAGGATCTGCGCTGTTTTCTCGCGGTTGCCGTTGCAGCGTGCGAAGGTGGATTCGATGAGTTTGCGTTCCATTTCGGCGAGTGTCATACCGACGCATTCGGCACCTGGTTCCTGAGACTCATGGTGCAGCCATGGTCGGAGGTCTTCGGGTGAGATGCTTTCGGTGACATCGACGGTGCAGCAGCGTTCGACGACGTTCTGGAGTTCGCGAACGTTGCCGGGCCAGGGGTGAGCTTCGAGGAGTCGGAGGGCTTCGGCGGTAATTTGCCGTGGCGGTCGACCTTCCTTGAGTGAGATCTGGCTGATGAAGTGTTCGACGAGCAGTGGGATATCGTTCGTGCGGACTCGCAGTGGCGGAGACTGGAGGGTGATGCCACTGAGATGCTGCAGGAGGTCATCGCGGAAGCAGCCTTCGATGGCGAGCCGATTGAGGTCGACATGTGTGGCGGCGATGAAGCGGATATTGGGACCTTCGCTGGCCCCATGCAGCACCGAGGACGCTCGCTGTTCAAGCAGTTGAGCGAGTCGTTTCTGGAAGGGGAGCGCTACGGTGTCGACATTATCGAGGAGGATGGAGCCACCGTCACCCATTTTGAGGTAACCCGGGAAGCCATCGGGTGAGGGGTCACCGAAGAGCTGGAGTTCGAGGGTTTCGACGGAGTGGAGGCTGCAGTCGATGCGGAGGAAGGGCTTTTGGGCGCGGCGGCTGCAGCGGTGCAGGCCTTCGGCGATGAGCGTGGTGCCGCTGCCGGGTTCCCCGCGAACGAGTACGGTGCGGTCATCATCAGCAGCGATGCGAATGGATTCGCGGAGCGACTGCATTGCGGGGGTGCTGCCGATGAGGTCCATCAGGTTGCGATTGAGCAGTTGTCGGCGAAGTTTTTCATTTTCGCGGACAAGTTCACCGCGTCGGAGTGCGTTGAGGAGTGCAGCACCGAAGCGTGAGGCTGAGTAGGGGCGTTCGATGACATCGCAGTCGAAGGTGGGAACGGTTTCGCGTCCCCAGCGGGAGTCTTCGCCGACGATGCAGACGACCTGAGCGGCTTTGGAGTGAGCGCGGATAGCGGCGTTCACTTCCTGGATTCGCGAGACGGAGTCGGCATCATCGATGATGCAGCAGCAGAACTCCTGTCTGCTCAGATGAAACAGCATGGCGTCCGGGCTGTCGGTTTCGCAGACCTGAAGTCCGCGTTTGCGAACATCGTCAGCGAGCAGTTGTCGGGCACCGGGTCGGGGTGAGAAGACCAGCACAGTGCGGCTGGGGCCTTCCGGTTCCGGTGCGGCTGCGCGGGTTTCAGGCGGCAGCGCCGGGGCGGGCTGCGGGAACCGCAATATCTGCGGCTCATGATGAGCGCCGTGCGGGAACTCGTTCATGACGTCCTCGATCTGAGAGCTTTGGAGGGAGAGACGGGGGGGGGGAGAGAGAGAGACAGGATGTGATCCGTGGAACCGCGGCAGGGAATGGTTCTGCTGGGGTGAGAATTCCCGGCTGAACTGAGAGAGAGGCTGCGGTCTGCGGATTTCCGGAAGGTTTCCGGAGCGGGGAAGAGAGGAGATTAGACAGGAGATCCGGCTTCAGGACCTGAACCCGAATGGGTGGCGGAGTGATATCCGGGGGCGGCAGAAAGTGTCAACACGTCTTCACGGCGAATCTGTACAAAAGTCTCTTCGATTTTCAGGATTTTCAGAGGTTTAGCCCGAGGGGTGGCAACATGGGGTGTGGTGACGGCAGATTCTGCCGAAGGGTGCAGTAGATGCGGCAGAGACCACCGGGTGGGGGGGCGTTGGAAATAAAAGCAGGCGACCTTCCGGGGAAGGTCGCCTGCGAAATTTGTTTTTGCGTGTGGTGGCCGGTCGGCCTGGTTACTCGACTTCGGTCACTGCGAACTGTTGAGGGTTTTCAAGGAACGAAGCCATGGTTTCGCGGGAGCTGAAGAGGTGCAGTCGACCGCGGTACCAGAGTGCGAAGTCAAGTTTTCCGGGGACCTGTTCCTGGCGTGTGGCGAGGATCACAACGTCGTCACCGCCGGCAGCAGGAGCATATCGCTGGGGGTCGGCTTCAAAGGCGAGTCTGGCTTCATCGGAAGAGAACGTCCATGTATGCAGTCCGAAGGTGGACTGAATCTGGGGCTGAGCATCAACAAGTTGCCTCTGGTCGCGGAGGGCGACTGGGCAGAAGCCTTTGAATCCCGTGAGATCCTGGCGTGCCTGAATGCGTTCCAGCTGACGGCGGCGTTCGGCCTGTTCAGCGGCGATCCGCATACGTTCCGCATCGACGGTCTGAAGCGGTTCAGAGGGTGCGCTCACGGAATTTTCGCTGGGGACCGTTTCTGCGGACGGGGTGGAATCAGGGGAGAAGGCTGGCAGCGTGGGATCGAATTCCTTCACGGCAGGCGCGGGAGGGCCGGACAGTTCTGCGTCATCAGCGGTGGCTTCATCGAGTCCCACGCCCGTGAATGGGTTCTCGGACGAGGGTTGCTGTGGGGTACTGTCAGGCGTGAAGTCGTCATTTTCGCCGCCGTTATCAGGAAGCAATGGTGCGGCAGGCAATGGTGCGGCTGCGGGTGCCTCGAGCGGCGCGACAGCGGCAGGCAGTGCCTCTTTGGCCTGCTGGGCGACGGCGTCGAGGTCGAGCACATCAGAGGCATCATCGAGGTCGAGGGCATCCATCGGATCATCGGGGATGGCGGCGGCGGCCGATTTCGTGGCTGCTGCGGCTCGTGCGGCGGCTGCGGAGGCCGAATTCATGAAGGCTGGGGCGGCACCTGGCTGTACGAATTGTTCTGCGGGGGAGTTGAGATTCAGTGGAATGGTAGCAGGCAGCGGAGCTGTTTTGGGGGTGGTGGAGGTGCTGGCGGTGGAGGTACGCGGGCGTGGAGGCACCGGCGGCTGTGGGGGTGTGGGTGGAGTTGTCGAGGAGTTGGTTGTGCCGGGTCGGTTGCCGATGAGTCTTCCGAGAACGCCGGTCTTTGGGGGCTGGGCTGTTGGCTGGGTTCTGCGATCGTCGGCGAGACTATGGCCGGCTGGGGGCGCGGGTGCTGGTTCCTTCATCGCTGGGGGAACGGGCGGCTCGGAGGCGGGTGCTGGAGTGGTTTTGTTTCGGCCGGTGATTTTGCCGAAGAATTTCTGGAAGGCGTTTTGTTTGGGTGGGGCGGTGTTTTTGGGGCGCACGAGGTGGGACTGCATGTTTCGGCCGTTGGGCAGGTCCTGGGACCGCATGGACGGCATTTCCTGGCCACTTTCGTTGAAGAGCCGCTGCAGTTCGCCGTTGACAGACCCAGGGTCATAGGAGGCGGTGCGGGTTGGTTTCCCGGAGGGGTTAGCTGAGCTGCTGCGGGAGGGGCCATCGGCGAAGGCCGGGTGCGGCAGAGCGGTGGTGGCGGTGACGGTGGCCGCCAGCAGGGCGCGGCGAGCGATTCTGGAAGTGATCATGAGGGAGATTCCTGAGTCTTCGGAAGGCCACGGGAAAGTTCAGCGGCATGCCGGAATAAGGAGAGCCGTTGTGCAGCGAGCGATGGCAAACACACAGCCGCGAGTCAGATATCGTCGATTCTGAAAAAGCCGATTGGTTGAGTTGTTGGGGTTTTACCGGCAATATGGGAGACAGAATCGCTGGGAGAAGCAGAACCGGAATGACCGTTACGCTTGATGCAAAGCGCCTGATTTCTCAAAGTGCGGGGTTACGGTGGGAAAAAGTATGCTTCGGTTCGTGGGGGGAAGTGATGGAAGAGGGTATGAAGGTGCAGGCTGGCGAGCCTGTTGTTTGGAATGGGCAGTTGCTGCGGGTGTGTTTTGAGCCGGGGCGACCGCCGCGTCCGCGTGGTCGCTGGCTGCTGCGGGGGAGCCTTGTGATTTCGCTGCTGCTGAATGTGCTGTGGTGCTGCAGCTTTTTCGGGGGTGGCTATGCGGAGCCGGCGGTGGCGGAGGTTTTCGTGGACGGTGAGGAGGGGGCAACGGATCGGATAGCAGTGATTTCGTTCAGTGGGACGATCAGCCCGCCATTTACGGAGCGTTGGCTGCGGCTGCTGAAGCGGGCGAAGGAGGACGAGACGGTGCGGGGGGTGATTCTGTCGATAGACAGTCCGGGTGGATTTGTGGCGGACAGTCACCAGTTGTATCGGCGGATTCAGGAGTTGTCGGAGGTGAAGCCTGTTTACGTTTCGATGAAGCGTCTGGCCGCTTCGGGGGGCTATTACATCGCGGTTGCAGCGGGCGAGCGAGGGCGAATCTTTGCAGAACCGACGACGTGGACGGGGTCGATCGGCGTGATTGTCGCTCGATACAACGTGGCGGAACTGGCAAGTCGAGCGGGTGTCAAGGTGGAACCTCTGGTAACCGGGCCACTGAAGGATTCGCTGAATCCGTTTCGCAATCTGACGGAGCGTGAGACGGTGGTTTGGGACGCGATTCTGCAGGATGCTTTTGACCGCTTTGTGGGTGTGATTGACAGGGGGCGTGCAGGGCTTGACGAGGCGGGTGTCAGAAAGCTGGCCACCGGCCAGATTTACACGGCTCAGCAGGCACTGGAGAATCACCTTGTGGACGACATTGGCTATGAGGAGGACGCCGTAGCTGCGATGGCTGAGAGTCTGGGATTGAAAGCATGGGAGACATTTGAATACCGGTCAACACCTGGGCTGGTGGATGCGCTGCTGGGGATTCGGGAGCGGGAGCCGTCGATTACGGAGCAGTTGGCCGATGCGGCGATTCCGCGGGCGCAGTATTTGTGTTCATGGTTTCCGGTGATCGCCGGTGAAGATCGTTAGGGGCCGTTGGAGTTGCGGTTTGATCGCAATTTGGACTCTGGCCGCTTGATTCGGAGTGAATCGACTGCGAGAATGAGAAATCACGGTGTGCAGAGTGGCCAGCATTTTTTTGAGAACTGAGGGGCGAAATGAAGTTTCTTGAAGGGCACACGGTCGGAATTGACCTTGGTACCACGTACAGTGCGATCGCAATGCTGGACGCGGACGGGAATCCCATGGTGATTCCAAACGCTGACAACCGTCCGATTACGCCATCGGTTGTGTTGCTTGACGAGGACCGAGTGGTGGTGGGGCCCTCATTCGAGCGAATTTCGGTGGCCGATCCGAAATCGATCGTTGAGGCGATCAAGCGAGAGATGGGCAACAAGAATTTCTACGTGGTGTATCAGAACAAAAAGCTGTCGCCGGAATTCATTTCGGCTCTGATTCTGAAGAAGATGAAGCAGGACGCAGAGAAGGTGATCGGGCCAATTGCCAACGCGGTGATTACGGTGCCGTACTATTTCAACGACGTCCGCCGCAAGGCCACTCAGGATGCCGGCCGAATCGCTGGTTTGAATGTCATTGACATCATCAACGAGCCTACGGCGGCGACGCTGGCCTATGCATGGGCGCGAGGAGAATTTGGCCGTACCGACATTAAGGCAGACGAAAAAACCATCATGGTCTATGACCTTGGCGGGGGTACGTTCGACGTAACGGTTGTGCGATACACGCCCACCAGTTTCCGGGTGCTTGCGACAGACGGCGACGTCATGCTTGGAGGGTTGGACTGGAGTAAGCGTCTGTCGGATCATCTGGTGGAGCAGTTTCGGCGGAAGTTCGGGGTGGATCCGTCTGAGGACCCGGAGACGATGATGACGTTCCAGCAGGAGGCTGAAGACGCCAAGCGGGATCTCTCATCCAAGACGCAGGTACCGATCACGGTTTACTACAAGGGTAACACGCTGTCGGTGTCCGTATCGCGAACCGACTACGAGCGGATGACTGCCGACCTCCTGCAGCGAACCAAGGATACGACCGAACTGGTGTTGCAGCAGGCTGGCGTGGCTCCGGGATCCCTTGATGAAATTGTACTCGTGGGTGGGTCAACCTACATGCCTGTGGTTGAGCAGATGCTGCGGGAAGTGTGTCGGAAGGAACCGTCTCGAGCGCTCGCTCAGGAGCGTGCGGTGGCCGAGGGGGCTGCGATTCATGCGGCGATTCTGCAGGCGCGGCACGGTGTGAATTCCGGTGGCGTCGTGGATGCCCTGCAAAAGCGGTTGCGTGCGGTCCGCACGTCCGATGTGAATTCGCATTCGCTGGGAATCAAGATCAGCGATCCGCGCGATCGAACTCGCAAGATCAACCACATCATGATCCCCCGAAACACGCCTGTGCCTCACAATGTGAAACAGCGTTTTGGGACGAACACTGATGGGCAGCAGCGGATTCACGTGGAGATTCTTGAGGGTGACGCGGTGGATCCGGCAGCCTGTGAGCTGATTGGTGATTTTCGCATCACTGCCCTGCCGGCAAACCTGCCTAAGGGTTCTCCGATTGAAATCACCTACGCATACGACTCCGCCGGGCGGATCAGTGCGTCCGCTACAGAGCTCACAGGGAACAAAACTGCCAGCACCGAGATTGTTCGAGCTGGTGGCATGAATGAAAATCAGATCACCGACGCCTTCGACGTTCTGCAGAAGGACTACGAGGTCGAGTAGGACCCGCCGGCAATTTTCAGGGAATTGCCCTGCCCGCAGCCTTCGCTGCGGGTTTTTTGTTGCGCACGGCGGCGGCGATACGATCGAGGTCTGGCTGCAGTCTGTTGAGTCCTTCCTCCATCGTCACGTGTGTGCGGTAACCGAAGTCGCGAACGGCGGCAGCGATGCTGTAGGCGTGGGAGCCGGCCAGTTGTGCGGCGACAAACCGGGTCATTGGGGGATCGGACTTAAGTCGCAGCAGGGTCCAGAGTGCTTCGAGGGCAGTGCCGGCGACCCATGCTGTCCGGGCGCTGATCCGACGCTCCACAGTCGGCAGACCGGCTCGTGTAAGGAGCATGTTAATCCACTCCCAGAGATTGACGGGTTCAGGTTCGTTGATGAAGTACGCGTGGCCGGCTGGCTTTCCGGTGGTTCGCAGGGCTTCTTCGGCGGCCAGGTGTGCGGCTGCCGCGTTTTCGACGTAGGAGACTGACACAAGATTCTGCCCTGCTCCGACTTGTTTCAGGCGACCATGGCTGGCGGCGTGGAGGAGTTTGGGGATGAGGTGATTATCGCGGGGGCCCCAAATCAGGTGCGGTCGCAGGGCGCAGGTGAGGAGACCGTGTTGTCCGGAGGCATTGAGGACGGCCTGTTCGGCGAGTGCTTTGGAGTGTGGGTAGTGGCAGAGCCAGCGTTGGGGGTAGGGCGTGGATTCGTCTGCATGGAGGTGATCGGAGCCATCGAAGACGACGCTGGGCGAGCTGGTGTGGATGAGTCTGGCAACTTTGTGGGTGTGGCAGGCGTTGAGGACATTGAGAGTGCCCTGGTAATTGATGCTGAAGTAGAGGCTGCGTGGGCCCCAGATGCCGGGCACGGCGGCGGTGTGGAAGACGGCATCGACGCCGTCGCAGGCGCTGAGTACAAGTTGGGGATCGCGGATATCACCTTGAATCAGCTGGGCGCCGGTGGCGGCGACCGCAGGGTAGTGTTTGCGGCAGAGGACGCGAACTGAGTGTCCGTGGTTTCGCAGGAGTTCGACAATATGAAGACCGAGAAAGCCTCCGCCACCGGTAACAAGAACACGCATGGTATTGCTGGGGGATTGCACAAGGTGTTCCTGGCTTCGGGAATTATTTTTTTGTTGGCGGGTTTTGAGAAATGCAGGAAAACGCTGGAAATTTTGCGGCAGTGTTGTCAATTTAGGAGCTGACGATCTGAATTCCGATCCTGAAACGCTGTTCTTCTGTACACTCGGCGTATTCGTTCTGTCCGTATTTTCCGGGAGTTTTCGAGAAAGGATTTCCGGGAAAGCATCCGGTCAGAGGAATACCTGGTGGACAAAAAGTTTCGGGAGGGGAAGATTTCCGCAGAGTGAACCGACTGCGGTTGAGTGGCTTTGGTTTGGTAAGTGCAAGGTGGGGCGGTTGGTTTTTTTTTGAGTAGTTTTGTGTAAGCTACCGCTCTTCAGCCAGGCAGGGACACAGGCCAACAAGGCTGGCTTTGAGGTAAGTTTTCCACGGTCTTCGACGCAAGTTGCTTCGGTGGCCGGTGTGTTGTTCAAGATTGGCAGTGGTTTCGGCGTGGTGGCCGCGTCTGCAAGCAGGCGTCAGGCTTCTGCATTGAGGCTCAGGTAAAAGGGTATTTAACCATTTCATTGGTGGCTCTGGAAGAGCCTCCTGCAGACACGAAGGGGACAGTGACGTGGCATATTCAGGAAGGCACAGTGTGGGCGGAAGGAATTCTGCTCCAAAGAAAGTGGAATCAGCCGAGTCGGAAGCGACTTTGAAGGCGGAGTTTGAGGAGTGGTGCAATCTCCGCGAGGAGGCCCGGGAGATTTTCGATCGGCTGTCTCCGCGAGAGCAGGAGATTGCGGCGATGGCAGCAATCGGGATGTCCTCCCGTGAGTGTGCTGATCGACTGGGAATCAGCGTGAAGACTGTGGAGAAGCATCGTCTGTCAGCTTACCGCCGTCTGGAGGTTGACGGTCTGGCAGGTTTGATTCGGATTTATCTGCAGACTGGTCTTCCGGACTATCCGGAAGAGGGCGAATAGCCTTGAAGGTCGCTCGGGGTGTTTTGCACCCCGAGTTTTTTTTTGCGCCGCGAGGATTCGGAGGTCGATTCCATTGACGATTGTCAACATACCGATTGATATTCGTGAAGTCGCTGAGGAGCCGGAGCCGTGGGATGAGCTCCTGGGTGTGTACGAGCTGCAGGAATTTCGCAAGGTTTCCCCATTCAGCGGCATGAGGCCCGGGCCTGAGAATTTTCCAGGTGCGATGATCCTGCGTCGCTGCCGTCGTGGGCGTGTGTTGTGTTATCAGGGGGAAGCTGGCGGGACCGCCTTTCAGATTCTGACGCGGAAGGACGCACTGAATGTGCTGGAGGCTTTGCGTCGGGCGGTGGATGTTGAATCAAAGGCAGTTGTGGATGCATTGGCGGCGGGGCCGACGTCGGAATGGTCAGCAGAGTTTCTGGAGGAGCTTGCGGAGAGAGAGTTGTCGGAGGGGCCGGACCGATTGCGTCGTGGTCAGCAACTGGATAGTGAGATCGGGAGGATTCGCGGGCAGTTGGAGTCGGAGGGAGCTGCAGGGGTTGCAGCGCCTGCTCGTCAGGTGGCCGAGGCGCGGATTCTGACGGCACCTGACCGTCCTGCTCGCAGGGGAATGTGGGACAGGTTGCGAGGGTTATTGAAAAGCACAACGGCAGCTCGCCGACAAGGCGGGGTTCCGGACTACATTCCGAATGACGGGCCGCAGGATTTGAACGCGGGGACATTGAGTGCCCCGATGTTGGAGGGTGACTTATTTGGTGAGATGAGTTGTTTGAATCGAGCGCCGCGATCGGCGACGGTGATTACAACTGAGGGTACGACAGATGACCCGGTCTACGTGATCGAGATGGTGCGGAACGCCCTCGATGCTCTGCGTTCAAACGCGGATTATCGTCGTCGCATGGACGAGATCTATCGCGCGCGGGTGATGGAGAACCAGGTTCGCAGCCTGCCATTGTTTCGGTTGCTGAGTGATGACGATTACAAGTGGCTGTCGCCGCAACTGGAGCTTGTTGAGTTTCAGGCGGGCGACGTAATTTTTGACGAGCACGACGCGGTTGTGGACCGCTGTTACGTCATCCGCAGCGGGATGGTCAAGGTATCTCAGGGGCTTGGTTGTTTGCCTGGTAAGACGGAAATCCTTGATGCTGCTGTTCTGGCGACAGAACTCAAGTCGCTGGTGGGGCGTGCAGGAATTGCCGGAACGGTTGGCGGAGAGCTGCTGGGACAACTTACGGCTGACGGTGAGTCACGGGGGTTTGAAGAACTGGAGCCCCCTGCCCTGCTCCGACTTTTGCACCGCTGGATGCAGACATCGAAGCTGCACCTGACATCCGGCAGCGACATCCCGCAGCTGTTGCAGCGTGCGGGGCTGGAAGAGCACGCGGCTGTTTTCGAGGATTTCCAGGAGAAGCCGGCCGACTGGTGGCAGCTGGAGGTCCGGATCTTTAATCGACTGCTGCTGGAACGGCTTTGTCCGCGGGGACTGCACCGACGATCGATGGCGGTGTCGGAGCGGAGGACATTGTCGTACGCCGGCCGGGGCGAGCTGATTGGTGAAATCGCGGTGCTTTGCAAAGAGCCGCGAACCGCGACGTGCCTCGCGTTTACTCACCCATCGTCCGGCCAGAAACTGGCCACGCAGGCGAACATCGTCCCTCAGCGTGTGGAAGCCGTGAAGATCAGCGGTGAAGTCCTGCGGCAGCTCAAAGCAAGGTCCCCCGCCTTCCACGAGTATGTCGAGAAAGTGATTGAGGACCGCCGAGACCGTGACGGCAGCGTTCGGCCAGCAACTCCAGCCAGTCCCAAACAGCGTCCATCCAGTCAAACGGGGGAGTTTGAGTCTCTTGGACTGGCGTGGGGGCAGTCGCTGATGGTGATCGACCTGGACCGCTGCACCCGCTGTCAGGAATGTGTCAAGGCGTGTGTGGAGGCTCACGACGACGGGCGGACTCGGCTGTATCTTGATGGACCCCGATTTGAGGGACGCTATCTGGTTCCGGTGACCTGTCGCCAGTGTCACGATCCTGTGTGCATGATTGGCTGTCCGGTGGGGGCAATCAATCGTGGCGGGAGTGGCGAGATTCGGATTTCTGATCACTGCATCGGCTGCAGCAAATGCGCCGATCAGTGTCCCTACGGGTCGATCCAGATGGATCTTCTTGATAAGCCGATCGATCCCGACCCCGACTTGCTCAAACTGCTTGGGCCCGGATACGTGCTCCGATCCGTTCAGGAACGTGCCGTGGTCTGCGACCAGTGTCGTTCATCACCGCTTGGTGGCCCATCCTGCGTGTATGCCTGTCCGCATGATGCGGCGATTCGTGTTGAGGGATTGAGTTTTTTTGATCGCTGAGAAAGCCCAAAGGAACAGTCCTGTGTTGATTGACCGTTCCCACCGAGCGTGGGCCTTGTTTTCTCTGATCAGTCTCACCGCCGCAACCATCGGCTGGACGGTGAGTCTGAAGTATTCGCCAGCGGGAGCTTCGGGGGGCAGTTTCCCGGGACTGCTGTTTGGAATTCTTGGGACGGCGATGATGCTGTTTGCTGGTCTGCTTGCAGGCCGCAGGCCGCTCAGGCATCTGCCGCTTGGCAGCGCCCGATTCTGGATGAAGGGACACCTGTGGCTGGGGACGCTTTGTATCCCCTTCATCCTGTTTCACTCGGGATTTGCATGGGGTGGAGTGCTGGAGCAGCTGCTGTGGTATTGCCTCGCCTTCGTCGCCCTGTCCGGTTTTTTTGGACTTGCAGTGCAGCAATTCCTGCCTGGCCTGCTTTGGAAGAGTGTCCCGCTGGAAACGTTCGAACCGCAATCTCCATGGCTCTGCGACCGGCTGACGCTGGTGAACGACACGAAGCTCTCTGCGCTGTGCGAACGTCAGCTGGATGCGCCTTCACCCCACCTGCAGGAGCCGGCGAAAAGAACAGTTGCGGCATATCAGAAGCTCATGGATGGTCCCGGAGCGAGGAATGAAAAGAACGCGAGAAAACTGCTGCTGCTGCAGGAAGTCTCGCCTCCGGCCGTGCGGGACTTTTTCTGGGCGATGGCAAAGTATTGTCGTACGGAGCTGAAGGCTATTGGATTCGACGGCGACTTCCCGGAACTGCTCGGACGGCTTTATTCAGCATTGCGGCCACCAACCATTCCCAGCGATCCTGAGCCACCTGCTGCCGCTCAGGTTGTCCAGTCGGCAGCCGCGCCACCTGCAGCACCGACGGAGTCCGCAGCCCCTGCGGTCACGAAGGTGTCTCCCCTCGATGCGATGCGTCAGAAGGCGGCGTTGAAGACAGCTGCGGCGTCTGGTGCCGTTGTTGGGGCTGCCCCGTCAGAAACGTCTGCCGAGGCCTCGTCGGAGCCATCTTCGGCAGTGTCTTCCGTGGCCCCCACGGCTGCACCGGTGAAGCTTTCCCCGCTCGAACAAATGCGTCAGAAGGCAGCGTTGAAGGCGGCCGCAGCGTCGGGTGCCGGTGGTGGGGCTGCCCCGTTGGAAACGTCTGTCGAGGCCTCGTCGGAGCCATCTCCGGCGGTGTCTTCCGTGGCCCCCGCAGCTGCACCGGTGAAGCTTTCCCCGCTCGAACAAATGCGTCAGAAGGCAGCGTTGAAGGCGGCCGCAGCGTCTGGTGCCGGTGGTGGGGCTGCCCCGTTGGAAACGTCTGCCGAGGCCTCGTCGGAGCCATCTTCGGCGGCGTCTTCCGTGGCCCCCACGGCTGCACCGGTGAAGCTTTCCCCGCTGGAACAAATGCGTCAGAAGGCAGCGTTGAAGGCGGCCTCGGCGTCGGGTGCCGGTGGTGGGCCTGCCCCGTCAGAAACGTCTGCCGAGGCTTCGTCGGAGCCAGCCTCGGCGGTCTCTTCCGTGGCCCCCGCGTC
>JBEIEK010000165.1:0-12565 GCA_040382995.1 Planctomycetaceae bacterium
GCCGGTCGACTGGAAGACAGTCTCACCTTCCTCCCACCACTCGAAAAATCCATCGCCACCGCCGACCTTCGCAACCTCGACCTGCAGTCGCAGGTGCTCGTCAGCCTGCACCAGAAAAAACCGGATCGCCAGAAACTGGAACAGGCGTGGGCCGCCGTTCAGGCGATTCTGGAAGTTCCCCCACAACCGGTTCCCGCAACTCCGCCGACCACAACCGCAGCCCCCGCCGAAGCGCCGTCGCCAACTCCCGCTCCACCAGCCCCAGCCACCCCAGCCACCGCCTTGCCGGACCAACCCAAACCGTTGACCGCCGTCGAACAGGAACAGATCCAGCAGTCCGCGCTGCGCCGCGCGGTGCTGCTGGTCCCGCAGCTGCGTCGCGAACTCGGCCAGAAATGGCTGGCAGACAGCTTCACTGGCGAACCGGAACGTGGCCGCCGCATCCTGACTGGCATCGGTTCCGCCGCCGCCAGAAACATGGGTGAACAGGCACAGGATCCTGACGAACGCCTGCAAACGCTGCTGCTCCAGCAGACCGCAGTGGAAGCTCTGCTGACGCACGCCGCTGACAGCACAGAAACCTGGCGCCCCGTGCTGCACCTGCTGCTGGTCAACTGGCTCCGCGAAGCCAGCTACTCCGCCGAATGGGACGCCAGCACCTCACGCGGACCGCGGATGCAGCGGGACCAGTTCGGTAACTTTTTCTGGCAGCAGGATCCGGCCGAACAAATGCGGCAAATGCAGATGCAGACCGGGATGCCGCGCCCCATCCCTTCCGGCAAACTGCTGGATGCCCGACCAAATGATCGCTGGCTGGCCTTCCTTGAAACCGGTTTCGTTCCCACGTTCGCCGCAGCCTCCGCCCGACTGCACCTGAAAGTCAAGGAAGAAACACTCGCCTTCCCCTGGATCGAACAGCTTGCGAAGACCCACCCCGGTGATGCCCGCGAACTGGTCGAAAACTTCCTCTCGACATGGTCCGAAAACAACGACCCCAACAACGAGCGTCGTCGTACCAACCCCTACATGTTCTCGTTCGGTTACAACGAACGACTCAACGCCATCCCGCTCACCCGCAGCCAGCAGAAACGCAATCTGCAGGAACTCGCCGAATGGGTCAAACGCATCCGCGCTCTCAACCTCGACGGGATCAACGAAGAATGGCTGGCCACGGCATTCACCAAAGTTCACAGCGCCGCGGAAGTCTACCAGCAACAGGACCTCGAAGCCGTTTTCGGAGACCTGCAGCTAGTCCGCCCTGAAACGCTCGCCCTGCTGCTCAACGGCATGCGGACCGCCCTCAGCACCGTCTGGCGCAATCCTCAGGTCCAGCAGGCCGCCGGCACCAACCGCAAGAAGGCCGAAATCGAAGCTGAGGTCCTGCGGGGTTACGAATCCGCTCTGGGACTTTGCACCACGGCCCTTTCCCAGCAGCCCCGCAGCTGGGAACTGCTCTCCGTCCGCGGCGCCCTCCAGCATGACCTCAACAACTACCAGAACGATCTTTCCAAATCCCCCGAATTCGTCGAACGCCGCCGCGAAGCCCTCGCTTCACTCCAGTCAGCCGCCACGGCCTACACAGAAACTGTGCAGCAACTGGATGAAGACAAACACAGCGTCGCAGCCTTCAACACCTGGTTCTACGCGGCTCTCGGTGATGCCTCACTGGAACGCATCTCTGAAGAACGCGTCGCCATCCCCGAACAAATCCCGCTCATCGCCCAGGCCCTGCAAAGTCTGCCCGACGAAGTCCGCGAACGGCATCTGGACATGTTCGCGAATGACCTGTTTACCCGCATGAGCACCGTGAATCCTGCGGTCAAATTCCGTTACGTCCGCGAAGGACTCAAACTGGCAGGCGATCGTCCCCAGGCCCGCGAGGCCAAACAGGTATTCAACTACTACAAAGACCTCGTTACCGAAATCCAGCTGCAGACCGCCGTCGATGGATCTGTTCGCGTCGGTCACACCAGCCCCTTTGGAGTGCTGGTGTCGCTCAGGCATTCCGCTGCCATCGAACGGGAATCCGGCGGATTCTCACGCTACCTCCAAAACCAGAACTCGGGTGGCGGCTACTTCTACAACAACGGCCGCCCCAACGAAGACTACCGCGACAAATTCGAGAAAGCCGCCCGCGCCGCGCTGGATGAACACTTCGAAGTCCTGTCTGTGACGTTCGAGCCGGAATCCATCCAGTCCCGGCCGGATCCCGAAGCGGGCTGGCGAGTCACTCCCTACGCCTATCTGCTGCTCAAGGCCCGCGGTCCCGAAATCGACCGCCTGCCCCCCGTCCGCATCGACCTCGACTTTCTTGATACCACCGGCTACGTCGTACTGCCCGTCGAAAGCCCCTCCATTCCCCTCGACTGCGCACCCGCAGACGGTGATCCGCGTCCCATCGAAGACCTCACCATCACCCAGACGCTCGATGAACGCGAAGCCGCCTCCGGCAAACTTCTGCTGGAAATCAAGGCCGTCGGTCGCGGTCTCGTTCCCGATCTCGACCAACTTGTGGATCTCAAATTCGCCGACTTCGAGGTGGCTGGGATCGAGGACAACAAACTCTCCGTCTCCAAATTCGATGACGCCAACCGCGATCCCGCTGTGCTCTCTGAACGCCTCTGGACCGTGTCTTTGAAAGACCGCCGTGAACGCGCCGCCGCTGAAGCCCGCACCTTCAGCTTTGCCGCCGCCAAAATCGATCCGAAGGAACTGCTCTTTCAGCGCTTCAACGATGCGGATCTTGAGTCCGTCCAGCAGACGCTGACGCTGCAGCAAACCTACGATCAGCCCACCAGCAGTCTCAGCGCCTGGGTGCTCGGACTGCTGCTCGCGGTCGTCGCTGCCGGCGCCGTATGGTACGTCCGTCGTCGCCAGCCGGAAGCAGCCCCGACCACTGGTCCCAGCTGGCAGGTCCCCGCCGAAATCACGCCCTTCTCCGTACTCACCCTGCTCCGCGATATCCAGCAAAAAAGCAGCCTGCCCGGTACCGCCGCCAGCGAACTGGCCACGTCCATCGAACGCATCGAACGCTGGTACTTCGCCACCTCCGCCTCAACCGCACCCCAGCCCGATCTCCACTCCGAAGCAACCATCTGGATCCAGCGCGTCGCCCACTGAGCGAAGTGCACCGGCCGATTGACATCGGCCGCACGCCTGGCATGATCGGGCCCAGGCGTTTCAGCGGAGAGCAAGTCCTCCAAAACTTCCGCAACACCAGAAAGTCAACGCCATTGGCCCACCGCCTACTTCTTCTCAGCAGCAGGCACCAGACGAATATAGTCCACAGCCACCATGAAGCCTTTCACGGCTTCCGGATTCGCACCCGTGATCTCCAGTGTCAGTCGATGCGCACCCGCCTTCAGATCCACACCGGAATAGCTGAGCACACCGGTGGTGATCACGTCGGGCGTGTTATACAGATCAACGCCCGGATCGAGCACGGTTTTGTCCAGCGACAGTCGCACGATGCCGTAATCGCGTGCCCGTGTGAGCACGATTTCAACGTCATAGACGCCGTCCTTTTCCACCGGCACTTCCAGGCTTAAACGATCCCCCGGTTTGGCTCCTGTCCACCACAGCTGATCATTGCCGCTCCAGCGATCCTTTGAGAAGCCTCCCATGGCCTGGCTGATGGCGTTGCCCCCGGACTTTTCGACGATCTTCATCGCTTCACCTTCGATGGCCCCCGGCACTTTCCCGGTCTGACGATCAATGGCGGAAGGTGGTCCGGCAAGCGTCACCTGGCTGGGGCTGGCAAGGTAGGCCACGAGGTCGCGGATTTCATCACGACTCAGCGAATCCAGCTGACGTTCGGGCATCATCGACGTGCTGGAAAGGCTGCGTTCTTCGACATCTGCTTTTGGAACCACCACCAGATCGTTCAGCGTCTGCAGTGTCAGAGCACTGTCGGTTTCCTTTTTGAGCATCCCCTGAACAACGCGTCCGTCACTGAGCGCAAGGACCGTCACCTGGTAGTCGCGTCCCACAACAGCGCTCGGGTCGAGCATGTTTTCGAGGATATAGTCAAGGTTTGCGCGGTTGGAGCCGGTGAGATCGGGGCCGATCTCGCCGCCGGTGCCGAAGAGTCGATGGCAGTTCTGACAGGTCTTCGAGAACACGCGGCGGCCATTGCCGAGGCTGGCCTGCGCGAGCACTCGTGGGCCCAGCTGTTTCTTCAGGGCTTCCTGCTGGGCGCGGCGGTCGGATGAGGATTCACGGATCTCGCCCCAGTGCTCTTTCAGCTTCGCCGTCAGATCGGCGTCATTGAAGGCCAGCACCTGGCGGACATGGAACGCGTGCAGATCCCTGCTGGAGATGCTGCCGGAAGCAATGGCGGCAAGCAGTTCACGAGCCCAGACGGGCCGGGACACAAGGGTGCTCACGGCGTCCAGTCGGACGGCCGCAGCGAGTGCCGGGTAGTGCTTCAGCAGCACGGCTGGTGTGCGTTCGTTGCCCAGTCCGGCCAAAGCGCGGACGGCGGCAGCCTGCAGTTCCGGCTGCAGGAGTACGGATTCGCCAAGCAGCACGTCGGCAGCCTGCCGATCCTGGCCCTTGACGAGCACTGCGAGTGCGGCCTGACGCCGCGGGAGTTCTGCGGCGCTGTCTGCCAGCAGCTTGCGGAGCACGCTGAACACCCGCTGATCGCCGAAAAGCACCGCCAGCTGATCCGCAGCATCGCGAACGGCCTGCTGATTTGACCCCTGCAGCACCTCGTAGGTCTGCTTCCATGCATCCGGCATCGGGATGTCCACACGACCTTCGAAGGCAGCCGTGATTTCCTGCAGCATGAGCAGCTGCTGGTCGGCGTCTGTGGTTTTGCCGAGCGCCGCGATGACGGCCGGCAGCGAACCTGCGTCTGTGGCGGCCCGACGGATAACAAATCGCCGCACCTTTTCGATCTTCGCAGAAGCCGCAATTCGCAGTGCGGCTTCCGGGTCCGCGGCGGCCAGAGGTTCGACGCCGTACCAGATCATCAGAGGCAGATTGTGGTCGGTGTTGTCTTCAGCATGGGCCGCCAGCGCGGTCGCGATGCCGGTGCGGGAAGCAATCGGCAAACGCTGCAGCGCGGAGGACAGATACAGCCGCACCACGGCGGATGTGTCGTTGGCGGCCAGTGATTCAAGCGTGGTCAGGATTGCCGGGCTGAGCTGCTGATCTTCGAGTTCCAGCTGAATGGTCCACGCACGGATGTATTCGTCAGCATCCTGCAGCAGGGTGCTGACGAGCTCTTCTGCGAGGCCGTGGGCGGCATGCAGTGTCCAAAGGCAGCGCAGCCGGACAGAGGTGGGGCGGGCTGTGTCAAGAATGGCCTTCCGCAGCTGATCGGCGAGTGCTGCAGAACAACCGCGGTGCATCAGCATGCGGCGTGCCATGCGGGAATGCCATTCATTCGCATGTTCATGGGCAGCGAACATCTGCGCATCATCCCACGCTGCGGCATCCACGGAAACCGTTTTCGCTTCGCCCCAGGATACTCGGTAAATACGGCCGCTGGTGCGGTCCCAGATTTCCGGATTGGTGCGGTGACAGGCGTTCTTGTCGTACCAGTCGATCAGATACACAGTGCCGTCGGGGCCGTACCGCAGATTGATGCCACGATAGTAATGGTCGTTGGCAAGCAGCAGGTCACGTCCGTGATGGCCGACCCATGCTGAAGTCCCGGCGACTGGTTCCAGCACATCACAGTTCACGCGATTGCCATGGATATTGTTGAAGTAGATGCGATTGCGGTATTCGGCGGGCCAGTTATCGCCGAGGTAAACCATGCCGCCGCAGTGAGCATGTCCGCCACCGGCATCCAGAGTCGCTCCGGCGGCTTTGGGTTCGTGTCCCCACCACGCATGATCGCCGATGTTGCCCGCATAATGCGCATGGTCAGCGATGGTTTTGATGTCTTCATAAGTGTGCGGATTGAAATGCTGGCCACCCTGTCGATGATAGCGGGCGCCCTGAATCACATGCCACAGATGCGGAATCACGCAGGCGGTAATAAAGGCCTGGCCGCGGTCATTGAAGTCGACGCCCCACGGATTGCTGGTGCCGTTCATGAAGGCTTCAAATTCATCGCGAATCGGGTGATAACGCCAGACAGCGGCATTCAGCGGCAGTCGCTCAGCATCGGCAGCGCCGGGGCGACCAACCTTCGAATGCGTGAACACGCCGTGGCAGCCGTAAAGCCAGCCGTCCGGGCCCCAGATGAAAGCATTCAGCGTTTCATGGGTGTCCTGCCAGCCAAACCCGTCCCGGAGCACCACCGCTCCCTGAGGAACGTCTTTGGGAAAGGCCAGTTGCTGCTGGGCGATGGCTGCGAAGGGGCCCGCCTGCGGAGGCTGGGTGTCTGCCACGTCATCCTGATCGGCGTCGGGAATGAACATCAGATAAGGAGCTGCTCCGACGAAGACGCCGCCAAATCCCACCTCAAGCCCACTCACCAGATTCAGTCCCTCAATGAATGTCTTCGCGGTGTCAAACACGCCATCGCCGTTTTCGTCAGCAAAGATCCGGATGCGGTCTTTACCTTCACCGTTGGCCGCACGGAGCGGATAGGTGTGTGCCTCAGCCACCCAGACTCGACCACGATGATCGAAACACATGGCGATAGGCTGATGCACCAGCGGTTCACCGGCCGCCAGCTGCACGCGGAAGCCGGGAGGCACAGTCATTTGCTTCGCCGCAGCTTCCGGGGCAAGCCCTTCGGCCATGGCTTTGGTGCGCTGTGGCTGAGCTGCCTCGAATTCTTCATGCGACACGGTTTTGGCAGCGTGCAGAATGACACTGGCACCAACCATGCCACCGCTGGCAATGTCGAGCAGCCCGTCGCCGTTGATGTCGTCCACCACCAGCCCACGCCCCACACCGGATTCTGCGTCCGCCAGATGCGGCACCCACTCCACCTGCACCTGACCGTCGCCATTGGTTTTGCGCTGCAGCTGAAACCAGTACACAACCGGCCCAGCGTCCCAGAGGGGACTTGAGCGATGGTGGGACCAGTACGTCTTGCCGGTGATGATGTCCGGGAGCCCATCCTGGTCGATATCGGCCAGTTTGACGGCGTGGGGTTCCGTAAAGAGCACTCCATAGGGGTTGTCGGCTGTCGTGCGGCCCATGATCAGGTGCTGCCGGAAACTGATCTGACCGCCTTCCGCACCCAGATTTTCATGCCATGCCAGCCCATACTCGTGCGCCTGCAGAGCCGTGATCACATCCGCGTCACCATCTCCATCGACATCGGTGGTGAACATGTCAGCGGCCGATGGTGCAAAAGGCACCTTGTGAAACACCCAGAGCCCGGCCGCGGGGCCCGAGGCCGGATGTTCCAGCCAGCCATCGGTCGCCAGCACATCCATGCGACCGTCCCCGTTGACATCTCCGGCTCCGAGCCCGTGACCGAAAGGAGTTGGGGCAATTTTTTCAGAGATGGCTGTGAACGGCCAGGCCCCAAGCGGCTGTTTGGGATCGGGCGCATAAAATCCGTAGTGTCCCTGGCGTGTGCAGAGCAGTTCAGGTTTGCCGTCGCCGGTGATATCCACAAACTGCGGAGCTTCGTTGCTGACCGAATCCGCAACCTGATGCTTGTCCCATAGCCCCGAAAGATTCGGGCCACCCGGGTTGCGATAGACGAAGGCCGGTGTTCCCGGGAAACCCACAACCAGCACATCACGCCAGCCATCGCCGTCGAAGTCGTGCACCCAGTTGAAGAAATTATCCGCGTAGCGTTCGCGCGGCTGAGGCACGGCGGGGTAGAGTTCCAGCTTATTTGAAAAGTCCGGGCCAGCGTACCAGTGCGGCCCGTAGACCACGTCCTTCTGGTTGTCGTTGTTCAGGTCCCCGACCGAGATGCCTTCTGAATAGTACACGTCGGAAAGCTGCTGCCGCGAAAACGAATGCAGAACATGCTGATCGTCAGCAGCAACAGCAACCGCGGTGAAGGTCAGCAGCAGGGGAATGCCGGAAAGCAGGAACGTGAAGCGAGCGATCATGGGGGGATCCAGCCAAAAACAGGTGGGAGCAGCAGGCGTGGACGATTGCGTGGAGAGAGCAACTTCAGAGCCGGGCAGGAATGCGGCAGGCGTTGACCGCGACTGCCGCGGCTCTGTCACCGCCAGACCCAGGATTTTAGCGAGTACATTTGCGGGGTGCCAGAACATCGGACTGTACTGGTCAGACGGGACTCAGAGTTTGGCCTGTTGAGAGATCTTGAAAAACGGACGGGGGTGAGGGGTCAAAGAACACTGCAAGGCCCCTCCTCAATACTTCCAGGACACTGTGATTCAGCATCGTTCGCACTGCGCGTGCCGAGCGTGGCAGGGGCGTTTCACCCCTCACCCCCGCCCCTCTCCCCGGTCTGGGGAGAGGGGAGCCAAATGCGGTTTCCGCAAGAAAGTCAACGCCATTGGGGGCCAGCCCCCAGACCCCCGGGGATTGATCGCTTTGGGCCATCAACAGGTTCTGCCGAATGGTCCGGCCTTTCCGTGATGCGTTCGGCCACGGTACCCCGTTCTGCGCTTCCGGCCTGTAAGGCCAGCACCAACAGCCCGGGGTGCAACCGCAGCGAAACTATAAAAAGACGAATGAGGCCTCGGGAGAGAAAAACCACGATGGCGAAACAGCAGAAAAACCGCACGAAAACGCGCCGGGGCCTCCACCACCAATCCTGCCACCAACACTAATAAACTCTCCGGATTTCGCCTGACAACGATGTGTCCTCTGTGTTGAAAAACAACGCCCCTCGTACGCCGCCGTTTCGCCCCCCGGCATCCTCGTCCCGGCCAGAAAGTCAACGCAATTTCTGGTCTTCAGGATCCCTCAACAAACCAAACTCTTCGCACCATCTGACCAGCGCTCTCAACCGCCCATCGCGACTACAACGTCCCATCCACGGGCGGCGAAATGTTCGCCGTGGTGAACACAAACAGAATACAAATCCAGACAACCCCCAGAATGTGCCAGAACCCCGCCGCGAAAGTCACGCCCCACGAGTATTCGTGGTCATAGCGATCCGCAAATGCGGACAGCGTCACCCACAGCAAAATCGACTGTGCCACCAGGAAGTGCATGGCATGCAGTGCCGTGAACATAATCACAAAGCCATGCACCCCCAGCTGAGCTTCTTCCGCTGAATTGCCGCCTTTGTCGATGGCCCACAGGCCATACCCCTGCACCGCCACAAAGGCCATGGCCGACAACAAAGCCTCCAGCAGCGATCGGCGAAATTCCGGCTGCTTTTCGCGACTGACATGCATCCGCGCCAGTTCCAGCTTCCAGCTGCCCACCGCCAGCAGCACTGTGCTGAGCACAAAAGCCCACGGCAACCGCAGACGCTCTGCAGCCGCCTGCCGGCCAAATACTGCACCCAGCAGCAGGGAAACGGCAAGCACCACCACAGCCTGCAGAATCGTGGCCAGAAAAAACCGCCGCGCGAGTGGTACGCGGATCACATCCCAGCGATCTGCCATGGAAACTTCCAAACCCTTACTTGCGGCTGCCAGTGAATGGACCCGACTGCAGGACTGGTCTGCCACCACCCACGGACGCTGCAGTGCCCTGCGTCTGCAACTCCGACTGGGCCTGCGCCGGAACCTGGGCCGCCGCCGACGCCTGCTGCAGCGTCAACAGCCGTTTCGTCAGCCAGGAGGCCGGAACCTGCGACTCCACCATGCCGTCAGAAAACAGCAATTTGGGTACAGAACCGCGACCAGCCTTGTCATATAACGCCACATGCCGGGAAATAAACTGAGCCGGAACCGTGGAAGCCAGTTGATCAGCAAGCAACTTCGGGCCCACCAGCGAGTCCGCGTAGGTTCGAGCAGCCGCCGGGGTTCGTGGTGCCGCCATCATCCATGAGTGGAATGTCGGGAATTGCTTCCTGTTGCAGCACCACACCGCCACGGCCAGTTCACTCAGCTCACAGGCTCCGGCATGGTTCGACGTTGTGTACTTGTTGCAGCCGCTGTGAAGCGGTACGGGCAATGCGATCATGGCAGCATCCACACCACTGGCTGACATGGCGGCCGTGATCGACGCGTGGTTCGCCCGGCAATGCGAACACGTGTAATCGAACAATTCAACGAACACACACTTCGCGTCGGGCGACCCCACCAGCGGCCAGTCGTTGACATTCAGCTGCACTGGCCGACGAGAAGCCCCCAGCGAAATGTCGACGACTCGCGAGGCCGGTGCTGCCGGCGCCTTCACCGCTTCGTCGTCTGTACCCTCTTCATCAGTTTTCGCTGCCGCGGAATCGTCGCTTTCATCCCCTGCGGTCACAAGACCACCTGCCAGCAAACTGCGGAAGGACGGCACCAGAATCCCAAGCATCGGCAAGACGTTCGTTGGGCCGGACTGCGGCACCTGCAGGGCTGTTGGCGGAGCGAACAATTCGGCGTCGCCGGGTGGTGCGAAGATTTCGCTGTCAGACCCGCCCTCTGACGGCTGTTCTGCCGCAGGAATGAACACTGGCTCCGGCGGCTCTGTACCCAGCTGGATCGCCGCCAGAAATCCGGTCGCCAGCACAGCGATGGCCCCGACCTGCTGCTTCACCGCAGTCGTCAGCGGTGCTCGAAACAGAGCAATCCCGGCCAGACCGAGGCTGCAGGCGTGAGCCCCCATGCACCAGGGACAGATATGTCGCAGCACGCCCACCTGAATGCTGATAAACCACACAGCTGCCAGGCCGGCAGTCAGAAAACCGCAGCCAAGGAAGGTCCACAGAAGCCGCTGGAAGGCCGCAGGTGCAGGGCGGCGGGCGAAGCTGAGGAGTGCCAGCAGACAGCCGTAAAGAGCCACCGCGGGAATGCTGACCGGCACACCGGCCACCTTTGACCATTCACTGTTGAGCACATGCCCGCAATCCACGACTTCACCCCCGCCGCAGCCCAAAACCGGCTGCATCTGCAGGGCCGACCATGCCAGATAGAGCGAAATTCCCAGCCCGGTCAGGCAGAGGCCCCGGCAGAGCCAGACCAGTGTGGACGAGCAGGTTGGGGGAACCACCAGAGCATCCGCGGGGGCTGTTTCCGAAAGGACAGCCGCTGGGTCAAGGAGTGACAGATCGCGACCATGGACCGGATGAAAGAGTTTCACGGACATCGTAACCCCGCTGGTGGCCCTGCCTCGAGCCGCAGTAGAAGTCTCAGATATGCTCCGTCGTCATTACTGCCCAGACCGCCAAACGGTGGGTAGTTCCATTAGGACCAGCACTGTGGCTGACCCGCTGCGAAGCACGGTGCACCGTCCCCAAACCGGCCGCGAGCCGCAAAATATACCCCACCTTTTGCCGGTCGTGTTGCATTTTTTCAACATTGGCCAGAAAAACCTGCAGGACTTCGACGACGCTTCTGGGTACCTCCACCCAATGCCATGGGCGTGGTGACCCGGGAATCCGTTTCTCCGGCTCAGTCCCCCCGGACACCTCCAGTTGACCACAACTGCCGAGTCGCTACAATCCTCACCCAACGCGGCACGGGGCTCAACCCCCCAGCCCGTTTCGGGATGTAGCTCAGCTTGGCTAGAGCGCTACGTTCGGGACGTAGAGGTCGCAGGTTCAAATCCTGTCATCCCGACTTTTCTTCAAATCGAGCCGTTCGACGAAAAAGTCGAACGGCTTTCTCTTTGTGGTGACTAGAGTTACGTCGCTCACCTGCCGGTTCAAACAGATCGAATCCAGGATCTGGCGACGAGCCGTGGTGTTTGAACCGCGCCAGATTTCGGCCGCCTTTTGGCTCCAGTCGAACACGTCCAGAACCGCTTTCCCGCGAGCCGGGTCCACGTCGCCCTGGGCGTCGATCTCTTCGGTCAAGCGGGCCGTGTCGGCCTTGAGTTCCGCCGTCTTCGCCTTGAACGCGTCGTCGTCCACGGTCCCGGCCAGATACGCATTCAGCAGCCGATCCTGCATCGCCACCAGTTCTGACTTCCGTTTGGCCAGCGTGGCCGCCCGACGGCGCTGATGCGACAGAAGATCGGCCAGGTTTTCTTCCAGCGTCTTGCGGAACCACGCTGCGATTTCGGGAGTTGGCAACCGCAATTGATGCAGGTCCTCCACAATCGCCTGTTCGAGTTCATGCGACTTCCAGCGGACCGTCGGATGATCCGGGCCCGGAGCATTGTTGGCGCAGCGATAGTAGATGTGTTCGCGGATGCCTCCTCCCTTCAGTTTGCGGCGAATCCGTTCGCCCGTCATCGATTGTCCGCAGAAGGCACAGGTGAAGAGTCCGCCGGCCAGCGGGAACTCAGGATTCCCCGTGCGTCGGTTTCGCCCCTGAAGAATGTTCTGGCACTCGTCGAATGTGGCTCGATCGATCAACCGCTCGTATCGCCCCTGGTACACCTGCCCGTGCCGGTGCAGCTCCCCGATGTAAAACCGGTTGTTCAGAATGTAGGCCAGTGCCGAGCGGTGAAAGCGATGCTGGCTGGGGCGAAACGTATGACCTTCCTGATGCAGTTGCTCACCGAGGCTTTTGAATGTGTGGCCTCCGCCAGAATACAGCTCGAAGATCCGTTTGATGGTCGGAGCTCGCTCGGGCTGCGGTTGAATCGGAGCGTCGCGGTCGTTGGTGTTGATGTA
>JBEIEK010000166.1:0-12557 GCA_040382995.1 Planctomycetaceae bacterium
ATTCTGAATCTCGACGAATTCCTCACACGAAACTGATCCCCATGCATCCGCTCACCGAATACTGCCAGCTGCAAACGCGCCGACATCTGCTGCAAACTGCCGGGCTCGGAATCGGCTCCATGGCCATCCAGTCGCTGCTGGCCGCCGAGGGCAGCCCGACCGCGGTATCAGCGCCCTCCCAGCCCGCTGCGCCCCTGCCACTGCTGGCGCCCCGCGCCAAACGTGTCATCTACCTCCACATGGCCGGCTCGCCGTCCCAATTGGAACTTTTCGAACACAAACCGGCACTGCAGCAGCTGCACCTGCAGGACTGCCCGCCGTCCTTTCTGGAAGGCAAGCGGTTCGCCTTTATCCGTGGCGTGCCCAAAATCCTCGGCGGGCAATTTCAGTTCCGGCAGTACGGGCAAAGTGGTCAGTGGATCAGCGAACTGCTGCCGCACTTCGCCAGCGTCGTCGACAAAGCCTGCGTCATTCGCACGATGCAGACTGATCAGTTCAACCACGCGCCCTCACAGTTATTCATCCACACCGGCTCACCCCGGCTTGGCAATCCTTCCATCGGCGCCTGGACTGCGTGGGGACTTGGCACGGGCAATCAGAATCTGCCGGCCTTCGTCGTGCTGCTGTCCGGCGGCAAAACACCGGATGCCGGCAAATCGCTCTGGGGGTCCGGATTCCTGCCTTCCGTGCATCAGGGGGTGAACTGCCGGGCAACCGGCGATCCCGTCCTTTATCTCAGCGATCCTGGTGGTATGGATCGCAGCATGCGTCGCCGCATGCTGGACGCCGTGGCCGAAATGAACGCCGCCGAACTGGCGCGCAGCGGCGACCCCGAAACTCAGACACGCATTGCCCAGTACGAACTTGCCTTCCGCATGCAGGCCGCAGTCCCTGAAGTCATGGACCTGTCCCGCGAACCCAAACACATTCTCGAACTTTACGGTGCTCAGCCAGGTTACGTCTCCCCCGCCGAAAGTGCTGATGATCCGCGAGTGCTCTACCGTGGCGATGATCCCACCTTCGCCAACAACTGCCTGCTCGCCCGACGACTCGTCGAAAACGGCGTGCGATTCGTCCAGCTCTACGACTGGGGCTGGGACCACCACGGTTCATCGCCCGGCGAAAGCATCGACGAAACGCTCCCGATCAAGTGCCAGGCCGCTGACCGCGCCATGACGGCACTCATCACAGATCTTGAACAGCGCGGACTCCTCGACGAAACACTCATCGTCTGGGGTGGCGAATTCGGCCGCACGCCGATGATGCAGAACAACGTCCGCACGGAACTGAAAAAGGGCTTCGTCGGTCGCGATCACCATCCTCATGCTTTCACCATCTGGATGGCCGGAGGCGGAATTCGCGGTGGACTTGCGTGGGGCCAGACTGACGAATTCGGCTACTACCCGATCGAACACCCGGTCACCGTTCGCGATCTCCAGGCCACCATCCTGCATCTGCTCGGACTTGACCCCTATCGCTTCAGCTATCTCTATCAGGGACTTGAAAATCGCCTTATCGGTCCGACGAACGAAGGTCAGATCCTGCAGGGAATCCTCGCGTAAACCGGAATGTCTCGGGCTGAAAGATCCACGCCGTGCGATCCCGAAAGTGCTGCTGCAGTTCAGCCAGTTCAGGGACTGTCTTCGGCAGACGAGCGACAAGCACCGGTCCGCTGTAGTCCGGGGGATTGACAACATAGCTCAGCTGCTGGTCCCCATTCCGCTCATCCACAAGGATCAGGCACGGTCGACCTCCGGAAACGGCTTTGGCTGTCCGCTGAAAGGCTTCCATTCTGCCCCGCGACCATGCCTGTTCCGAAACGGCCAGCGAAACTCGCGACGGCCCCCAGAACACATCGGAGTCAATCCAGGCGGGGGCCAGTGCGGAGAGCAGCAGGGCCAGCAGCCAGCGTCGAGCCAGTCGAGCCCCGCAGAACCTTTGCAGGCCGCGCTGCCATGCATCAAGCCCGGCAGCCGCCAGCAGCAGCAGCAGCGGAGCCGTCTCAAAGACATAGTGCCAGTGCAGAATGCCATCATACCAATACGGCACATGCACCAGATGCAGGCTGACCACGGACGCCGCAATCAGCCGCAGCAGGGTGCGTCCGGGTGATGGTTCACGCCGCAGCAGCAGTCCGCAGGAGGCGGGCAGCAGGGCCAGCAGAGCAGCCAGCCCCAGTGTCCACTGAGAACTTGCCAGCAGACGGTGATGCACATTCTGCAATGCACGCCGCGGTGTCAGATTCTCTGCCCACGCGTCATAACGCGCCAAAACATTTTCAGGCTGTGCTGGCTGCAGGGCATTTTGAAATCCAAAGCGATGCCGAGGCGTCCAGGTGTCCGTATACAACTGATAGGGAGACTCATTCCAGTGACCGGTGATCCGCAGATTTAACAGGGCGAGCACAAGAAAGCCGACAGCCAGAGGAATCGCAAAACCGGCAGCTGTGAACAGAATCTGTCGCAGGCAGCTGCGGCGGTCGTGAGGATTGCTGTGCAGAAACCTGTGAAGCCAGTCGATCAGCAGCCAAAGTCCGAACGGAGCCGCAAAGCCGGCTGCCGTCATCGGGCGGCCAAGCATGCCGCAGGTGAGCGCCGTACCAGCCAGCCAGGCCCAGCCCCTGCGGCCGGTGATCTGCAGATTCTGGAAGGCATACAAAAACACGGCGAGTGCCAGCAGCGTGGGGTGATGTGCCAGCAGCAGGTTGCTGAAGACGGCCAGTCCCGGACTTGCCGCCAGCAACAGTCCGCCGCTGAAAGCCACTCCTGCGGGCACCAGTCGCTGCAGCACGCGGTGAAACACGGCGGCTGCGAGGGCACCTGCGAACCAGTGTCCAAGCACCGGCATGCCGACAGCAAGGAACGGAGCCATCCACGCGCCCGTCCATGGAAAATAGCGACTGGCCGTCACCGGGCGATTGAGCACGTGAATCTGATGAAAGGCGTCGCCACCGACAGTCATCGCAGGCCAGGAAACGCGACCGGCCAGAAAGCTGCGGGCCTGCAGCAGGTAGCTGAATTCGTCGTGATAAGCCGGAGGCAGGCTGTGGAAGGCCACGGTCGAGCTTTCGCGGGAGGGCAGCGGCCCCGTGGCGGGGACCTCGATGCTGCGAAAACCAATCGAAGCATTTGCGATCAAAGCCAGCAGCCCGACAAGCAGTGTTGGGAGTTTAGGCCGCGGCTGCGCAGACTCTGATTGTGCTGCTGCCCGTGCCCCGGTTCCGGTTCGTGAAGAACTGCGGCGGGAGATCAGCAGCAGCGGTGGCAGAGCGACAAGGACCAGCAGTGGCAGAGATGTGTCGTGGTTCCATGTGGCAAACCACGCCAGTGGCCCAGCCGGGGTTTCGGCAAGTTGCAGGATCCGCACACCTTCCAGCCAGCCACAGACGATCAACGCCGCCAGCCAGCCCAGCACAAGTCCGGCGCGTGGCATGGTGGTGGAGAGGTCGGAGACGGCGGCGGGGCGATTCACGGTCGCTGCCAATTCGGGTTTTCTTCGGGCATCACGGCGCCGATGGACTTCTGCCACGCAGCGAGCGCCGCTTGCATCTTCTGCAGCTGTTCCGGTTCGGTGGCAGCGAGATTTTGCTGTTCGCCAGGGTCGCGGCCCAGATGATACAATTCTGCGTCGCCGTCTTCATAAAACTCAATCAGCTTCCAGTCGCCGTCCCGGAACGCAGCCCCGGGGGTCCACTCGGAACCATGGTAGTGCGGATAATGCCATGCGAGCGGTCGCTGCTGGGGGAGCGTTTGGTTTTTGAGCGCCGCTGCGAAGCTTTGACCATCCACGGCCAGGTCGGTTCGAGCGGGCAGGCCGGCGAGTTCAAGGAACGTCGGAAAGTAATCCGTGCTGAGCACCGGGTCGCTGCAGACGCGTCCGGGTGTCGTAATGTCCGGTGAAGCCACGATCAGGGGCACGCGAATGCCGCCTTCGTAGAGCCAGCCTTTGCCGGAACGCAGCGGCAGGTTGCTGGTGGGTCCGGGCCGTTTCAGCGTGCACAGTCCACCATTGTCGGACGTGAACACCACTGTGGTTGATTTGAGCAGTCCCTGAGCCTGCAGTTCGTCCATGATGCGGCCCACGCTTTCGTCGATTGCGGCCACCATGGAGGCGTACTGGGCATTGTCCTGGCGGGCGGTGGAGAGCCCGCGACGTTCAGTGATGGGCTGCGGAGCGGCATCGAGCGATTCACGTTTTTGTCGGAACCGTTCGATGTGCCCTGGAGCGGCGTGAATGGGGGTGTGCACATCATAGTGTGCAAGGAACAGCAGGAACGGGCGGTTGCGGTCGCGCGTCTGCAGAAAGCTGGTGCATTCTTCGGTGAGTCGTTCAGTGAGGTACTCACCGTCGCGGCGTTCCCTGAGAAACGGGTTTTTCCAGGGCGCGAAATAGCCGGCCGGTGGCTGTCCGTAGGCGGCACCGCCAAGGTTCACATCGAATCCCTGGTCCGTGGGCAGTGCGCCCTGAGAACCAAGATGCCACTTGCCTGCAAAAAAGGTCTGGTAGCCGGCAGCACGCAGCACTTCGGCGAGGGTGGTTTCTTCGAGTGCAAGTGAGTCGCGGTCGGTGACGTGCAGGAAGCGGTGGCGACTGTCCGCTTCGGGTCGGTTGCCGGGAATCCAGTCCGTGATGCCGACTCGCACCGGATGTCGCCCCGTGAGAATGCTGGCACGTGTGGGCGAACAGACCGGGCAGGCGGCCAGTGCGTGAGTAAACCGCAGCCCGGAGGCGGCCATTTTGTCGAGCTGCGGTGTTTCGTGGAAGGTGCTGCCACTGCAGCTGAGATCGGCCCAGCCGAGATCATCGATCAGGATGAACACAAAGTTTCGTGGAGCGGCCGTGGGTGCAGGAGGTGCCGCTGTGGCAGGCTGGAATCCACCGAGCAGCAGCACGGCAATCCATGCGAGCAAACCACACACCCCTCTTCCCCGGCAGGGGAGCGGGGCCGGGGGTGAGGGGACAACCGCCACTGCCATACGCCGTACTCCACGCTTCAGCAACGTTTGTTCAGTAACTTCTGGGACGTACCGCGCCCTGGACGCGGACGGGCAGTCCCATGATCCGCAGGAAACCTTCGGCGTCGGTTTGGTCGTAGGTGCCGCCTTTTTCCATGCTGGCGATGTCGGCCTTGTAAAGGCTGTAGGGCGATTTGCGGCTGCTGACGCGGACATTGCCTTTGTAAAGTGTGAGCTGCACTTCGCCGGTGACGGGCCTCTGAGTTTCGCGGATGAAGGCCATCAGGGCATCCATTTTCGCGCAGTACCAGAACCCGTAGTACACCATTTCGGCGACCTGTGGGCTGAGCGTATCGCGGAGGTGGGTGAGGTCGCGGTCGAGTGTGAGCTGTTCGAGGCCCTGGTGGGCGGCGTACAGCAGCGTCATGCCAGGAGCTTCGTAGACGCCGCGGCTTTTCATACCGACGAAGCGGTTTTCGACGATATCAATGCGTCCACAGCCATTGCGGCCACCAATCGTGTTCAGTTCTTCAACCAGTGCGGCTGCGGAGAGTGATTTGCCGTTGACGGCGACGGGTACACCACTTTCGAAGGTAATGCTGACAACTTCTTCGTGGTCGGGAGCCTGCTGCGGAGCGACGGTCATGCCGAAGTCGATGATCTTCTGGCCATCCACTGTGGGATCTTCCAGGTCCCCGGCTTCGTAGCTGATGTGCAGGCAGTTTTCGTCGCTGGAATAGGGCTTTTTGGAGGTGGCTTTGACGGGGATGTTTTTGCGTTCGCAGTAATCCAGCATTTCCGTGCGGCCGGGGAAGGTATCGCGGAAGCGCGCCATGCGCCACGGGGCAATGATTCGCACGGCGGGTTCCAGGGCTTCGGCGGCCAGCTGAAAGCGGCACTGGTCGTTGCCTTTGCCGGTGGCCCCGTGAGCAAACGCGACGGCACCGACTTCGCGAGCCCGCTGCAGACAGGCTTTGGCAATGAGTGGCCTGGCGATGCTGGTGCCCATCAGATAAATGTTCTCGTACCGCGCCTGCCACTGCAGCACGGGGAAGGCAAAGTCCCGACACAGCTCTTCGCGGACATCCACGATCTCAGCTGACTTCGCGCCAATGTCGCGGGCCTTTTTCATGATGGCCGCACGGTCTTCACAGGGCTGGCCCAGATCAACGTACAAACAGTGCACGTCGTAGCCTTCGTCCTGAAGCCAACCGACGAGTACCGAAGTGTCCAGACCGCCACTGTATGCCAGTACAACTGATGCGCCCACGAAGAAATTCTCCTGCTGGTCGATGCCTGCGGCCGGGTGATGGAAAGGGAGTGGCCGCTGTTGGGGCCGAATGGTATCAGGAGCAGGGCTGGAGGCCACTTCAAGAGGGAAAATTCACGGATTCGGCAGCAAATTGGGGGATTTCAGTTCTGCCTGCCAGTTCACAGCTCTCCCCCGATCGGTCGTGGCAGGGACTGCTGGTCTCACGCAAAGGCGCAAAGACGCAAAGGAAGGACTGAGGAAAGTCTGATGTTCACTTTGCCAGCATTTCATCTTTGCGCCCTGACGCCCTTGCGTGAGATAAAAGCTGGAATCGACGAACCGCAGGTGTTCTTAATGGCGTTTCACCATCCCAGGGCAATCCACGGCATTTTCCTGCCCTTTCCACACGTGATTGTTCCGCGTCCAACGCTTACAATCCACCGCCGCCCGCAAAGGCCCGCCCCCCGGCAAATCCAGCCGTCAATCAAACACCCCTCGCCAACCAGCCGTCCCAGGAACCCGCGCATGTCGCTGACTCTGCCCACCATCCGCCCCGAAGAACTCGCCCAACTCAACAGCCCCGCCTACGTCATCTTTCGCGATCGACTGCTCAATAACCTCGACTCCATGCTCACCGTCGCCCGCAGCCCCGAACGCCTTCGGCCACACTGCAAAACTCACAAAATGGCCGACATCATCCGGCTCTGGGTCCAGCGCGGCGTTGTTAAGCACAAAGCCGCCACCATCGCCGAATCCGAAATGTGTGCGGCCGCCGGCGCCACCGATGTGCTCCTTGCCTACAACCCCGTTGGACCCAACATCCAGCGACTCGTCACACTCGCGCAAACCTTCCCCGGCTGCCAGTTCAAATGCACCTGCGACCACGAAGTCCCACTCAAAGCACTCTCCGCTGCCGCTGCCGCCGCCGGCGTGACAATCGGAGTCATGCTGGATGTGAATATCGGGATGGATCGCACCGGAATCACCCCCGAAACGCCGGCCGCACCACACCTCTATCACTCCATCCGCTCACTCCCGGGACTCGTCCAGGCTGGCTTCCAGGTATATGACGGACATCAGCGACAGGAAAACCGCGCTGACCGCAGCACCGCCGTGGCCGCTCAGTGGCCCCGAGTCCTCGCACTCAAGGCCGCCGTCGAATCGCTCGGGTCCGCCGTCCCGGCTCTCGCCTGCGGTGGCACCCCCACGTTTCCCTGCTACGCCGCCATGACCGATCCCGGCATCGAAACCTGCCCTGGAACATCCGTGCTCAGCGATTCCGGATACGGACTGCACTTCCCTGACCTGCCCTTCGCCCCCGCCGCTGCACTCGTGACCCGCGTCGTCAGCCGACCCGCACCCGATCGACTCACCGTCGACCTCGGCAACAAAGCAGTCGCAGCCGATCCCCCCAAAGGTCACCGTGCCTTCTTCCCCGAACTCCCGGATGCCATCCAGGACATCCACAGCGAAGAACACATGGTGCTCGTCACACCACTTGCCCAACGCTACACCCCCGGCGACGTGCTCCTCGCCATGCCCGTTCACGTCTGTCCCACCAGTGCACTCTATGATAAGGTCGCGATCATCGACAACGGACGTGTCACCGAATGGTGGAACGTCACCAGCCGCAATCGAAAAATCACCATCTGAGTGTGAATGGCAAACAGCGAATGGCGAATGGCTGCTTTCCCAAAAGGCTCTGAACCTATGAAACCAGTTTCCACCACGTGTCCGCTCACACGGCAGCAGGTGATCCAGCAGTACTTCCCTGAACACCGCGCCAGACTGCTGGACGTTGCTGCCTTCCTTGATCGGCTGGATCGCAGCAGTGATGCCGGCGAGCCGGATTTCCGCGAACTGGCCCTGCGACAGGCCCTGACTGTGCTCGCGGACGACCAGCCACACCGCACCGCCCGCATCCTGCACCTCCTCAGCGACCACAACACCGAACTGCCCCAGTCCGCCCATGGCATGAAGGGCGCACTCGGTGCTGTGAAACTCAGCGAAGGAACCACCCCATGAAATACATCGACCCGCACATCCACATGGTTTCGCGAACCACCGACGACTATCAGCGGATGGCACTGTCGGGCTGCATCGCCATCACCGAACCCGCCTTCTGGGCCGGCTTCGATCGCTCCTCGGCCCAGGGCTTCTTCGACTACTTCCGGCAGCTCACCGAGTACGAACCACGACGTGCCGCACTCTTTGGCATCCAGCACTTCACGTGGCTGTGCATCAATCCCAAGGAAGCCGATGACCCCGCCTTCGCACGAGACGTCATCGCCATCATCCCCGAATTTCTCAAATGCGACACCGTGCTGGGAATCGGTGAAATCGGGCTCAACAAAAACACCCGCAACGAACTGACCATCCTTGAAGAACAAATTGCTCTGGCCGAAACCCACAACCAGCTGATCCTGGTCCATACCCCGCACCTTGAAGATAAACTTAAGGGCACCCGCCTGATCATGGATGCCCTCCGCGCCAGCAGCGTGCCTCCGGAACGCATTCTGATTGATCATGTAGAAGAGCACACCGTGGCCGAAGTGCTCGATCGCGGTTTCTGGGCCGGAATGACGCTCTATCCCGATACCAAGATGACACCTCAGCGGGCTGCTGATGTGATTGAAATGTACGGTGCTGAACGCATCTGGATGAATTCCGCAGGCGACTGGGGCTGCAGCGATCCGCTCGCCGTCCCCAAAGCCCGACTGGAACTCCGCCGCCGCGGCCACTCGCTGGAGCTCATCGACCGCGTCACCCTTGACAACCCCCGCTCATTCCTGAGCCAGTCTCCGAAGTTTCGACTGAAAGAGCAGTAGCCACAGGATGCGGGATCACGAATGAACGTCAATTCGCGGGCGACGCTGTTATTCATGGTGCCGCAGGTTGAGGGCGCTGGACCACGGGATGATCAAACGCGTCGCGGTTGCGGCCTTCAGCCCCTGATGGCCTTCACTTCCGGTGGCAACAGGGGCGATTCGAGTCGGTTTCACCTGCAGCGGACAAACTTCTTCGCGGCACGTCATCATGGGCTTCGACATAGCAACTTTACCCATCAGCGTTCTTCGTCCCGCCAAACGCATGTAAAGCTCTCTTGACAAAAATCCCCGAATCCTCTAAATTTCCCAGAGCAATAAAAACCCGTAGACACCGCCCTTTTCTTTCCTGCCCCAAAGCGTAGGATCTGAAGGGTGTGTCTGAAAAAACACCTATTTGTTCAACAGGATTTTGACACCAGGGATCCGGTGGGGAATGCTTTTCGCAGACTGTCGATTCAGCGATCAGTCAGCGTCCTGTGGTGCCTGAAGGCTGTTTCACCCGAAGTTTTGGATTTGGAAAGGTTGATCATGAAAAAGTTGGCTTTGCTGGCAGTTGCCTGCCTCACATTCTCCTGCAGCAATCTGTTTGCTCAGGAAGCTGCCCCGGCCCCGGTTGTCGAACCGGCTCCTCAGGCCGCACCAGCGCCGGTTGAACACCCCGCCGTTGAATTGTACTGCAACGTGAAGTACAAGGACCTCGACGAAATGGCACCCTGTGCCTCGCCGAAGATCATCGCCGTGAAAGATCCCTGCGCCTGCCACGACAGCTGCTGCGCCCCGCCATGCGTCTACATCAAGATCTGCGTGCCCTGCGGTTGCGAAGTTGTGACCTGCAGCAAAAACGGCGACCGCATCCGTTACGACTACGGTAAGTACGCGGTTGACGTTCGCGTGAAGAAGGGTTACATCGAAGTGGACTACCAGGACTGATTCCTGCCCCACGACGGGCAGTCCGATCGTTCCCGAAAACGACAGGAATCTTCCTGTCGTTTTCTTTTTTTGGAATGCTGCCGTGAACCCAGGTACCCTCGTCAGCTCGCCACCACAACAGCCTTCAACCACTGCCGCTGCAGACACGAACTGGGAAGGCATCGTGTTCTTCGACGGTGTCTGCGGGTTCTGCAATCACTTCATCGACTGGGTGATCCAGCGTGATCGCCGACGCCAGCTGCGATTTTCACCGCTGCAGGGGCAGACCGCCCGCAAACTGCTCCCGCCGGATCGCTGGCAGCAACTCTCCACCGTTGTGCTGCTCACACACGACCACGCATGGATCCGCAGCGCTGCCGTCTGTCGGATTCTCTGGGCAATGGGCGGCCCATGGCGACTTCTTGCCGGAATGCTTTGGATCATTCCGTTCCCACTGCGTGATCTCGGCTATGTGCTGGTTGGCAAAGTCCGCTATCGGCTCTTTGGAAAGCACGCACAGTGTCGACTGCCGTCCGCCGAGGAGCGGGCGTTGTTTCTGGAATGATTCCCGTTCCATCAGGCAGCGCGGCGGGTGCGTTCTTCCACGCCGGAACTTTGCTCGACGATGCGCGCCGTGATCTGCCAGAGCACTTCGCGAAGTTCTTCACGGCTGCCGTAGATGTGTTTTTTCAACAGCGCCAGGTCGCGTTCTGACGAGCCTTCAGCGGGCAATCGACCGCGCGGGGCACGAAAGATTTTTTCGTGCACACGGACAGCGTGCTGCTCCGTTTCATAGAACAGCTCTTCGTAAAGCTTTTCTCCGGGTCGCAGGCCCGTGAACACAATGTCGATGTCTTCCGGGTAACGCTGGCCCGAAAGCCTGATCATGTCCTTCGCCAGTTCCACAATCCGCACCGGCTCGCCCATGTCCAGGATCAGCACATCACCACCTTCGCCAATGGCGCCCGACTGCAGCACCAGCTGTACGGCTTCCGGAATGGTCATGAAGTAACGCTGCATGCGGGGATCGGTGACGGTCACCGGTCCACCCTCCTCGATCTGTCTGCGAAATGTGGGCACCACGCTGCCGGCGGAATTGAGCACGTTTCCAAAGCGAACGGTGATGAAACGCGTGCGGGATCGCTGTGCCACTGCTGCAAGGTATTCCTCAGCAATCAGCTTGGTGGCCCCCATGATATTCGTGGGCCTGACAGCTTTGTCCGTGGAAATCATCACAAAGCGTTCCACATGAAATCGATCGGCGAGATCCACGACGACGCGAGTGCCAAGCACGTTGTTGCGGACGGCCGCCTGAGGGTTGCATTCCATCAGCGGAACGTGTTTGTAGGCGGCCGCGTGGAACACCACAATCGGCCGGTGCTGCATGAACACTCGCAGCATCGCCGCCTCGTCCGTGACGTCCTCGATCACAAATTCCATGTTCGTCCCACCATGCTCCCCCGCTTCCCGAAGCTGCTGGAATTCCTGTTCCAGCTGGAAGATGGCGAACTCGGACTGGTCCAGCATCACAATCCGTCGCGGCCCAAACCGCAGCAGCTGGCGACAGACTTCCGAACCAATACTGCCGGCCGCCCCCGTCACCAGCACGACTCGACCTTCCAGGGTTTCGCGAATGCCTTCGAGATCCAGTCTGTTGGGGTCGCGGCGGAGCAGGTCGTCGATGGTGACTTCGCGCATTCGCAGCTGGAAGCGACCACCCGGAATGTCATCCACGCGGGGAACGACGTGCGCGTCCACGCCCTGCTGGCGACAGACATCACTGATTTCCCGAATTGTCTTTCCCGGGAGGCTGGAAGGCAGCAGGATCATCTGGGCGGCGGTGCGGCGGAGCAGTTTTTCGATGCCTGCTGAAGCATCCAGGATGGGCACACCAGCAACAAGTTCCGCGCGGGCACCGGCCTTGGGGGACACCAGCCCGACAACGCGCAGGGACGACCCCGCTGACTGGAGCGACGTCAACAGCGCGTGGGCTTCATTGCTGTTCGCATAGATCAGCGTCCGCACCGCTTCCGGATTCCGAAATCGATGCCGCAGCATTCGCAGCGAATTGGCGGCGATGCGGGCGGCGGCGAGTGTTGCGGCTGAGAGCACCGTATCGATGAAGATCACTCCCCGCGGAATTTCCGGAAACGTCTCCGGTGCCTGCTGCAGGGCTGCCAGAAGAGTGCCGCTCACACAGCACACGGCCGCAGACCATGCCATGTCGTGAATCGTGGAATACCGCAGCTGCCTGCGCCACTCGCGCGAAAACAGCACAATTCCGACCTTCAGCAGCACAACCAGTGCGAGGCCATCCAGAAAGACACCAACCGCGTACTGCTTCTGCTCAAATTCAAACGCTTCCCGCGTGGTCAGCCCGATGGGCATCACCGCTTCCACACCCAGCATGCGTTCGAGTATCTGCCGCGGATCCAGATCGAACCGCAGCAGCAGAGCGCAGAGGAACGAAAACGTAAAAATGCCGGCGTAACAACACACGGCAATCGCCAAACGCGGCATGATGAAACCTCGATGGAGGCAATGAAAGGATTCGGAAAGGCAGGAGAAATGAGAAAGGCGGGAGAGACAGGCAGGAAACAACTGACCACTGAC
>JBEIEK010000167.1:0-12543 GCA_040382995.1 Planctomycetaceae bacterium
AGATTGTAAAAGGCAATCGTGTTGATGCCGCCGATGTTTACGGTGGTGTTGACCGTGTGCGGACGTCCGATGGCAGGAATCCAGCCAGCGGGAAGGATTTCGACAACTTTCTGGCTGCCGGCCGGGACTTTGAGAAATTCCCAGGATCCGTCGGCAGCTGAGACTGTGGTGGGTTCATCGGTTCCGGGCAGTCCATCGCTATTTGTGTCGATAAAGACCTGGACGCCGCTGTGGGGGCCTTCGGTAGCGGACTGCAGGCCATCGCCGTTGGTGTCATTCCAGACGATTCCGCGAATGGTTCCCACTCGTTCACGCAGGCCGAAGCTGACGCCTGTGCGATTTTCGCCATTAAGCAGGCGGAAGGAATTGAAGCCGACGGATGGGCTTGTGACGCTCCAGTTGGTTTGGGTGACGACTCGGACCGTTTTGCTGCCATAGGGCAGCGGGTTGAAGGCATAAGTGCCGTCAGCCGCAGTTTGCTGTTGTGGCTCGAGCGGGTCGAGCAGGCCGTTGTTGTTGGCATCGAGAAATACGGTCCAGCCAGCGAGCGGTGTTTCGGCAGCGGCGAACAGTCCATTGCCATCGGCATCGTTCCAGAGTGTTCCGGAGAGGCTGCCGGTGAGGGGTTGCAGATTGTAAAAGTCGACGTTGTGGACTCCGTTGCGGACCACAATCGTCTGCACGGCGGCCGGGCGTCCCTCAGTGGTGATAAATCCGGCGGGCACGGTCTGAGTGACAGCGTGGACGCCGGCCCGAATGTTGACGAAGGAATAGCTGCCGCTGGCGTCGGTGGTGCGGATGGGTTCGTCTGCGTCCGGAACACCGTTGGCATTCAGATCGACCCAGACACTCTGGGCGGTCAGTGGTACTTCGCCGACACCGCGAAGACCGTCGCCGTTGGCGTCGTTCCATGCGATACCCTGAATGGTGCCGACCTGGGGAATCCAGTTGCCAAAGTCGGCGCGGACCGAGCCACCGGCTGTGACAGCAACTGTTCGGAATTCGCGGGCATTGAGCAGTGGAAAGAGACCACCGGCCGTTGCGCGGTAAGCGCCCACGGGAACTTCCTGCACACGGATGGAACCGGCCGGGACACCGGCGATGACGTAATCGCCGTCGGCATCGGCAATTGCGGAAGGTTCACCGGCAGAAAGCACTCCATCGCTGTTCAGGTCAGCGAACACAGTCCAGCCGGAAATGCCACCTTCAGTGGGGTCCTTGATGCCGTTTTCGTTGGGGTCATCGAAGATTGTGCCAACAATCTGGCCTGTGGTGATCGGAGCGGTGATCATGGGGAAGTCAGCTTTGACTTCGCGACGATCCCGTACGTTCACTGTGCGACTGGCGGTGAGTCCGGGTGGCGGGTTGAAACCCGGCTGAACAATCGTCATCACGCGGCGGGTGCCGGCAAGGATCCCAGTGATCAGATACTTTCCCTGCGCGTCTGTGGTGGTAAAGGCTTCGCCTGGGCTGAGGCTGCCGTCGGTATTTGCGTCGACGAATACGGTCCAGCCGGGCAGGCTGCGATCACCGGCGTCGTTGGTGTTGTTGCGATTGACGTCGTCGTAGACCCGGCCAGAGATATCGCCGACCAGCAGCAGACGCCGTTCCAGCAGTTCAGTGTGGCCATTGCGGGACGCACGGCGCCCACGCACCAGTCGCGGGATTTTGGTGCCCACCAGTTTGTTGCGGATGGATTGGAGGACGGCAGCGAGCTGACGTGTCACGGTGTGGAGCCTTTTCTGGGGAAATCGCGAAGCTTCGAGATTTTTTTTCGTCGCAGCCCTGTCCTGAGGTGTGAATGGCCATGGCAGGGCATGCTGGAAAAGAGGCGACCTGCGGTATGCAAAAGTTCTGCCGGACCGAAGAAATCCCGAACTGCACGTTTGCCCCAGTACCTGCCAATGGTTCGCCGATGTTGCGTTTCCCCAACAATTGCCCGATATTCGGTTTCCGGAAGCCGCTGTCGGACCGTCGAGGGGCGGCGGAATCTGTTCAGGGTTGTTGACGGAGGCATGATCCGATCGTTCATTTTTCTGAACAACCTGCCCTGTCAGGCATCGCATTTTCCAAGTACATCCACCGGTTCTTTGAATATCACTCGTTTTCCTGCTCACCCATCCTCTCGACTGAAGGCTGGCCCTATGACACTCCCTGAATCTCTCGATATCGAATCCGGAACGGGCCAGCCAGTGCGACTGCCTGTGTTGGCGGGCATTGTGTTGCTGAGTGTCTGTTTCTGGCTGGTCCCGAGGCCGGCGGGGATGAGCCCTGAGGCGCATCGTCTGACGGCTGCTGCCGTGTTAATGGCTGGCCTCTGGATCACTCAGGCGATTCCCATGGCGGCCACCAGTTTGTTGCCGGTGGCCTTGTTTCCGCTGCTGGGGATTCAGTCAGCGAAGGACACCGCGCGGGCGTTTATGGAAGACAGTTTGTTCCTGTATATGGGGGGCATGCTGATTGCTTTGGGGATTGAGCGCTGGCAGTTGCATCGTCGGCTGGCGTTGACGATTGTGCGTCTGATTGGGGTGCGCCCGCGGCGGCTGGTGACAGGCTTTGGCTGTGCGACGTTTGGATTATCGATGTGGATCAGCAATACGGCGACCACGATGCTGATGCTGCCGATCGTCACAGCGCTGCTGAAGGTGCTGGACGAAGGAGATGGAACCGAGTCCACGACTGAACGTCCGGGGCAGCCGCTGGCGGTGCCTTTGCTGCTGGTCCTGGCGTGGGGGTCGACCCTTGGCGGCATGGCAACACCGGTGGGCAGTCCCACGAACAGTGTGGCGATCGGAATTTACAGGCAGCAGCTTCCGGACGCTCCCGATGTGTATTTTTCGGATTGGTTTCTGGCCTGTGGTCCGATCGCTCTGGCCTATCTGGTGGTGGTTCTGTTTTCGCTGACGTGGAGATTGCCATCGGCGGGTGTGGCGGACGCGAGGCTGGGTGCGGAGCTGGCGGCGCGGATGCGAGGTTTGGGACCGATGTCACCGGCCGAACGACGGATGCTGCTGATCTTTGGGGGCACGGCGTTGTTGTGGGTCTTCCGTGAACCGCTGGTGATTGGCGATTTGCAGTTATTTACGGGCTGGCAGAAGTGGTATGCGGCCTGCGCGGCGTGGTGTCTGGGGGAGCCGGCCTTGCAGCAGACGCTGTCTGCCCGGGGAGCGATCTCGGACGCCACTGTGGCAGTACTGATGGCCGTGCTCATGTTTGTGCTCCCCTCAGGCACGGGGACAGGCCGACAGCGATCAGAACCCTTGATGAACTGGGAAACGGCGGTGAAGCTTCCATGGGACATGATTCTGCTGTTTGGGGGCGGCTTTGCACTGGCGTCGGCGTTTGAAAGCACGGGACTGGCGACGTGGCTGGCAAGTGTTCTGCAGGGCCCCCTGAGTGCTCAGCCGCCCTGGCTGGCCGTCGCCATGATCTGCCTGATTCTGGTGATGCTGACGGAACTCACAAGTAACGTGGCGACGGTGAATGCCATTCTGCCGGCGTTGCTGGCGCTGGCCGCTCCCCTGCAGCTGGACCCGCGGATGCTGTTCATTCCTGCGACGCTGGCGGCCAGTGCCGGCTTTATGCTGCCGGTGGGAACACCGCCGAATGCGATCGTGTTCAGCACCGGTCGCATCCCGGCCCGGGAAATGGCGCGTCGCGGATTTCTGCTGAACCTTGCGGGGGTACCACTGCTGACGGCCGGCACGTGGCTGCTGATTCGACCGATTCTGGGAATTCGCTGAGAATCTGGCTGCCCGGGTTTGGAATTTGGCACGGGCTTTGGGCGATTGGCAGGGGACAACCGGGGGGTGATACGATATATAATGGCCACAGCGGCGGCTGAGCGGGATCTGCGGGTCTTCGCCGAAGACTCCCGAATTCAGCCCACCCCCTGGTTTTCTTTTTCCCATGTAACCGGCAGAGTATCCATGAGATTTCTAATCCGGCTGGTGTTGGTTTGTGCTGGTCTCAGTCTGCCCGTGTGTGCCGCGGACGAACCGACTGCTGAGCAGGCAGAGTTCTTCCGCACAAAGGTGCTCCCATTGCTGGAGACGCGCTGTTTTGAATGTCATGGGGATCAGGCGGACATTGAAGGCGATCTGCGACTGACATCGCGTTCTGCGATGCTTACCGGTGGCGAAAGCGGCGCGGCGGTGGTACCGGGTGATCCGGACCGCAGTCTGATCATTCAGGCGGTGCGGTACGAAACCTTTCAGATGCCTCCGCGGGACAAGCTTCCGGACGAAGAGATTGAGATTCTGGTGAAGTGGATCCGTGACGGCGCCCGCTGGCCGGCGGAAGAATCCAGCCCCGCCCCCCCTCCTGGTCGCCCAGGCAGACCTGCGTTTCCACTGCGGGAGCGAATGGCGGCCCACTGGGCCTGGCGTCCGCTGGAACGCCCCTCCGTGCCCGCGGTTCAGGCAGCGTCATGGCCTTATACAGAGATCGACCGTTTCATCCTGCAGCCGCTGGAATCTGCAGGACTGACACCGGCACCAGATGCAGAACGGCGAGTGATCCTGCGGCGGCTGTACCTCGACATCGTGGGGCTGCCACCCACCATTCAGCAGCAACAGCAGTTCCTTGCGGATCCCAGACCGCTTCCGGAAGCAGTGGCCGCGCTGGCAGATCAGCTGCTCGCCTCTCCACATTTCGGTGAACGCTGGGGCCGGCACTGGCTGGATCTGGTGCGGTATGCGGAAACCCTCGGACATGAATTCGATTTTCCCCTGCCCCACGCATGGCAGTACAGAGACTACGTAATTCGGGCACTGAATGCTGATGTTCCGTATGATCAGTTTGTGCGTGAGCACATTGCGGGTGACCTGCTGACGAATCCGCGCCGGCATCCCGAGCGGGGTACGAATGAGTCGATCATTGCCACGGGTTTCTGGTACCTCTGCGAAGACAAGCATGCTCCTGTGGACGTCCGCCTCGAAGAGGCTTTTCGGATCGATAACCAGATTGATATGTTTGGAAAGGCGTTTCTGGGACTGACGATCGCCTGTGCCCGGTGCCACGACCATAAGTTCGACGCCATCTCCACCGAAGACTACTACGCTCTGGCTGGTTTCCTGCAGAGTTCCCGGCGGCGGATTGAATGGCTGGATGCCGGTCGCCAGCAGGAACAGCGGCTGGCTGAGATTCGGGGGCAGCAGCAGGCTGCGGAGACTGCCATCAGCGTTGGCCTGCAGGCGTGGACTCCGGAAGTCCTCGAACAATTGGTGCTGGCCGCGATTGATGATTCCTCTGCGTTGCCCGCCCCGGCAACCGCCGCTCAACGCGACGCGCTTCGCGCCGCCCTGGCAGCTCCGGAAAGTTTGCTCCCGGCCAATCCGCTGGCCCCGATTGCCGCGCTCGCCAAAGCCGGTGCCACGGCCGATCGATCTGCGACACTGGCAGCGTGGCAGACTTCAATTCGCGATCGCCTGCAGAAGACTCAGCCACCTGCACCTGAAAGCCCCAACCCGTGGCAGGTGCTGGCGGATCTGCGGCACGGAGTCCCGGCTGGCTGGTTTGTCTGGGGGCAGGCCTTTGACGGGCTGGTTCCGCCGCCCGCTGAACCCCCGGCGCCACTCGCGAATAACATTCCGGCTCTCAACCCGGGAACTGTGATTCCCGCCAGCCTGCCGAATTCGCTGGCCGGCAGCGCACCAGGTAAGAATCAGTCCGCAGTTGCTACCCCAGCATTGGCTTCCCCACGCTGGACATGGCGTCAGGACGACTGTGTTCCTGGCGGCAGTGGTGCCGTCAATTCCGGCATGCACGGTCCGGGCTTCAGGGGATCGCTGCATTCGCCTGAATGGGAGCTGCAGCATTCTGAGGTGCTGATTCTGGCTGCCGGCCGTCAGGCGCGGGTGCGTCTGGTAGTGGACGGTTATGTGATGAATGAATTTACCGAGCTGCTGTTTGGCGGCCTGCGTCAGTCGATCGATACGGACGGTCAGTTTCGCTGGATCCGCATTGCCGGCGACCTGCGGCGATATCTGGGGCATCGCTGCCACCTTGAATTCCTCGACGAAGGTGACGGCTGGTTCGCAATCCGTGAAGTGCGACTGGTGCACCCGGGCCAGTCATTCGATGTGCCGGAAGATGTGAACCCGGTTAACCAGCAGCTGGCCTCCGAGGCTGCGGGGGCAGATTTTCTGCAACGCTGGGCGAAGACACTGCAGTCCGGCTCTGCATGGCCGCAGCTGGCTCTTCAGCTGGGGCTGCTGCCAGCCGATGCTCAGGCAACCGTCGTGCAGCAACTGGCAGCCTGGCGAGCACTTGCCGCCCAGCCGGTCGCGGGTGATCCCGTGCTGGTGATGTGCGAGGGCAGCGGTGAAGACGAGCGGGTTTTCGTGCGGGGCAACCATCGGAATCTCGGTCAGCCGGCCCGCCGCAGACTGCTTACAGCACTCGATCAGGCGGCACCGCTTGCCAACGCCAGCGGCAGTGGTCGTCTGGAACTTGCCGAGAGGGTGCTGGCAGACAGCAATCCATTCCCCGCACGTGTGGCGGTGAACCGTGTCTGGCAACAGCTCTTCGGGCGAGGGCTTGTTGCGTCCTCCGACAACTTCGGAGTGCTTGGAGAGGCTCCCTCGCATCCGCAGCTGCTGGATCATCTGGCCCACGAATTCCGCAGTGACGGCTGGTCCCTGAAACGACTCATACGCAGACTTGTCACCTCCCGCGTGTATCTCATGTCCAGTCAGCGAAACCCGGCGGCCGCAGAAAGTGATGCAGCTAATATTCTGCTGCATCGTGCGAATGTCAGGCGACTGGAAAGCGAGGCGATTCGCGATTCGATCCTCGCAATTTCAGGTCGGCTTGATGCCGCAATGTTTGGTCCTCCGGTCGCCGTGCATCTGACGCCCTTTATGCAGGGGCGTGGCCGCCCCGGTCAATCCGGGCCGGTGGACGGCGCCGGTCGTCGCAGTGTCTATCAGGCGGTCAACCGGAATTTTCTGAACCCATTCATGCTGACCTTTGACACTCCCCAGCCCGCCTCAGCCGTCGCCCGTCGCAGCCGCTCAAACGTGCCGGCTCAGGCCCTGATGCTGCTCAACAGCGAATTCCTGCACGGCCAGGCAGATGTCTGGGCTGCTCGCCTGGCGGAACAGCCGGATGGCGTGGATCGGCTGGACCTGGCATGGCAACAGGCATTCTGTCGAATCCCGGATGCGGCCGACCGCGCCCCCATCACAGTGTGGCTGGAGCAGCTGGCCGAAGAACGGAAGGTGCCCGCTGCCGAACTGCTGAAGGACAAGGCCGTGCTCAGCGAACTTTGCCACGCTCTGCTGAACAAAAAAGAGCTGCTGTATCTGGAGTGACAGACGCACAGAAATGCCGATCGCTGCGAGCGTAGCCTCGGTGCGGATTGCAACCGGGGCTTGCATTTATTTTTTGAGGGCACGGTCTGAGCCACCGGTGTATTTCGCGGCAAACACCATCGCGGCGGGAAGAGACGGCAGCAGCAGCAGCAGGGCGGCGAGTGCGGCCTGGTTGACGCTGGATTCGCGGATCAGTGCAAATAGCCGCAGCGTCAGCGTCTGCACTCTGCCGCCACCAATCTGCAGAACTATTCCATAATCCATCCACGACAGCAATGCAGTCTGCAGCATGCAAACCAGCAGGGGACCTTGTGCGTGGGGCCAGACGGCATGTCGCCAGACCGCCAGCGTGCCGCCACCCAGCGATCGAACAAGCAGTTCCTGGCGTGTGGCCTGATCACTCCATGCCTGGGAAAGGACCGCGACGGCCGTGGCGGTGCCGAAAAACACGTGGCCACAGAGCACACCGGTGAAGCTTCCCGCCAGCCCGACTCGAGCGGCCAGATCGAACAGGCACACCCCCGCAACAATTGGTGAGACCACAAACGGCAACAGCAGCAGTGCTTCGGAAAGCCGCCGCTTGAGACCCCTGGAACTGCGAAGAACGCGGCTGATCAGCAGCCCGAACAGAGTTGACAGAACGGCGGCAGCCAGACTCAGAGCAGCCCCGGTCAGGGCAGCTCGCAGCAGCCCGGAGAACGCGGACAGCAGTTGCCACGGTCCCCCGTCAAGCCGATCGGGCAACAGTCCCGGGTAACTCCAGCCGGTCCCCAGCGACAGCAAAAGCAGGAACAGTTGCGGAGCCAGCATGCAGAGCAGCGCGGCGGTCTGCCAGCCGCGGCGCCGGGGTTTCCCGTCAAGCCCGCCGTGCTTAGCCATGATCCGACTCCTGCAGCCTGCGTCCGAAGTTCCCGGCGACCGCGGACAGCCCACCCACAGCGGCGGCAGCAAGGACCAGGTAGAGCAGCACGCAAACAAATGCCTGCGGACGCTCATCCAGCACAAACTGTCCTGCACTTTGTTGAATCAGCACTGAGAACATTCGTGGAGACTGGCGACCAAGAAGCAGCGGCAGTTCCCACGCGCTGAAGTTCCAGATGAGCACGAGGAGCAGGACCGAGCGGGAGCGTCGCCGGAGCATGGGGACTGCGACCTTTCGCAGGGCAAAATCCGGGGACGCACCAAGGGCTCTGGCAGTCAGCAGGTAGTCGTCGATTCGTGCAACGCCCCAGATGCGGATCAGGAACAGCACCAGCAGCGGAATGGAGGCGGCCGTCATGGTCAGCAGCAGACCGATGCTGAAGCGATCCTGCACGAGCACCGGGAAATCTGTCACAGCATTGGTGAGTCCCAGCTGCCAGCAAATTCGCGACAGCAGGCCCCCTCGATTCAGGCAGAGATTTGCCAGAAACGCCTGCACCACCGGTGGAATCGCCACGGGCAGGCACCACATGGCCTGCAGCCACCGATCAGTTCGCAGCCCCCCGCGCCGGCTCACAAGCCACACAGCGGACTGCCATGCAAGGAACGTGGAGGCCACAGCGAGAGTGCTGCTGAGGAGCAGACTGCGCCAGACGCGGCTGCCTGTGAGCGCGAGCGACCAGTGGTCAAGCGTCCAGCCGGTGCCCTGCAGCCCGAAATTCCCGAGGCTGCAAAGGAACGCGTAGCCAACCATCCAGAGCAGTGGCAGCAGAATCACGAGCAGCAGCAGCAGGCAGCCGAGGGCTCGTTCGCCACCAACGGCCCCGAAGCCGCTGCGCAGCTTTGTTTTCCAGCCACCGTTCAGCCGCATCTGAGCTCTCCGAATCAACCGCTCTCCAGAATCTCGTTGCGAAAGCCCTGCACAAGCCGCATCATGACTTCAGCCGCGGGTTCTGGCAGCGCGCGTTTCCGCAGGACTTCGGCGGCCGGGGCACGTGAGCGACCAGGGATCCCCGCAAACTGCTGCTGCCAGTCCTGCGGCAGCTTCTGAGTGGCGAGCACCGGGCCGTCACCCCAGACTTCAGGTCGAGCTTTTTGCAGCTGAGCAGCCGGAGAGATCAGGAAATCGATCAGCACAAGTGCACCAGGCGTGTTCGGTGCGCCGGCCGGGATCCCCAGATAATGTGAATTCCGAATGCTGCCAAATTCCGGCACATAGCCCCGAGCAGCGTCCGGCAGCACACCCTGCAGCACCTTGTTGTCCACCTCGCCGTCGTTGGCGCTCATCGTGAAATCCACTTCGCCGCTGCTGAAGAGCCCATGCAGTTGTGACACGTCCTCAGGAAACGTCTGGCCCTCTCGCCAGAGCCAGGGCCGCACGTCACGAATCCATTTCCAGAGCTTTGCCGATGCGTCGGCCCAGAGCGATTCGGTGAGCGGCCGGGTGAAGGCCTGTTTGTTGCCACTGAGTTCCAGCAGCAGAGATTTAAGCAACGTCATGCCTGTGAAGCTGACGTCCCACGTGAACCGCCCCGGATGCTGCTCGATCCACACCGTGAGCTGCTGCAGGGTCTGAGGCGGGCGTGGCACGCGTTCACTGTGGTGAATCCATGTGAACTGCACGCTGCCCCATGGACATTCGTAGCCCTCAACCGGCTGCTGAAAATCGGTGGAGATGAAGGGATCATTCCAGTCGATCCACTGCTGGTTGGGCAGTTGTTGGGTGAAGGGGCCCTGCAGGGCCGAGATGCGTCGCAGCTGATAAAAGGTTTCGCCGTTGATCCAGACCACATCGAGGTCACCACGAGTGCGGCCGGCCTGGCGTTCTGCCAGCAGCCTTGCCACAAGTTCGGGACCTCGCAGCCCGCTGAATTCCAGCTGCACGCCATGAAGCCGCTGGATTTCAGTGGAGACCCAGCCCTGCATCCAGCGATTGATGGCGGGATCCCCGTCCCACATCGCCATGCGCACCAAAGTGCCTCTGGCAGCGCTGATGATTTCAGACCATGGCTGTCGGAGCATGCTGGAATTTGCAGCAGCGACATCAGCGTCGCGGGTTTCGGAGCAGCCTGTCAGCAGGGAGCTCAGACCGAACAGGGCCGCAGTGGTGCAGCGGCACCATGCCCGCCGGGAGGGGGGCCTGCGAGGCGTGGTCCGGGAATGTTGAAAAGGAATTGCCGCGTGCATGCAGCTCACACTGTTCGTCCTGCCCTTCTATCATCTGGCAGAGTGACTATCTGAATGGCTGTCGCGGCCGCGGCCGCGAATGCCCATACGGGTGATCGCTGACGCATTCTTCGCTGAATGGTGCAAGCTGTCAAACGCAGTGGCTGCGTTGGTGTGTTGGCTGGACAAACGACAAAAAACTCTGCCCACTCAGACGTCTCATGCGTCCCATGCGTCTCATGCGTCCCATTTGTCCCATCACGTCCCTGCCCACAGGTGTCGGTTTGATTTCGACACCGTGGGCTGAAAGGCTCACCGTGGCCGCAAAGTTTGCCGCGGGGCAGTCCGCCGAATTCCTGCATTCCCCCCATTTCCCGGCGGACAGGTCTTGCACTCGGACCTTCCGCAGCCGAAATTACCTGCACGCGGTGTGCACCCGTTGTCTCCGCAGAAGTTCCCCGCCATCCGGTTCCCACGAACTCTCCCTCCCCAGTTGCCCCCAATTCCACACGCAGAAAGCACTCCCCATGCTCAAGCTGCTCGGCCTTCCGGATACTTCCGCTGCTTTCTGCGATCGCCGTTCGCGGCGCAGTCTGCTTAATATCGGCACGCTGACAGCACTTGGGGCCGCGGCCGGCAGTGGCTGGTCGTTGCCGGCCATCCTGAAAGCCGAAGACGCGGCGGGGCGCGGTCGTTCGGCCAAATCCGTGATCATGATTTATCTGGTGGGCGGGCCGCCGCATCAGGACATGTTTGACCTGAAACCGGAAGCACCTCGGGAAATTGCTGGCCCCTGGAAGCCGATTCACACCAATGTGCCGGGAATGGAGATTTGCGAAGCGTTTCCGCGTCTGGCAACACTGGGCGACAAGCTGACGATTATCCGTTCACTGGTGGGCAACCAGGCGGATCACGACGCTCAGCAGGTGTTTCACGGGCGCGATCCCAGGCGTCCCAAACCATCGGGAGGCTGGCCGCAGTTCGGGTCGCTGGTATCGCGTGTGGCGGGACCGCGAACGGAGGCGGCACCGTCTTTTGTCAGCCTGTGTTATCAGTGTTCGCATGGTCCGTACAACGAACCTGGCCCTGGGTTTCTGGGCGCTGCGCATTCGGCTTTTCGTCCGCTGGGGCCAACGCGGGACGACATGGTTCTCAACGGTGTCTCGCTGGAACGTCTGCACGACCGACGATCGCTCCTGCAGAGTGTCGATCGTCTGCGGCGCGACGTGGACAGCACGCTGACGATGCAGGGGATGGATGCCTTCACCGAACAGGCCATGGGACTGCTCACTTCCTCACGACTGGCTGAGGCGCTGGATCTTTCAAGGGAAGATCCGGCAACGGTCGCGCGGTATGGAACCGGTAACCCCAAAGTCTTCATTGACGACAACGGGGCTCCGCGGGTTCCTCAAAGCATGCTGGCCGCTCGGCGATTGATTGAGGCAGGGGTGCGAGTGGTCACGCTGAACTACAGCAAGTGGGACTGGCATGGTGGCTCCTACAACACCATCTTCAACCGAGAAAAGGAAGACTTTCCGATTTTCGACCAGTGTTTAAGTGCGCTGATTGAAGACCTGCATCAGCGGGGGCTTGCTGACGACTGTGCCGTGATCGTCTGGGGCGAATTTGGCCGGACGCCGAAAATCAGCAACATCGTGGGCCGTGATCACTGGCCGCAGGTCAATTGTGCGCTGCTTGCCGGCGGTTCATTCCGTCACGGTCAGGTGATTGGGGCCACAGATCGGATTGCCGGCGAGGCGATCGCTCGTCCCGTCACCTTCGGCGATATCTACTCGACCTTGTTCCAGCACCTTGGCATCTCGGCACGGGACGCGACGATTCCTGACAACCAGGGACGTCCGCAGTATCTCGTGGAAGATGGTGGCAGCGTGCTCCCGGAACTCATTTAGCGTCAGAAAGCCATCCGCATGTCCAGCGCGGGAAAATCGGCAGTTGTCACGGGCGGGGCTACCGGGGTTGGAAAAGCCACCGCAGTGCGACTGGCTGCCTGCGGCTACGGCGTCGTGATTAATTACTCACGGTCAGAGTCAGAAGCTCATGCCACGGTGGCTGAGATTCAGGCGGCTGGTGGTCAGGCCGTTGGTCTGCGGGCCGATGTGGCGGATGACGTTGATTGCCG
>JBEIEK010000168.1:0-12505 GCA_040382995.1 Planctomycetaceae bacterium
CCTTAACCTGATCCTGACCATCGGCGCCATGGTTGCAGTCAACGCCACATTCACCCTGCCGGGCATCGCCGGTATTGTGCTCACCATCGGTATGGCCGTTGACGCCAACGTACTCATCTACGAACGCATGCGTGAAGAACTCACCAAAGGCTCAAGCGTTCGCATGGCGATCCAGAACGGCTTCGAAAAAGCCTTCATCACCATTTTCGACTCCAACATTACAACCCTGCTCACCTCCGTCGTTCTCTTCTACTTCGGTACCGATCAGATCCGTGGCTTCGCCGTGACGCTGTTCATCGGTCTGGCCATCAGCATGTTCACGGCCCTGTACGTCGGGCGACTGCTGTTCGACATCGGTGAAAAAGTCGGGATCCTGCGTCAGATTCGCATGATGCAGGCCGTCGGCGAAACGAACTTCGACTTTATGAAGTACCGCCCTCAGCTGTTCACCGTCTCCGCGATCTGCATCGGCGTAGGTCTGCTCGCCTTCTTCATCCGTGGTGAACGCAATTACGACATCGACTTCACCGGCGGTACACTGGTCGCGTTCCAGATGACCGAACCCGAACGCACCGAAGACGTCGCCAAAGCACTCAAAGCCGAATTCGGTGACAACTTTTCCCTTGAACGGCTCAGCGTCGGTGACGAAAGCGAAGAAGGTGTGGGCACCTACTTCCGCCTCCGCACCACCGAAACCGATACCCACAGTGAAGACGGCGCAGCCAGCGACAGCGACATCTCTGCCGAAGACCGCGTTCGCGAGAAAGTCAATAAAGCCTTCGCCGAATCCGCTGATATGAAGCTCAGCATGGTTTCACTTGCAGAGACCACTGTTCGCCCTGTCGAAATCATCGAAGGTGACAACTCAGTCGCCGCAGTCGCTCGCCTGCCATATCGCGGCGGTGTCGAAGCCGAGCTGAAATTCGATAAGGAAATCGCCAGCGGCACCGCCACCGACCTGATCGACGCGGCCCTCTCCAAAGTCCTCGACGCTCCCGCTGACGGACTCTTCGGACTCGAAGGCACCGCCGGCTCCGGGCTGACATCCGCTGAACGCTCCGTGAAGAAATACAGCACCTACGTCGTGCGCGTGCTTCCGGAAGTCAAATCCGAACAGCTCACCCAGGCCGTGAACAACATTCGCTCAGAACTGGCCGCCACTCCGCTCTTCAACGAAGTCAACACGTTCGCCTCCGCCGTGGCTTCGGAAACTCGCACCAATGCTGCCATCGCCATCGTGCTCAGCATTCTTGGCATCTCCGCCTACATCTGGTTCCGCTTCCAGAACCTTGTCTTCGGACTTGCCGCCGTCGTTTCACTGGCCCATGACGTGCTCTTCACCCTCGGCTCGCTCGCTGTCGCCAGCTGGTTCGCCGGGTCGTCCATCGGTGATCTCCTGCTGATCGACGACTTCCGCATCAACCTGTCCATGATCGCCGCCTTCCTCACCCTCGTCGGGTACTCGCTGAACGACACCATCGTCGTCTTTGACCGTATTCGCGAAGTCCGCGGCAAGAATCCGCTCGTCACCAGCGACATCGTCAATCGATCGCTCAATTCCACCCTCGGCCGCACGCTCATGACCGGGGTCACGGTGTTCATCGTCGTGATTATCCTGTATGTGTTTGGCGGTTCCGGGGTGCACGGATTCGCCTGGTGTCTGCTCATCGGTTCCCTCGTCGGTACCTACAGCTCGATCTACATCGCCAGTCCGTTCCTCGTCTGGTTCCTCAGTGGCCGCAGCGGCAGCACCGCCGTTCCCTCAAAGGCCTGAAAGTCGCGTTTCTCTCTGCGAAACGAACTTCCTGCCGGTCCAACCGCAGGAACGCTCTACAATTCCCGACAGCCCGCATCGTTCTGATGCGGGCGTCTTCCTTTCCCGTTCCTCACTGCAGCACCCCTTTCTCAGGAAGTTGCCACCGGAATGATCGACGAATCGCCCCTGCACTGGACCACTGTCGACGCCGCTGAACTCTACGAAGTCCCCCGCTGGGGCAATGGCTACTTCTCAGTGAATCCCTCCGGTAACCTGATGGTGCATCCGGACCGTAATCCTGCCCGGGGTGTGGACCTCAGGCAACTTGTCGAACGCCTGCAGATGCGCGGACTTGATGTGCCGGTACTGCTGCGATTCAACGGCATCATTCGCGATCGCCTGTTCGTGCTCCACAAAGCGTTCTCAGATGCCATCCGCGAACACAGCTATCGCGGCCGCTATTCCTGCGTCTACCCCATCAAGGTCAACCAGCAGCGGGAAGTGGTTGAAAAAGTCGTTGAATACGGTCGCGAATTCGGCTTCGGACTCGAAGCCGGCAGCAAACCCGAACTGCTCGCTGTCGTCGCCATGACCGAAGCCCAGACACCCATCATCTGCAATGGCTTCAAGGACGCCGAATTCATCGAAATGGCGCTCCTTGCACAGAAGATCGGGCGACACGTGATCCCCGTCGTCGAGAAGTACACCGAACTCGAACTCATCCTGAAGTACGCCGAAAAGCTGAATGTCCGCCCGCAGATTGGCATGCGCGTCAAACTGGCTGCACGCGGCGCCGGTCGCTGGCAGTCCTCCGGCGGCTATCGCTCCAAATTCGGCCTCCGCGCCAACGAAATCCTTGAAGCCCTCGAAGAACTCCGCCGTCGCGGCATGGAAGACTGCTTCACGCTCCTCCACTTCCATCTCGGCAGTCAGATCACCAATATCCGTCAGGTCAAAGCCGCTCTCAACGAAGCTGCCCGCGTGTACACCGAACTGGCCAAACGCGGTGCCGGACTCAAATACATGGACGTCGGCGGCGGACTGGGCGTTGACTATGATGGTTCACAAACCAACTTCGAATCCAGCATGAACTACACGCTGGAAGAATACGCTCGCGACGTGGTCTATACGCTGCAAACCGTCTGCGACGAAGCCGGCGTTGAACACCCCAACATTATCTCCGAAAGCGGCCGCGCCATTTCCGCGTTCCACAGCGTGCTTGTCTTCGGAGTCCTTGGCGTCTCCCAGCAGGGCACCGAAAACACGTCCGACAGTGCACTCTCTCCGCCCGAGGATGCCGAACAGGTCCTGCATGATCTCTATCAAAGCTACCGCGGACTCACCCAGCGCAACGCGCTCGAAACCTATCATGACGCCCAGACCTCCATCGACACCGTCATGACCCTCTTCAACACCGGCTACCTCTCGCTGGAACAGCGATGTCTTGCCGAGAACATCTATTTCGCCACCTGTCACCGGATCTGGCAGCTGACCGGCGCTATGGAATTCATCCCCGAAGAACTCGAACGCCTCGACAAGCTGCTCTCCGATAACTACTTCTGCAATTTCTCTCTCTTTCAGTCCTGCCCCGACTCCTGGGCCATCAAACAGCTCTTCCCGGTGATGCCCATTCACCAGCTCAATCATCGCCCCACCCGACATGCCGTGCTCAGCGACATCACCTGCGATTCCGATGGTAAAATCGACACGTTCATCGATCGTCGCGACGTTCGTCGTACCCTGATGCTCCACGAATTCGACGGCTCTCCGTACTACCTTGGCATCTTCCTGATCGGCGCCTATCAGGAAATCCTTGGGGACCTGCATAACCTCTTTGGCGATACCAACGCCGTGCACGTGGACCTTTCCGAAACCGGCGAAGTGGTCCTCGACACCATCATCAAGGGCGAAACCGTCAGCGAAGTGCTCGATTACGTCCAGTTCCGTGGCCGTGACCTGATCAACAAGCTGCAGGTGGCCGTCGAAAACGCCGTACGCGAAAATCGCATCGATCACGTCCAGGCCGGTCAGTTCGTCAAGTTCTACGAAGAAGCGCTGCACGGCTACACCTACCTCGAAGAACCCGACGGCGAATAATCCCAGTGGTCTTTCAGGGTCAGGGCGGACCGGCATGCGTTGGGTTGCATGGATGATGGTTGCTGTCAGCTTTTGCATCAGTCTGCTGGGACTGCTGGGACTGGTGCGGGCAGACGAACTGTACGGTCGGACGCAGCTGGTGGAGCGGCAGATGGTTTGGCTGCTCCTGGCGCTCCCTGTGATGGCCACTGCGGCGCTGGTGCCATACCGGCTGCTGCGGCCATGGAGCATGCCGGTGTATTTTCTCAGTCTGCTGCTGCTGACTGCCGTGCTCTTCATGCCACCCGTGAATGGTTCGCGGCGCTGGATTCCGCTGGGTTTGTTTGATCTGCAGGCCAGCGAACCTGCGCGGCTGGCCTTTGTGCTGGCGCTGGCTGCCTGGCTGATGCACCGCCGCACTCAACAGTCACTCCGCGGGCTGGTGGCACCAGTGTGTATGGCCGCTCTGCCAATGCTCCTGATCGTCCGCGAGCCGGACCTCGATACGGCCCTGCTGTTTGTGCCCGTACTGGGCGGCATGCTGTATGCTGCAGGAGCGCGTACGCGGCATTTGGTGGCTGCTGTGATCCTTGGAGCAGCCTGTTTGCCGCTGCTGTGGGTGCAGATGAGTGCTGAGCAGCGGTCGCGAGTGGTGTCCGTGTTTCTGCAGCAGGATGGCGGACCGGCACCGGCTGGAGACGGGTTTCACCTGCATCAGTCCAAACAGGTGCTGGCGCTGGGCGGGCTGAATGGGAGCTGGCTGCAGGACGAGCCGCCGATTGACGACGCTTCCGCCTGGCAGCTTCCGGCGGCAAGAACTGACTTTATCTTTGTGATGATTGGCGAGCGATTTGGGTTGCCGGGCTGCGGACTGTTGCTTGTGCTTTACAGCCTGTTGATTGCCGCCGGGCTGAAGATAGCGGCCAGCTGCAGCGAGCCGTGGGGGCGTCTGGTCGCCGTGGGCATCACGGTGCTGCTGGGTGTGCAGGTGATTCTGAACACGGGCATGACTGTCGGGCTGCTTCCCATCACCGGCACCGCCTTGCCCCTCTGCAGTTACGGAGGCAGCAGTCTGGTGTGCACGTATGCGTCGATCGGCATGCTGATTAATATCGGCATCCATCAGACGCTGGAGGCGACCGGCAGACCCTTTGCGTTCTGATGGGTGCAGATCTGCGAGTTGCGTCAGCAGTCGGTGCACCTGTTCCGGAAACCGCAACATTCGCTGCCCCGGACTTTTGCAGCATCTCCCGCGCGTCTACAATCCAGCAGCAGTTCGCTGACGGCTCATTTCCCTCCGGCCCAGGAATCCCCTTTCATGAATCTCAAAATTGCTGCGTTCGTCTTCGGTGCGGCGTTGTCGTGGGGCGTGTACGTCCCGATCGTCCATGAAGCTACTTCTCGACTTGGCAGCAATCTGCGGGCCTTCATTCTTGTGGGTGCAGCCTACTTTCTTGTGGCGGTTCTGGTGCCCACAATCCTGCTGATGCTGCTGAAGGCCGACCCCACCGCCAAATTCCCTGACAAGTTGAACTGGAACAGCACCAGCGTCATTTGGGGACTTCTGGCTGGCATGTCCGGTGCATTGGGCGCTCTGTGCGTCATCTTCGCCACTCGCGATGCTGTGGCTGCCATGGGTCCCACCGTTGGCCCGCTGCTGGTGGCTCCGCTGGTCTTCGCTGGTGCGCCCATCATCAACACCATTGCGTCCTTAACCATCTTTGCTCACGGTAAAAAGTTTGAAGCGCCTGGCCCTTTGTTCTTCCTCGGGTTGCTTATGGCCGCTGGCGGGATGGTGCTGGTAATGGTCTACAAGCCCAAAACCGTTGGCGGTCCGACTGGTGGTGCCCCAGCGGCAGCCAAGGCACCCACCGCTCCCGGAAAACCCTGAACTGCTCACACTCTCTCAGGGTGACTGTCGTCATCCTCTGACCGTGGTCAATCAATAGTCACAGCTTCACTCTCAATCTCAAGGGGTTTTGGAAATGGCGGAATTGCGTAAAGGTGCGGTAAGCTTAAAAGGTAACCCGGTGGATCTCGCCGGAGCAGCCCTGACGGCCGGCTCAAAGGCGCCTGAGTTTTCATTGCAGAGCACCGGCCTCGAAGAGGTCACTCTGGGTGCGTCCGCGGGGAAGGTTCGGATCATCGCCACCGTGCCCTCCCTCGACACCTCCGTCTGCCATGCAGAAACAAAGAAGTTCAACGATCAGGCGACTTCTCTGCCCAACGTCGAGATCCTTGTGGTCAGCATGGATCTGCCCTTCGGCATGAAGCGCTGGTGCGGTGCTGAAGGCGTCGACCGCGTCAAGGCCCTCAGTGCTCACCGCTGTTCCAAATTCGGCGAAGACTACGGAGTGCTCATCAAGGGTGGTCCGCTGGATCGCTGTCTCTGCCGAGCGGTCTTCGTGATTGATGGTCACGGGACTGTGGTTCATGCAGAATACTGCAGCGAGATCGCAGAACATCCCAACTACGACGCCATCCTCGCTGCCGCCAGCAAGGCTGCTCACTAAACATGCCCCGCCTGAATGCCGAAGAACGTCAGTTCGGCGAACTGCAAACCGTCGTCGTTGACGCGCTCCCGGCAAACACACCACCAGCCCTGCTGGTGGTGCTCAGCCACGGCTTTGGAGCATCCGGTGATGACCTTGCCGGTCTTGGTGTGCAGCTGCTGCAGACCATTCCCGAGCTTGCCGCGGCGGTGCGTTTTGTGTTCCCCGAGGCACCTCAGGACCTTGCCGCATATGGTATGCCTGGCGGTCGAGCCTGGTGGCCGATCAACATGGCGCGGCTGATGCAGATGCAGCAAACCCGCGACTACTCACAACTGACCCAGCTGCGTCCCCCGGGCATGACCGAGGCCACAGAGCAGCTGGCAGTTGCCGTGCGTGAAATGCAGCAGGAGTGGGGACTGCAGGACAGCCAGTTGGTCATTGGTGGCTTTTCGCAGGGAGCTATGGTCAGCACCAGCCTGGTGCTCGAACTGCCTCTGCACCCGGCCCTGCTCGTAATTTTCTCCGGCACACTGCTCGATCGAGCTCGCTGGACCGAACTCGCTCAGCAGCACGGTGGTTGCCCTGTGCTGCTCTCGCACGGATCCGACGATGACATCCTCCCGCAAAGTGCCGCGGAAGAACTGCTGCAGCTCCTTCAGCAGGCCGGTTTTGCCGTCAACGTCTGCCGATTTCGTGGCGGACACACGATCCCAATCACAGTGCTCACGGCCTTTGCAGACCTGCTGAAAACGCTCCTGCCAACACCGGGAGGTTGACACGTGTCGTGGGAACAGACTCAGCCATCAGGCCCTGATGAACAGTGCGAAAGTGGCCGTGCGGTTCGTCTGTCGACGCGAGCGGCTGCGTTGTTTTCGGCTGATGGTGGCATGCTCCTCGTGCTGCTGCTGCTGGCTGCCATCTTCAGTCTGCTCACACTCAAACCCCAGACCCCGACTGGCGCCGCGGCAGGTGCAGAGGTGGCCGCTGAAATCCTGCAGCGGTTCGGCAGCGACGGCAAGGTTTTGGTTGTGGCAGCGGCCGGGCGAGCTGATGAAGAATTCACTGTCGCGGCCGTGGCAACTCTGCAGGCGGCCAAAGTTCGCAGCATTCAGATTGCTCGTGGCAGCCCGGCAACCGCGCGCAAAGCATTCAGCGAACACAGCGACGCCGTGGCCGCCGCCATCACCGGCACTGCCGCGCATTGGGACGTCGTCCGCAAGGGGGCTCCACTGTCGCCCGAGCGTTTGGTTCTGCCGCGTGAACGTCTCTGGCCGGACTTTCTGAAGCTGGACAACCTGCTGGGCGTCGCTGCACAGACCGCCATTTATGCGCTGATCGCAATTGGCATGACGATGGTGGTGATTCTGCGCGAAATTGATCTGAGCGTTGGTTCGCTGGCCGCGCTGGCTTCTGTGACGGCCACTGTGTTTATTCGCGATTATGGTGGGGGCGTTGCGGCGTCGGTGCCGATGGTGGCCGTCGGCTGCCTGCTCGCACTAGTTGTCTGCGGCACTGCGGGAGCCATCAGTGGCCTGATGCTGACCCGCGCACGGCTCCCTTCCTTCCTCGTCACCCTCGCCATGATGCTCATTGCCCGTGGCCTTGCCCAGCGCATCTCCGGTCAGGAATCGATTAACCAGCTGCCTTCGGTGTTTCGCGCTGTCGGAGGTGGCTCAATTGCCGGCATTCCCAATCCCGTCTGGCTGATGTTCGTGATGTATGCCTGTGCCCACTTCGTGATGTCCCGCACCGTCTTCGGCCGCATGCTGTATGCAATCGGTGGCAACCCCGAGGCCGCCCGACTCTGCGGGATCCCGCTCAATCTTGTCAGAACCACGGTGTTCACCCTCAGCGGTATTCTCGCGGGGTTCGGTGGGCTGCTGCTGTCGTCCCGGCTGAATGCCGGAGACCCGAAGTATGGTGAAATGTATGAGCTGGAGGTGATTGCTGCAGTGGTTGTCGGAGGCACTTCGCTGATGGGCGGTGAAGGTCGGATGACAGGAACACTCACCGGCGCCTTCATCATCGCTGTGATTCGCAATGGCATGAATCTGCTGGGTGTTGAATCATCAAATCAAAAGATCGTGCTGGGCGCTGTGCTGCTGGCAGCGGTGCTGGCGGATCAGCTGAAGCGACACTGGCAGCAGCTGCTGCAACGGGGCTGATCAGCGGCGTTCGGATCCGGCAGCGTCACAGGATGCCTCAGTCTAAGTCCGTACGACGGCTTCGAGGTCGTTGGTGAATAGCGTGTTTTTGCTCAGCTCCCGCACCTCTCCAACAAAATCCAACGGCACATCAACCTGCTGATTCACTTCCTCAACGGGATGCTCGTCGGGCAGCCACGGATTGTTCATGCCCGCATCCTGAATCCCGCTCAGCTCAAGCAAACGGCTGACGACAAGCTGTCCATACTGGACATTCTGGCCATTGACGAACTGGGCCGACACCTGCTCATTGAAATGCAGACATCGCTGCCGGCCGGCATGGCGCAGCGGCTGACATATTGCGTCAGCGTGTCGTACGCCGGTCAGTTGCGGGAGGGGCAGAACTATGTCTCACTGCGTCCTGCGATCAGTATCTGTGTGCTGGCTGGTGCCATGTTTTCTGCCCCGCCGGCCCTGCACCTCGATTTTCGTCTGCGGGAAAAGTCCTCCTCGCTGACACTCACGGATGACCTGCAGATCCATGTTTTGCAGCTGAAACATGTTCCGGTGACAGCCGACGACGTGTACAATGCGCCTGATGATCAAAAGTGGTCCTGGTTTTTGTGCAACGCTGACACGCTCTCAGTCGAAGACATCCCGCGTTTGTTTCCCGACCCCGAATTCGTCGAAGCCGCAAAGGTGCTCCACATGATCGCTCAAACCCCAGAACAACTGATGCTGTACAACGCGCGCCTCAAGGCTCAGCGGGACGAATCCGGAAGGATTCTGCAGGCAAAACTGGAGGGAGAGCAGGCAGCGCAAGCAAAGCTGGAGGCTATTCGGGAAAAGCTGGAAGCAGCGGAGGCCGGCATCGCTGCAGCGGAGGCTGCCACTGCTGCAGCGGAGGCTGCCACTGCTGAAGCGGAGGCTGCCACTGCTGAAGCGCAGGCGCGTGGGATCGCGATCGGTGAGCTTCGCGGGCAGATCACCCTGCTGCAAAGACTTCTGAAGCAGCCTGTCTGGACCGACACGGAATTTGCCACCTGCGACGAAGCACTTCTCAGCCGAACGCTTAGCGAACTCCAGGACCGCCTGACCTCCAGCGCACCCTGACCCTGCTCACAACATCACCTCGGGCTGGCCAGTTTAATCAGGTGCTGGTCACTGCGGACATAAATCGCGCCGTTGGCCACACCGGGGCTGCACAGAATGGTTTCGCCCAGATCCAGCTCCGAGATCACCGTGCCCTTGTCCTGTTCGGGTCGCACGACGAAGGCGACACCTGCTTCGTTGAACGCATACAGGTAACCGTTGGCGACAATCGGAGTGCTGCTGAACGGGCCGCGCAGACGCAGCTGCCAGAGTCGTTCGCCATTTTCCATATTGCCCGCGTTAAGGACTCCGGAACTGTTCAGCACCAGCGCCAGCCCGTCGACAGCCACGGGGCTGGCAGTTGCCGGACTGAGATTGCCGCTGTTCCAGAGCTGTTCGAGTCCGGATTCGCCGGGGCGCACGGCCGTTAGTCCGTTGGAGGGGATCACCACGGCTCCGCCAATGACCGTTGCTGAAGGAATAGTCGATGCCCCCTTATCGAACTGCCAGGCGACAGTCCCCGTTTCGGGGTCGACTGCAGTGACGCCTTTGGAAGACTGCAGCAGGACCAGGGCCGGATGCTTGTCGGTTGCCGGCAGAATGGTCGGGGACGTCCAGTTGGCTGCTCGTGGACGTTCGATCGTCCAGCGCGTTTCTCCGGAAACCGTGTCCACTCCGCAGGCGAAGGCTTCGGCGTCACTTTCCACCTGCACGACAACGGTGCTGCCGACGACCACGGGTGATGAGGACATGCCGAGGCTGTTGCTGGCGTTGGGATATTCACTGCCAAGTCCGCGGTACCAGAGCAGTCGGCCCTCGAGATCGAGGCAGATCAGATCGTTGCTGGAAAAGAACGCAAACACGCGCTGGCCGTCTGCGGCCATCGTGGGTGTGGCGTTGGACATCTTTTCGTGAGTCCACGTGCGACCGGAGGCCTGGAATTCGCGTTCCCAGAGCTTGTTTCCGGCGCCGCCGTCGAAGCACAGCACGTGCAGGCGGTCCTGGGAATAGCCGGAGCTGGCAGAGACGAACACGCGATTATCCACAATGATCGGACCCGACAGGCCCCGACCCGGGAGTTCTGTTTTCCATGCAATGGTGGACCCGCTGAGGTCTGTGGGGAGCGATTCGCCGGCGGCGACGGAATCGGCTGCGTTGCCGCGGAACTGACGCCAGTCGCCGGCGGAGAGGATGCTGTTGTGGGAAGACGCAGCGGACATCATCATCAGCCCGCAGACTGCAGCAGTCGTCCGGAAAATATGCCTGCTCATTTCACTTCTCCTGACGTCTGAGTTGCGGCGGCTGCGGTGACCGGGAGCACTCCCGCACCGGTGGTGTCACAGATTCGCAGTTGGTATTGATACTTCTGCGCCCAGTCCTGAGTTTGTTCGTTCTGGCAGATCTTCAGAGCGATGATGTTGCGACCAGCCTGCAGCGAGATCGGCACAGCGTACTGGTCCATTTGCGAACTTCGATGGTACTCTTCACGTTCAAACACCAGTTTGCCGTTGACCCACAGCTTCCAGGCGTTCGGCGTGCCCAGCCGCACCTGCAGGGTCTGTGCAGCACTGCTGTTCCAGACGGCGGATGCGTACATGGCCGAGCCTTTGTAATTCTCAATCTGTTTGGCGATGTCGACAACACCAAAATCATCGCCGGTCTCGATGGCCTGCCAGCGCACTTTTTTAGCGTCCATGCCATCGTATTCGCGGGCCAGGTCGGGGCCGTCGGCGGTGATTTCGGCTTCCGGAGCATAGGCGACGGCGAAACCCTTTTCTTCGCGGTTGTCGAACGGCCCGGCAATCATCCACGAGGACACAAAACCAAAGTGGCGGCTGATATCCACCGTCTCTCCGGCCTTCCGCAACGCTTCGGAAATCTGCTTCACCTGATCTTCATGAACTGCACCGCTGAACGCCTTGCGATAGAGCGCGATGGCAGCCGGACCTTCCACGGCAGCGGCTTCCTTCACCAGCAGTGCCACGGCGTCCCGGCGAAATTCGGGGCTGGGATCCAGCAGGAGTCCGGGGATCAGTCGAGCTTCTGCGGCGGGATCCTGACGACGCAGAGATTCATAGGCCAGACGCCGTGCTGCAGGTGCGTTGCTGACGTCGGCAATAAAGCCTTCCAGCACTTTCGGTGGGATCGTTTTTTTTGCGGCTGTCAAGTCGGAATCGATTTGTTCGAACGCATTTCGCAGCCAGTTTTCGCCGACCGGGCTGGCTTTGCGGAAGCCCTGCAGGATCGGCAGCACAGCAGCTTCGCCCTGCTGAACAAGCACCGCCGCCGCCCGCTGATTTTCCACGCTGCCAACGCCACCGGGACGAGCTGCCTGGAGGAGCGCGATGGCGTCTGCCGTGGCATCGGCCGCTGATGCGAGCGACAGCTGCGGCAGGACAGAAAGCATCAACAGCGCGGCCAGCAGGCGCTGACCGATGTTGTTCATGAAAACACTGACTGTGATCACAGGGACACTCCTGATGAATCTCCGTTGTTTCACCGGCATGGGTTGAGCAGACCGATTTTTAGCGGCGGTTCAGGAAAGAATCCAGCAGCACGCCGCTGCGATTTGGCGGGCATTGGACGCCAATCCCCGTGGTAACGGACATCTGCTCAGCCGCATGGCGGCAGCCCAATGGCCTTGAAGTTCTCAACATCACCGCAAAAAGCTGGCAAGGCGAGCGGGGGATGTCAATCTCCGGGTAACGGTTCGTGCCCGCCCGGCCAGTGCCGCGCCAGGAGCGCACCAGGAGCGTTACCGGCCGATTGACATCGACCGCACGCCTTTCAGGATCGAAACGAGGCGTGTTAATGGGCGCTAAAGGTGCGTGCTACCCTGACGCAGAAAGTGGAGAGGAGACCGCAGGAGCATGAAGAAAGTCGAGAGTCGACTCTCTCCTTTCTCCATTCTCCTGCTCTATTTCCTGACGGCAGGTGCCGTC
>JBEIEK010000169.1:0-12450 GCA_040382995.1 Planctomycetaceae bacterium
CCGGCAGATCCTGACGCGGGGGCGAGGAGTGTGAAGAACAGCGTCAGGCGGAACGGCGCGAAACGGGATTGCTCGTTTCGCGGAGCGAAACGCGACTATGGGTTACTTTGCGAGCAGTTCCGCGACGGACTTCCAGATTCCCCACGCTGCCGCCAGGAGTAGTGCAGCGGAGGAGATGCCGAGAGCGATATCCCAGAGTTTTCCGGGGCGCAGTCGCTCGTCCGTCACGTGGCGGCGAAAATGGATGGCGGCATAGCCCAGCATGGGCAGCATAACTGCCTGCGTGAGTCCGGCGATGCGAATGAGCATCACAGGTTCGGGCACCAGCAGGAAGGCGGCGACACACACCAGCGGGAGCACGGTGGAGATGATGCGAACCAGCCGTGCGCGAGCGGCACTTTCGTGATCGCGAGTGGTGAGCCCGATGACTCCGCAGAAGTCCGCGATCATTCGGGCATTTCCGGCGTTGGCGACAAGGAAGGTGGAATACAGAACCGCAAAAGCTCCGCAAAGAAACAGCCAGCGTGCGTATTCGCCGAAGATGGGCACGTAGCTGCGGGACAGGGTGCTGACCATCCGCATTCCTTCGGGGTCACGCCCTTCAGCATGCAGCACAATGACGCCCATGAGATAAAATGCGGCAGTGGCAAGGGTGTAGATGATCATGGAAGCGAAGGCGTCCCATTTCATTACGGTGAACCAGCCGTTGGCGCGTTCAAGCCAGCCGCTGGAGGGATCACGGGGACCGACCGAACGGGCGTAGCCTTTTTCGATGCACCAATAGGGATAGCTGATCAGTTCCGTGGCGCCGACTCCGATGATGCCAAACGTTGCCAGGGCGGTGACGAGTGCCTTGTCACCGGAAGGGAGCCCGAAGCTGAGTCCCCGCAGGAATTCGACGGTGGAGAGAGCGAGTGGCGTTTGCTGAAGGGCAAACACGTTACCGATGGTGATGAAGGTGAAGGCGACCACGAGTGCCACCGAGAAGACTTCAACCATGCGGTAGCGACCGATGAACAGCACGACAGCGGTGACGAGGCCGAGGGCTGCGGCCCACCATTTGTCATCCCGCGTCGGTGGATCCACAAGACTCACACCAGCTGCATCCAGCAGTGGTTCACCTGCGAGTGCGAGGCGACGAATTTCTGCGCCGCGTTCACCCAGGCCTTCCAGATCCTGCTGGATTCGCAGCATCACGCGTTCCTGTTTGCCGACCGTGGCGTCGGCAGTCAGGGGGGCCACCTGGCTGCGGCTGCCGGCCCACTGTGCCCACGACTTGATTTCCTTTTCGGACGGGCAGAGTGTGGCGATTGCATAGTCTCCGGTGAGTGGCACTGTGAGCGAGAGTGACTGGCCAACGCCGCCGGCAATTCCCCCCAGTTGTGCGGTGGAGGTGGAGATCATGAGCAGCCAGAAGAGCACGATCCAGTTCATGCCGAACAGTCGCGGGCCGGGAACGCGATTGAGTGATGCGAGGGTGGTTTCGCCGTGACTGATGGCGAAGCGGCCAAATTCAAGCTGTACGAAAACCTTGACGATGCAGCCCAGCAGGATCAGCCAGAGCAGAGCGATGCCGGCCTGAGCCCCCGTTTTGGTGGTCATGATCAGTTCGCCGGAGCCGACAATATTGGCTGCGATAATCAGTCCGGGGCCGATGTGACTGAGAATCTGCAGCGGGCGGCGCGGGGGTGCTGCGATCGCCGACGGTTCGCGACGGTCGATGATTTTTGGGTCCATGCCCGGGATTCCCCTGTGAATGGGTGCGTGGTGGTTTGCGTGGATGTGGAGAGGGCGTCAGCATACAGAGATCTTTCAGGCATTCCACCGATCAGCCCCTTCAAGGGAATTTCCATCCTTTTCCCCCCGGACCGCCGTGGCGACACTGCATCACGCTGCCAGGCCCTATAGACTGCTCTCACACAGACTGCAGTTTGAATTACTCAAAGCCCCCGCGGATTTTTCTTGACACCCGGACAACTGATGTTCTCCCCCTTCCTGATTCTTTTCTGCCAGCTGTGGCTGTTTCCTCCTGCGCCCCCGGAAAACAGACAAACAGTCATCACCGTCATCCCGGCTCCTGCCGCAATGACCCTGCCCCAGCAGGCAGTCGCTCCTGCGGTGCCTGCTCCCGACACATCCTCAGCAGTCGCTGAGAACGGTCCGGCGAAGCCTGCCTTCCCTGGCCCAACAGCCTGGCAATTCTCGTTGCTCACAACCTACTGCGCCGCAATTGTGCTCGCGTCCCTGTTCGGTGGCTGGCTGCCCACAATCTGGCGAATGACACACACCGCCACACAAACGCTCACCAGTTTCGTCGGTGGACTGATGCTGGGCATCGCCGTCTTTCATCTGCTCCCGCATTCCCTGCATGGCCATCAGACCTCCGATCAGGCGGCGTGGTGGCTGATGGCCGGAATTCTGACGATGTTCCTGCTGATTCGCTGCTTCCACTTTCATCACCATGGTCCGCTGGAGATTTCAACCGAACGCGAAGACCCCTGTGCGAATCATCACCACGACCACGATCAAACCCTGCACCAACTGCAGCCGCACCTCCACAGTCACTCCCCCACTCCAGCAGAGTCAGCCTCACCGGCTGCTCCGCACTGCCATCACGCACACAAGCTCAGCTGGATGGGCATTACCGTTGGCCTATCGCTGCACACCCTGCTGGACGGCATGGCGCTGGCGGCCAGTGTGCATGGCGAGTCCGGCCATCGCGTGATGTTCTCCCTGTTCGGCTTCGGCACATTCCTTGCGATCCTGCTCCACAAACCGCTGGATGCTGTTTCAATCACATCGCTGATGCATGCCGGTGGCTGGAGCCGTAAATCCCGCTTGTGGGTGAATCTCTGTTTTTCCTGTATGTGTCCGCTGGGAGCTTTGCTGTTCAGCGTTGGATTAACATCCAGCACCAGCCTCCAGCAGCCGCTGATCGATGCCTCCCTCGCCTTTTCCGCCGGCATCTTCCTCTGCATTTCTCTCAGCGATCTGCTCCCGGAAATGGAGTTTCACGCGCACAACCGGCTGCAATTGACCGTCTCGCTGCTTGCCGGAATCCTGCTTGCCTATGGAATCCGCTTCCTTGAACCCGCATGGATGCATTGACCCGCCTGCACCCCGAAGGCTGCCCCCGAATGTCCACTTCCACGCTGCCTGAAGATCCGCTGCAACTGGTCCAGTTCGGTCGCCTCGAACTCATCGCGCAGCGGCTCGTTGAAGGACTCATGATGGGACGCCATCGCAGCCCCTATAAGGGTTCCAGCGTGGAGTTTGTGGAGCATCGCGAGTACTACCCGGGAGACGAGATTCGGCACATCGACTGGCGCGCCTACGGCAAGACGGGGCACTATTACATCAAGGAGTTCGAGGACGAGACGAATCTGCGGGCCTGGATCGTGCTTGATGCCAGCGGAAGCATGGGGTACGCCGGCCAGCACCTCAGCAAGTTTCTCTACGCCCGCATCGTTGCCGCCTCACTCGGCTGGCTGCTTCTGGGACAGCGCGACGCGGTGGGCCTGGCCACCTTCGATTCACGCATTCGCGAACAACTTAAACCCTCCAGCAACCGCGATACGTTTCGCCGCCTGCTGCAGATTCTGGAGGCAACGCAGCCCGGTGCCGACACCAGCCTGTCTGCCATTCTCGAATCACTTTTGCCCTCCATCCCCCGCCGCAGCCTGATTCTGCTCATCAGTGACTGCTTCGATGACCTTGACAGTCTTGTTCGCGTCCTGCAGAAATGCCGACACGCCCGTCACGATGTCTCCATCCTGCGGAGTGCCGCACCGGAAGAAGAAGAGTTTCCGTTCGAACGCCCCACACGCTTTGACAATCTGGAACAGGCAGGCCACAGACTGCTGGTCGACCCGGTACGCCTGCGTCAGGAATACCTGCGACAGTACACGCTGTTTACCGAACGCCTGCACAGGGAATGCGGCGCCCTGGGAATCGGCTACACCCGCCTGCTGACCAGCGAACCCGTGCAGAAAGCGCTCGGACGCTGGCTGGCTGAACGGCAGTAAGCCTTTCAAAAGTCTCGCCAGCGTCTGATGTCGGACAACAGGCCATGTGCCCGATGATCGCACTGGAAAGCAGATGTCTCAGGAAGCGAGTGCGTCAGCCACGTTCGTGCGATAAGCGGTCATGGCGGGAAGGAAGCCGACAAGTACGGCAAGTCCGGCAAGGATGGGGAACAGCCATGCTTCGAGGGAGTTGAGCGCCCAGGGGTTGATGAGGAGTCCGGTTTGGCGGATGACCCACGGTGCCGATGCGATGGCAAGGCCGTGACCGGCGAGCCATCCGGCGAGTCCGCCACCACAGCAGAGGAGTGCGGATTCGGCGAGGACGATGCCAAAGACGTGGTGCCGTCCGGCACCCAGGGCGCGCATGATGCCGATTTCACGGCGACGGTCGGACATGGAGTTGTAGATGCTGACGAAAATTCCGACACCGGATACAAGGATGATGATGACGGTGAGCACGACAAGGGCTTTCTGGACGTTTCCAATGAGACCGCTCATCAGCCGCTGGATGGGGCGGACAGGATTGACGGCCATGGCCTGAATGCCTTTTTTAAGTTCTGCGGAGAGGCTGATGGCGTCGAAAGGGGTTTCCGGGCGGGTCCGCACGAGGATTGCGGTGACTTCCTTCATGGCTTCGGGGCTGACGGGTGCGGGAAGTGCGCTGGGGTCAGAAGCAGCCGCCCGGGCAGCAATCGCATCGCGGTACTGCTGGAGTTGCTGCAGGGAGTTGGCGAGACGTTCGGGGTCGGCGGAGTAGAAATCGCGGAGGCGTTTCTCGACTTCGTCGATGGGTTTTTCGTGTCCGGCGATGGCATAGAAGCCCTGCAGGTTCAGGAACACGGTACGATCGTTGGCTGTGCCGGTGGGAGCGAGTACGGCGACGACCGTAAACTTTTCATCGTGTACGTCTTCGCTTTCGGCGCCGCCGTGGACGATGGAAAAGGAAGTGCCGAGGTCCCAGCCGTTTTCTCGGGCAACCGCAGAGCCGATGATGGCATCGAAGAGTTTGCCAATCCGCTGCCCGCGGATCATGAACTTCTGGCCGGGCATGTATTCATTTTCAAAGTACTCAGTCGTAGTGCCCACGATTGGGAAGTCGCCCTGTTCGGTGACGTCTCCGAAGGCCAGAGGCACGGCGGAAACAACACGGCGGTCCCTGCGGAGTTGTTCGAGGTAGGGATAGGGCAGGTTTTCGATGGGGGGCTGCATGCGGTAAACGGCGCTGAGCACCAGTTGCAGTTCGCTGCCTTTGGGTCCCACAATGAGATCGTAGCCGACACTGCGCTGAGTGAACGCGCTGTCGACGGCACCGAAGATCACGAGTACCAGCACCATCAGCATCACGCCGAGCGCGATGCTGAGGGCCGTGAGCAGGGAAGCGAGTCTTCGCTGGCGGAGACTTTTCCAGGCAATGGTCAGCAGATTCATACCGGCTGCTCCTGTGGCTGACGACACAGTTCGGGGTGATTGAAATCCTGGAGGCGATCGACGCGGCTGAAGAGTCCGGCGACTTCGAGCGAATGGGTGACCATCAGCAGAGACACGTTGTGTTCGCGACAGGTGTTGCGAATCAGATCGAGTATTTTTTGCTGATTGGCGGGATCGACGTTGGCTGTGGGTTCATCGGCCAGCAGGAGCACGGGGCGGTTTGCGAGCGACCGGGCCACGGCCACTCGCTGCTGTTCGCCGACGGACAGGCGTTTGGGGGAGTGATTGAGTCGGTGACCGAGGCCGACGGTTTCGAGCAGGGTACGGGCGAAACCCCGGTCAACTCCGCGTCCGCTGAAAGCCATGCCCAGCATGACATTTTCGAGGGCCGTGAAGGCTGGGAGCAGGTTGAAGGTTTGGAAGACGATGCCGATCTTCGCTGCACGGTAACGGTCGCGGACGACTTCAGGCATGGCAGCAAGGTCGCGTCCGTCCACGACGACGCGGCCGGAATCCGGGGTGAGGATACCGGCAATGATATTCAGCAGCGTGGTTTTGCCGCCACCGCTGGATCCGAGGAGCGCGGTCTGTTCACCCTGGGCAAGCGAGTAATGTTCGATGCCAAGCACCGGCAGCCGCTCGCCGCCCGGTTGAGCGTAGGACTTGCGAATCTTTTCGAGCAACAGTGACATGGGAGCCTCTGGTGGACCGGACGGGCTGGGAGACACGAGTTTTAGCAGCGCCGATGCTGGATTTCGAACGGGTCGGACGAATTCGCGGGAGTTGAAAAGGTGTCAGCAGGCGACTCCCAGCTCCCGCAGCACTGCCGACAACTGCAAAAGGGGCAGTCCGATAATGGCCGTCTGATCGCTGCACTCAATCCGCTCGAACAGTGAAATCCCAAATCCCTCGATCCGATAACTGCCCGCACAGTCAAGCGGCAGATCGCGTTCCACGACCGCTGAAATCTCAGCCATTGTCACGTTTCTCATCCAAAGCCTGGTTTCATGAAGGAATTCCACGGTTCGTTGCGGGCTGCGAACACAGACGGCGGTGAGCAGTCGGTGGCGTCTGCCCGAAAACGCCGCCAGCTGCGCCCGCGCCCGCTCTCTCGTGCCCGGCTTTCCGAAAATGCAACCGTCCAGATCCACCAGCTGATCCGAACCAATCACAACACACCCCGGATAGTGCTCCGCCACCCAGTCAGCCTTGCGTCTGGCTAATTCCTCCGCCACCGCCCGGGCGGGCAGACCCGAATGCTTGACGGAGTCTTCGTCCACCTGTGGGGGGCAGCAAACGAAGGTCGGAAGAATTCTTGCCAGCAATTCCTGCCGGTACCGTGAACTGCTGGCAAGCACCACCTGAGCTGACATACTGCGACTCCCTGCCGGATTTCCTGAGGTATTTCGATGATCAGCAGCGCCCTGCGGGGAACCGTCTCCCCGAGTGGCAAATTCTGCTTGTTTTTGTGGGTGGCAATTTCTTTCTGACACGTTTCGATGCGCTGAAGAGCGGACCGCCGAAGTCCGAAAACTACCGCGAACGAATTCAATTGTCATGCCGAACCGCCACTGGCGTGTTGGTTGCACAGGAGCAGCGGGAATGTGTCTCTGGGGAGTACGGACCGTTTTTCAGCGGTGTCTGCTGCTCATTGCAGTTTTCGCGGAGCCCTGCGCCAGCATCTGCCGCGGTCAGTCCGAGCGCCCCGTGGGAGCCGGGGGTTCAGATGACAGCGAACCGGTTGTGATTCTGTCAAATGGCAGCGGACGTATTCCGGTGCGGGAAGTCTCGCGGGCCGTGCAGCAGTCAGCCGATCCGCTGCACCGTCTGGTCTGGGATACCCGTGAAACAACACGTCACCGATTACTTTCGACCAAAGACCACACACCCTGGCAAATCATGCACGGGCTGCTTGGACTTCGACAGGATCTGCTTCTTTCCCACAATGGTCAGGTCGTGAATGCTCTGGAATGGATTCAAAGCGGTCCGAAGTTCCAGAATGCAGCATGGTTTGAGAAAACTGTGCACGGAGGCCGCGCACACCCCTACATCGAACCGTACTGGTTCGAAGGTCATATCAATCAGTTCGTCGCAATGCTGGCCTCCTGCAACCTCCCACTGGACACAAAATTCGGCACGCCGTCCGGTCCAATCACCATGCAGGACATGCTGAAAAATGCGCAGATGACGGTGAATGCCCGGGAAGAGGTCACATGGACGCTCTGGGCCCTGTGCACATATCTGCCGTCAGACGCCCGCTGGGTGAATGCAGCGGGCGAGGAATGGAGCATTGAGAAACTGGTGCAGCTGGAGACAGGCAAAACCGTTGGCGGCCCGACGTCTCCCTGCGGCGGGACCCATGGACTATTTGCCCTGGCTCGAGCCAGAAATGTTCATCTCCGCAGCGGCAAACCGCTCCGCGGAGTCTGGTTTGCCGCGGATCAGAAGATCAGAAAGTACATCGAAACCGCGAAGGTCTACCGCAACTCCGACGGCAGCCTTTCCTCGGGTTTCTTCAAGACCCGCGAATACAAGCAGGATTTCGACAAACGCATGGCCAGTCAGGGACATCTGCTCGAGTTCCTGATGATGTCGGTCTCTCAGGAGGAACTCAGGTCTGACTGGGTGCGACGCGCTGTCTCGATGACGTGCAACGACCTGAATGCCAATCAGAATCAGTATGCCAGCTGCTCGCCTCTGTTCCATGCAGCAAATGCCCTGTCAATTTACCTCGACCGCGTCGCTCAGGAACTGCCGCCGAAAGTGGCACAGAACAGCGAAGGCGCAAGCGGAAACGCTGTCCAGCGTAAAGTGCAGCCTACACCGCCACGGCCTCCAAAGGCTGAAGGCGCTGGCGGAATTGCGCCACCCGCACCCCCGGCTCGGGGAAATCTGCAAATCCCACCGGCTGCCAACGCCCCAACGTTCGCCGGCGAACCTGACAACAAGCCGAAAAGTCCCTCACCGACAGATGCACGGTACCCGGTCCCTCGCGGGACTGCTCCACGCCCCACGGCCCCCGCGATCACTTCGCCAGCCGCAAAATCACCTGCTTCCACAAAACCACCAGTCGCCGCAAAGCCGCAGATCCCCTCGAGGCCGGCGATTCCCGGACGCCCAGCACCACCGCTGGCCCCCCCGCCTTCCGCTGTGCCGGGTGCTCCCATCACCAACCCGCGCGGCGTTCCCGTGAAGTCTGTCTCCAATACCAAAGCCTCCCAGCCGGCTACGGAAAAAGCGCCCCGGCCCACGCCCCCGGTTCCGCCAGCCCCTCGGCCACCAGCCATCCAGCCGTCAGCAGCCGGGAAAACCTCGCTGCAAAATGCCGGACTGAAAGCGACAAAGGACCCGCAAAAGACATCCGCAAACAAAGATCCGGAGATCATGCTGCTGGATGAATTCCTTGGATCGCCACCACCGAATCCCTCGCATCCTCAGCGACCTGGCGACAAACCAAAGGCAATCGTCACGCCCTCAGCAAGTCCGGATAAGCGCGCGGCAGAGCAGAACGGCCGAAAGTAGCGGGTCAGGCAACCGCTCAGCGGACGGGCGGAAGCCCAGTGGTGTTGAAGTTCTCAGGATCACCCCAAAAAAGCGGGCAAGGCGAGCGGGGGATGTCAATCCCCCGGTAAGAGTACGTGCCCGCCGGGCCAGCGCCGCACCAGGAGCGCACCAGGGACGTTACCGGCCGATTGACATCGACCGCTTGCCTGGCGTTATCGGTTCGAGGCGTTTCAACGGAGGGCTAAAGGTGCATGGCCCCTCGACATGCGTGTCGACACAGAAACTACGGTGCAGATTGGCTTTACGGCGAGGAGTGTTCCCGACTCCCTCACGGTCGTGGCTCGATTGTGAACTCTGACAGCACCTCGCCCACTGTCGATTCCCGCAACGCCGTCTTGACGATTGCCCGTGCCTCGTCCAAACGGCGATGCAGCGGACACAGTTTGCGAAAACATCAGCAGTCCAGTGCCACCTAATCCGGCAGGACCTCCATAAAGAATCGCAGCCAGTTTCCGTGCATGATGCCGCTGATGTCAGCGTCGCTGTAGCCGCGGCGGTTCAGCATATCGGGGAGGCGCTGGAGATCGCGGAAGCGGTCGAAGTCACTGGGGGTCTGTTCGACACCGTAGCCGCCGTCAAGGTCGGTACCGATGGCAGCATGCCGCGCGTTTCCGGCCAGCTGGCAGACGATATCAATGTTCTCGACGACGCGGTCCATGGATACCAGTCGCTGGCTTTGTCTGCGGACGTAGCCGGGCTGGAGCATGATGATGTCGAAGGCAATCCCGATCACTCCGTCGCGTTCAATCACGGCCTTGTATTGCTCGTCGGAAAACTGACGTTGCCACGGGGCAAGGCGGCGGGAGTTCTGGTGGCTGGCGTGGATGCGGCCACCGAAGTATTCAAGCACCTGCCAGAAGGCGACGTCGGACAGATGGGTGACGTCGACCGTCATTCCCAGGTCCTCAATTTTCCGCAGCAGGGGGATTGCGTCGACAGCGAGGCCGACCTCACAGGAGGTACCTCCGCCGTAGCGGTTGGCACCATAGTGTGTCAGCCCAATGGCCCGCAGGCCATGTTCATGGAATTCCTCGACGGTATCCGGCACCAGCAGTGGGTCGGCGCCCTCCATGGTTTGGATGAACCCCAGCGGCGCCGTCTGTGGATGCTGTTTCCAGGCGTCGAGGTGATGACGCAAATCGGATTTTGTGCGGATGCCCCGGAGGAACCCGGCCCGTTCCATGGCGCGGTGCCACGCGAGGTGAGCGTGCGCCATGGCGTAGCAGGTCTGCGGGGAGGTCCAGCCGAAGGAATGACTGATTTCCTTTTCCTGCCGTGCGAGCAGAGTGGAGAGGCAGACACCGAGTTCGGCGGCACGCAGCTCGGGGAAGCTGAGCGTTGCACCGCCACGTCCGGGATCGGTCATTCCAAGAGCACGTTCCTGGGCGCGGAGGTCGTCCACTGTGCACCGCATATCGCGGTTCCAGTCGACTCCGTTGAGCGCCAGATCGAGATGTCCATCACACAGCAGCACGGGAGGATCTCCCGAGGAAGTCAGTTGCCGGAACGGAAGCGATAGAGGCTGCCGAATGGTGTGGAGAAGTACATATCCCCCATTTCGTCGGCGCCGAACGACATCACGGGCAGGTTTTCGCCGGTGAGTGAGTAATTGGCTTTGACGGTTTTGGATTTGACGTCGTAGTCAAGGGCCCAGAGTCGACCGCTGACGTAGTCGGCGTAGACGTATTTGCCGACAAGTTCCGGAACGCGTTTGCCGCGATAGACGCCACCGCCGGTGATTGATTTGCCGACGTCGTGGGCATATTCGTGGATTGGGTCAATGAGTTCCGGTCGGGTGGCATCGTTGCCGTCGGGGCGGAACCAGTGGCGACCTTCACGGATGTTCCAGCCGTAGTTGCCGCCGGCTTCGATCAGGTTAATTTCTTCCCAGAGATTCTGGCCGACATCGGCGGCCCAGAGCAGTCCGGTTTCGCTGTCGAAGGACATCCGCCAGACGTTGCGGAGTCCGTAGGCGTAAATTTCGCCGCGGGCCTGTGCGGTTTGACCACGGGGTCCGGAAGGCACAGTTTTGCCAACGAACGGGTTGTCTGCAGGGATCGCATAGTTTTTGCCGTCTTCCCTGCGATCCACGTCGATTCGCAGAATGGAACCAAGAAGCGTGGTCAGGTTCTGACCATGGCCCATCGGGTCATTGCCGCTGCCGCCATCGCCGAGGCCAACATACAGGCACCCATCGGGACCGAAAGCAATTGTGCCCCCGTTGTGATTCCAGAATGGCTGAGGAATGCGGAGGATTTCAACTTCGGATTTGGGGTCAGCCACATTTGGATTGTCTTTGGATACCGTAAAACGTGAAATCATCGAGAGATGCTCGCCGGCAGCCGAGGTGTAGTAGACAAAGAAATGGCCGTTCTCGCGGTACTTGGGGTGAAACGCGAATCCCAGCAGGCCTTCTTCATTCTGGTTGTCCGCGTAAACGCAGCGTTCGTCAATGTCAAGGAACACCGTGGCTTCTTCGCATTCCTGGTTGTTTGGGAAGACCTTGATAATGCCTTCCTGCTCAGCCACAAACAGCCGGTTGGAACCATCTGCGGCGTGGGTAATCACGATGGGGCGATTGAAGTCAAGGTTGGGGAACGCTCGTTCGGCAGAGACGGCGAGGGGCTTGTCCTGGGCAACCGCCGGGGACGCAAGGCAGGCGACCGCCAGCAGAGCATTGAGAAGCACGCTGTTTGAACGCATTTCAGACTCCATGCAAAAACGAATGGTTGATGATCAGAACAATAATGCGTCGTCGTCGTCAGAACCAGCCTTTGAGGGGCTGTTTGGTTCCTTCGGGAATGTGGCACGGCCATCGAAGGGCTGTGTTTCCGGAGCACCGCTGGCACCGACGCGAGTGACAATCTCGATCCGCTGAGCGGCGTGGTCCAGCTGCTGATGGCAGATTCGCAGCAACTGCATGCCGCGTTCAAATCGAGTGAGCGACTGATCGAGCGATTCCTGGCCGGATTCCAGCCGTGCCGCGATCTCTGACAGCTCAGCCATGGCAGCTTCCAGGGAGATTGACGCAGTCGTGTCTGTCAGCGACTGGGTGGGGGAATCAGCTGGAGCGGAGGAGTCTTCCGGGGGTTTCCGACGTGCCATTGCGGTGGGATAGATAGCGGGGGAGGGGGCGGGGAAGAGGACAGTGCGCCGGATTGTCACGACTCACTGAGCTTCTGGCAAGCGCACGGGTAAGCTGTCGCCCATTAGCGTTGACTTTCTGGCAGGAGTCGGTGCCGGGAGGGCGAAGCTGGGATGGTGAAACGGCGCGAAGAACACCAGATTTCATACCTTGGATCCGCCCCACCGTGTCAAGGCGAGCGGGGGATGTTAATCCCCCGGTAACGGTGCGTGCTCGCGTGGCCAGAACCGCATCAGGAACGCACCAGGGACGTTACCGGCCGATTGACATCGACCGCTCGCCCTGGGA
>JBEIEK010000170.1:0-12371 GCA_040382995.1 Planctomycetaceae bacterium
CCAGCTTGATCCAGATCATCCGCCGACCGTACGCCCGCGTTCGCATTTCCCGCCAGATCACAGGCTGATTCCAGACCTGACGATGGTCACGTCGTGGAGCTGCCGCCGACCGCTCAGTCTGTTCCGAAACCTCAGCTGCCCCGGTGTCCGCAGGAGCCGCTTCCGGCAGACTCTGGTAGACCTCTTTGGACGGGTTCCAGACTCGTAAACGCAGCACCGTGATGGTGGAACACAGGCCAGCAAGGGCCAGCTGGAACAGCACGGTTGTCCAGGCAGAGACGACAGCTGGTCCGGGGACGTCGGGATTCAGCGGATTGAGAATACGGATCAGTCCGTCGTACGGAGAAATGGCCGCAATCTGCGGGAAACCAGCTGCCCCAAGCGCATGGGCTGCCAGCAGCAGCACAACAACGCCCAGCACACTGGTGGCCAGCGTCTGGAAGGTCTTTTCACGACGGAAGGCAACAAGGCAACCCCAGCTGCCCGCAGCCAGTGTGGACCCGGCGACGATTGCCTGAGACCAGATTATCTGCTCCCACGTCACGCCACCCAGCAGCTTCAAAAAGCAGAAGACAGGCCAGGAGACACCCAGCAGAACAGACATGCTGAGCAGACTGGCGAGCAGTTTCCCGAGCGCCAGTTCATAGTTGCGAAGGTCGGTCATCAGCAGCAGGATCAGCGTTTTGCGATCCTTTTCCTGACTGACGAGCGACGCCGCGAACAAGGTCGAGAAAAACAGGCCCAGCGTCAGCTGCAGCACACTGAACACACGGAACGCCAGCACGCTGAAGGCAGCACTGTCGCCTGCAAACACCACATCCTGAAAACCAATCGTGGCCTGACGCAGACTGTAGAACAACACCAGCAGTGCGGCGATAAAGCCGGACCGCAGGATGTAGTGACTCAGACGCCGGGGCGTGGTGAGCACTTCGCGTTCGAAGATTGGGCCGAGTGCCACCTGGTCCGCTCCTTCCGTCCACTGCAGCCGACAGCAGCCACCACGGCCGTTACTGCACCTGACGGGCTTTTGTTTCAATCAGGAATGTGCGCTTGGCCTCAGACTGCTCGAACACATTCGCATCCCAGATCTCCTTGAGCGGGAACGTGGCAGGCAGGCTGCGGTTGTTCTGCTGGTGCACAGCGTCATAGTACTGCACGAGCAGCATGCACTCATCAAGGTAGTCGCCATCCATGAAGAGGTTGGGGTTGGCTTTCGCAAGCTCCTGCCACTTCTGCATCGCGGTTTCAAGATACTTCTGGGCTTCTGAGATCTGCAGGTTGCCAGCACCGTCCCCCTGATCAAAACCACGACCACCATTGTATGCTTCGCGGGCAGCGAAGAACGACTTCCGCGCCTCCAGCATCTGCTCGCTGCGTTCCAGATTGGAAATATCGCGCCACTGGCGGAAGTTGGTCATGTCAAGGTTCTGAGCCCACAGCTGCCGCTGGGCTGAGACGGTAATCCCATTCTCTTCCGCCAGCGTCGTCAGGTCGTCCTCGGTGCTGTTGAGCCGATACTTCTTGTCGTCGAGACCGTAGAAGTCCATGCGGCCGTAGTCATCCATCCACGACTTGTAGGCTCTGTCCCACGCCGGAACGTGTTCATCAAACAGACCTCTTTGAGCTCTCGTGCCGGCAAAGTTGATCAGCGCCTTTGACGGGCCCTGACGGAAAAACACGTGTGTCATGCCCCGCACGCCCACAACACCGTCCTCGTCGTCCTTCTGATTCGCGTCGACAAACCAGTCGTGAGCCACGAGGTAGCTGTCGAGACCGTTGGGGTTGATCGCCGGATCAGGGCCAGGAACACCGGGAGCCGTTTCGAAGCGCGGATCGGGATCCTTTTCGAAGTACTCGCGGAAAAACTTCTTTTCGTCCGATACGCCCATCTTGTTCTGCACGAAGTCCCCGACGTCATGAAACAGGATGGGAACGCTCTGGTTGCGGCGAGTCCCTTCCTGAAGGAACTTGATGCCTTCCTTCACCCAGTAAAAGCGGTCGTCCACCTTGTCCCACTCGCGCGATACGTTGTAGGCCAGATTCCAGCCCTGAAACTTCCAGATCTGGACGTAGTGCGGCTGGAGCAGGATGATGGAGTCCACGGTGGCTCTGAGCTTCGCCCACTCCTTTCGCTCCTGATGCTCAATGGCCTGCACATGCAGCCACGTCGCGGCAGGGCCACGCAAACCCAGCAGCACCAGGTTCACGGCCGAACTGGACGGGTCCACATTTCCCAGCGTTGCTTCACCCAGCTCGTACTGCCGACGCTTCTGAGAAAGCAGGCCCAGCCTGGAAGAGTCCCCGTCGCCGGACTGCTGAGATGGGAAACCAAGGTAGACGATCGGAGCCAGCAGCAGCAGGATGCCTGCGCCGTAGGACAGCTTTCGCTGACGAGAATTCATGCGGCTCATTTCGACTCCAGTTCACGGAATTTGAGCAACGCACCGGCGATCAGGGCACAGGGAATGAAGAATCCCCCGAGCACCGCCAGTGCAGGCAGTACGACATCCACAAGAGGCACGTCGAAGCGGTTTTCAACGTATCTCGTGGCCTTGCTGAATACGCCAAAATCAGGAACGATGCGGCTGAACACCCAGAGCACGCCATCCAGCGATTTGTCGGCGGTCTGCACCACCTTCAATGTCGTGCTGGAAACGTCCATACCGACCTCAGGGTTACGGTCCTGCATGAGCAGCACCGCCGACTCGAATGTGCCCATCCCCTTTTCAAGTTCCATCAGCTTGCGAATGATAAAGTCGTGCAGCAGGCCGACAATCAGAAACGCCATCGAGAAAAACAGCGCTACGTTGCTCTTCACCACGCAGCTGACCGTCACGCCCACCACCACCATCAGCAGCAGCATGGCCCCCATCCCGACCAGCGCCTTCCAGTAGCCCACCCAGAAGGGGCGGTCTGCCTTGCGGACAAACAGGTCCGGTCGGGCCATCCCCAGATACATCTGGTCATCAACACAGGCCACTTCCACACGCAGGTAGCCGTCCTTCGACAGGTCCTTCACGAGGTCCTTTTCAATAATCCAGCCTTCGCTGTCCTCGGAAACCAGTCGCTGCAGACTGATCAGGTCGCGGTAGAAAACAAACCAGCTTGTGCCTTCGGGCGGCGAAAGCTTTCCACCGGCGATGCTGAGCTTCCCGGCGGCCAGTTCTTCACCCAGCACCACCACCACCAAACGCTCGGCGTTCAGCTGTGAGATCTTCGCCTGAGCGACCAGGTCGCTGACAAGTGTTGCGCGAATGGCGGCGTTTTCGACCAGCTTGCCCGCCGCGTTCCATTCAGTTGTGACGTCTGCCAAAAATCGCGCCAGCGATTCGTCGCCAGCCACGAATCGCAGGATGCGGGGGATGCGAGTGACGTTCACACTTGCGTCATCGCCACCGTGATATTCAGCGACACTGAAGGCGGGAAGCGGGACTTCAAGACGCGGCAGAGCTTCCAGCAGGTCCGCAGAACGCTGCAGCACACTGGCTGCAACTTCATCCACAGCCTTCGCCAGATTCTCCCATGGGATCTCCACGCGAAGGCCGGCATCCTGGTCCGCCATCATCTTCGGAATCGGAAAGCACACACCTGCCCCGTCAAGGAACTTTGTGGAGACCTCCGTCAGTCGCTCATCCTTTCGCCGCTGCAGCTGTTCACCCGCATTCAGCAGGCCGTTGTGCAGCGCCACATAGTCGGCCGGACGCAGTTCCTGGGGAGCCTTGCGGATGCGTTCGGCAAGCCCTTTCAACAGGTCGGACGCATTCCGGAACTCGGCGTTCCGGAACGCTTCGGCAGTCGGTCGCAGCGTTTCACTCTGAGCAAAAATTCCGAAGGCCTCTTCACGCGGATTTGACATCAGCGTGTACTGGGCCTGAATGCCTTCCTTGACACTTTTTTCCGACCCCTTCACCGTGCGGAAGGCCTCAAACCGGCACTCCAGAAGCAGCTCCTGCGCACCTTCGGCGTTTATCGTCAGTGCAGACTCGTCGAACTTGGGGAAGAGAAACACACCGCGGGCTCGGGAGTTGCCCTGGATGTGGGATCGATAGGCGTAGACATCTCCGACGTTAATACCGGTTTCCGCAGGCTGGCCCTCAGCGTTGAGAAAGTACAGGTTGCCGAACACCGGCACACGGCACTGCAAAGCCGCCCTGGCACTTTCCGGAATGCGACGGCTGAGCCAGAGCTGGCCGATGACACCCATCGCCAGCAGCACCGCCAGAAACACAACTGCCAGTCCCAGTATTCGCCCCAGCACGATCTCCACACGCCGCACCGGCTTGGTGACCACCGTGTGCAGCGACCGCAGACGAATGTCCTCGGGCACGGCCCAGCAGCTGAGAAAGATCACGGCCGGAAGCATCAGCCAGGCGATTGACTTGAGCAGAAATGCGACGTGCACCTGCACCTGCAGTTCAGGACGCTCGTTGGCGTCAGCAATGAACCAGCCGGCAAACATGAGCAGCACGGCGAAGACAACGAAAACCATCAACGCCTTGCGGCGGACTGCTTCAAGGAGTGCGAGGCGGGCGACGGCCAGGATGCGACGGGACGACAACGTCACCGTGTCGCGAAAATACGACTTGAGCCCTTCCGTGAAGATCCTGAGCCCGGCGGCACCGTTACGGGCGACGGAAAGCACCAGCGCAAGCGCCAGAGAAATAACGGCAAGGCCGGCCGACAGGAGCAGCCAGCCACGCAGGGCCGAGACAAAGTCATAGGGCCGAATGTCAAAGTCCATGAGCCAGGGATCCCGTTAGTGACCGCAGACCAGAAATGCTTTTCAATACCCCAACACTCTGCTCAGGACCTGCCCGAACCCGCCGATGCCGACACTTCTTCTGTGGAAAACCGCCGCCCAGGACGCTCGGTGCTCTCTCGGACCGTACGCAGGAAGAGCTGCTCAAGGTCCGCTCGCGGACGACTGATCTCGACGTTCGTCACGTTGTGCTTCGCCAAAGCCGCGCGAACATCGGCAATCGCCGCATCGCTGAGACTTCCCGTACGGATCTGAGTCTCGTTTCGCAGCTCCAGCAGTTCATCCACGCGCCCAAGAACTTTCAGCTCGCCCTGAAACAACACCGCAATGCGGTCACAAACGTCCTGCACGTCGGCCAGCTGATGGCTGCACATCACCACAGTCTTGCCCTGAGCCTTGAGCTGGACAATCAGGTCCTTCATCTCACGGGTACCAATCGGGTCCAGACCGCTGGTGGGTTCGTCCAGCAGCACCAGATCGGGGTTGTTGATCAGCGCCTGAGCAAGCCCGATGCGGCGCGTCATGCCTTTGGAATATTCCTTGAGCTGCCTCCGACGGGCCTTGCCCAGCCCCACCAGCTCAATCAGCTCGTCCGCCCGCTGCGCTCTCTCTGCGGCCGTCATATTGAACAGACGTCCGTAGAAATCCAGCGTCTCATCGGCGTTGAGGAAGCGGTAGAGGTAGGACTCTTCAGGGAGGTACCCAATCCGCTCGTTCTTCGACACATCAGAAGCCGGTTTTCCCAGAATGGTCATGTCACCGGAGGTTGGAAAGAGCAGCCCCAGGAGCATTTTCATGGTGGTGGTCTTGCCGGAACCGTTGGGGCCCAGCAATCCGAAGACTTCACCCTGCATCACGTCCAGGCTGAGACTTTTCACTGCCTGAACCTTTTTTCTTCCCCAGAAATCGCGATAGACCTTGGAAAGATTTCGGATTTCAATTACCGCGTTCGCCATGATCGAAGTCGCCTCATTGTGGCCGGGGACACTTGCAAAACTGCAGCAGGCCATGGTCCAGTTGCCGTGGCCTGAACACGCAGGGTGTGCGCTGTTGGGAGTCTACGCTGAAAAGGCGGAGTTCGTTGGGGAAAAATTGGAAGCTGTCGGCAGGGCAGCGCGGCCAGGCAGACGCGATCCACAGAATCCCCCGCGCCCACACAGCCACCGCTGCAGAAAATCTCTCCCCAGATGATTCGAGCGGAACATGTGGCTGATCCGCCCTTTCCGAACAAGGCAACCTGTCCTTCAAGGTCGCTCCGGACGGACACAGGCTTGCGAGGGCGAGGCCGAGATGACGAAACGGTGGGAGAAACGGGCGAATTGGACTCTTTTCAGCTCTGGCGGCCTCATCGTACACCATGGCCAGATCACGTCGCAACGACGCACTCTGGCCCGCGGCCGATGTCAATCGGCCGCTGCGGCCCGGGTAGGTTACTGGTGGGGTACTCGCCGCGCGGGCATGCACAGTTTCCGGGGGATTGATATCCCCCGCACGCAAGCGATGGTCTTTTTCTGATTGTGCCCCGCTCAGGTTCCAGCGGGGGCGGGACCTGGTTCCAGCGCCCTCGCGACCGACTCCAGCAGCACTTCCATGGCGAATGGCTTCCGCAGGTAGTCCACAACGCCCAGCATTTCCGCGTAGGCTTTGTGACGGCTGCCTTCGTTGGCGGTCATCATGATGACTGGTGGAGCGTCCTGCATCTGTGCAAGGAATTCAAGCACCGGGAATCCACCCATCCCTGGCATCATCATGTCCGTCAGCACCAGATCCGGGCGACGAGTCTGGATCAGCTTGCGGCCCTCCTGCCCGTTCTTTGCGGCCAGAACCTGATACCCGGCCGCCGCCAGAACGCTCTGGATGGTCGACGAAATGTCCCTGTCGTCCTCGATCACGAGGACTGTTTTCTGAGTTTCTGCCATGACGGCCTCCTGGGTTTTTGTCCGGACTAATTTCCGGTTGCAGCGACAGTCTGAGTCTTTGGAACGGCAGGGAAAGCAGCGGCCGTCGAGCCGTCCTCCGCATTCCAGACACGCACTTCGCCGTCGTAACTTCCGGAGGCCAGCCGTTTGCGGCCAGCATGTTCGGCGACAGCATAAACCCAGTCACGATGGCCGGAGAATTTCTTCACGGCTGCACCGTCCGCGGCCTTGTGCTGGTGCACATTTCCGTCGCCGCTGGCGGTGAGCAGCAGATCGCCGGCCTGCACGCGCACCCGGAAGACGTCACCACCAAAGCCACCAATCGTCCGCAGGTCCTTCGCGTCGCTGGACTGCCAGACTTTCAGTCTCTTGTCCGCTCCGCCACTGACCACCTGGTTGCTGTCCGACAGAAACGCGGCGGTGTAGACCGGTTCGCCATGACTGGGGAAGGTCACGACCGGATTGCCCGTCGTGGCGTCGAACACTTTGCACGTTTTGTCCCGGCTGGCACTTACGAGGCGCTGGCCGTTTGGAGCCCAGTTCACGTCCATCACCCAATCGGCGTGGTCTTCGATCCGCACGAGCTGTTCGCCGGTTTCCGGATTGACGACCGTGATTGAGCGATCTGCGCCGGCGCAGGCGATTTTTGTGCCATCAGGGCTGAAGGCGACGGCGAAGATGGAATCGCGGGACCGAACCAGGGTGCGGATGAGTTTTCCGTCAGCGGTGGAGAAGAGCTTGAGTTCACCGAGCTGTCCGGGGGTTCCGGAGGCGACGGCGATACGAGTTCCATCGTTGCTGTATTCGATGTCGTGGATGCGTTCGGCAAGGTTTGAGATGCGACGGAGCAGGGTGCTGTCGGCGTTCCAGACGAGCACTTCATGGTAGCCGGAAGAGGCCAGCTGTTCGCCGTCAGGGCTGAATGCCACCGCGGTTACCGGAATTGCCGTGCGATACTGTTCGGGGGGCTGCGGCTGAGCGAATTCGGGCATCACGTCAAACAGGTCGGACGTGGCAGACAAGCCGGCATCCAGCGGTGCGCCCACGTCAATCCAGCGAGCCAGAACGTCGATCTCGGCTGCGTCCAGCTGATCGGCTTCCTTGGGCATGGATCCGTCACGGATCATGGACAGCATGAGTGAGTCGTGGCTTTTTCCGGAAGTGAAGGCCTCTCCGGACTCACCGCCCTTACCCATGGCAGCGAAGGAGTCGAGATTGAGACGGCCACCGGGGCTGCGAGTGTTGTGGCAGGCGACGCAGCGACGAGCAAGGATGGGGGCGACGTGACGAGAGAAGGAGACGAAACGACCGAGCGGCTCGAGTGCGGCTTCGGCCTGACGACGGACGACAAGCGTTTCGGATTCCGCGAGCTGGAGCTCGGCATCGAGCTTCTGCAGGGAGGGTTCGAGGGCGAGCAGCTGGGCGTTGAGGGTGGTTTGCCAGGCGGCGCCGTCGGACTTCACAGTGTTCAGTTCGCCGGTGCGTGCCATCGCGGTGGCGATGGCGTCAGCAGCGGCCTTATGGGCTGCCCGCTGCGGTTCGGCGGCAGCGTTCACGGTATTCAGTTCCGCAGTTTTGGCGTCCACTTCGGCCCTGGCAGCAACAAGTCGGGCGTTTTGGTCGTCACGCATCTTTGTGAGCTCGGCCACGAGTGCTGTGCGGGCGGCGGTGACAGGAGCCAGATCCGTAAGAGCCTTCTGCAGGCCCTGAATGGCAGCGGAAGAGTCGACACCGACGGCCGCGGAGGCCTGCTGGAGCGTAGTGAGGGATTTTTCGAGCGATGCAGTGGACTTGCGGAACCGCTCGTCAGTGGTTTTGGATTCAGCCAGCCGAGCTTCGTGTTCGCTGAGCAGGGTGGCAACGGCTTTCATGGCGGCAGTTGAGGCTTCCAGGGCGGTTTGTGAGGCGGTGACCTTTGCTTCAGCGGCATCGAGGGCGGTTTTGGCTTCTGTGAGCTTTTTGTCGAGTTCGGGGCGCTGAGCTGTGATGGCTGCCAGTTGCTGCTCGGCCTCGGAAGCGCGGCTGCGCCATTCGACGGAGGACTTGCGGAGCTGGGCCAGCTGGGTCTGGAGCTGTTTGCGAGCTTCCAGCAGAGCCTGGAAACGCGTCGAGGCCCGATCGGCAGCAGCCACGAGCACATCGGCGGCCTCATGCTGTGGGAGAACTGCTTCGATGGCGGTGATGGATTTTTCCAGAGCCGCGGACTGCTGCTGGAGTTTTTCGGCTTCTGCTGTTTCGGCGGCGAGTCGCTGTTTGGCGGCTTCCAGCTGTTTCTGCAGGTCCCGGATCCGCTGGTCGGAGACGGCGACGGCACCTTTTTTCAGGCTGAGATCGCGGTCGGCGGACTGCTTTTGCTGGCGGGATTGCTGCAGGGCGTCGCGAAGCTGAGCGGCAGACTGGGCCGGCGGGTCGGCGGAAAGCGGTGCGGAATTGAAAAACAGGGCGAGAAGGACGCAGGTTAGAAGGCGGGATTGCGGGAGGCGGGGGGGAGTCATGACTGCAGCCCTGCAGAGGAGGGGGGCGGGCGAAAAGCCGATGGCAGGACGGTGTGCGCGCACAGCGTACTGCCGGACTCCGTTAGGATTCCCCCTGAACGAGGGATTGTCAAGCTCTCCAGCTTCTGTATGGGCCGCCAATTTCGAAATCCGGAGAGTTTTCCGGATCGGATTTGAAAGCAGACCCGGCGCAAAAAGAAAGCCCGGCGTGATCGAAACAGGCCGGGCTGAGCGGATATCTGCAGATTGTGGGCGCAGGGGAATTGGGTGGAGCCGAAAATGCAGGAGAAATCAGCCTTTGCGGTGACGGATCCTTGATCGCATGCGACGCTTTTTGCGACCAATCTTCCGACGACCCTTACCCGTCTTCTTTGTTCCCATGAGCCAGTGATCTCCAGTGAAGTTGTCAAACGTACGGACCGGGGAAACGCGAAAGCATAACAATCCCACGGCGACTGAGCAAACCACGATGCACAGGATTTTTATCGGACAGATTCTGAAAAATCGGAAGACTATTCCCCGCGGAGTATGCCTGTGATTGCAGCTTCGGGGTCGGAAAGGGGTTCCGGATGCTCGCCACGCCACGCCACCAGCCCACTCCGGTCCACAAGGAACAGGGCCGGCGAAATGACGGCCGCCTCGCCGGGCTCGGGCGCTTTTGCACAGACACCCCAGGCACGACTGCAGGATTCCGGAGTTCCCGCGATCGTGTCACGGAGCACCGGGAATGAAAAGGACAATGTCTGCGGCTTGATGTCGGGAGCCAGCGGCGTCGAAATCGCCAGGATCAGCACTCCCTGAGCCTTGAGGGCCGGCTGGAATTCCTTCAGTTTGAGCATCACAGGGTCGGCGAGTGGCCCTTTGCGACCATCGAAAAACGCCACCAGCACGCGATGACGCCCCAGGTAGCCTCGCAATTGCACCGGGCGATTGTTCTGGTCCAGCAGCTGGAAAACAGGGGCCGGACGAGCATTCAGCAGGGTGGCATCGAACTCCTGCCGCCGATGCGGATTGGTCAGGCGATAGCCCGTGGCCCCTGCAACAGCCGCCAGCAAACACAGCAGCACCAGAAATCGTGGTTTCATTTCCGCTCGGCCACTCCAGACAGAAGATTCAGCGACAATCCCGCACCATATCCGATCCGGGACGGGAAAGCATCAATCACTGCTTCTGCTTGCCGGCTTTCCTGTTCCGCTCCTTCGCCCCGGACGCAGTCTGCCGTGCCAGCGCCGTGAACTGGTCCGCCTGGTTCTGCCAGATGGTTTCCAGTTCACGAACCTGCTGCGGATTGCTGCCCGCCAGATCGCGCTGCTCCGCCCGGTCCTGCACCAAATCAAACAGTTCCCAGGGCTGATCACGGGCCGCAGTGAGCTTCCAGTTGCCGACGCGGACAGCTCGGTTGCCTTCATGCAGCCACCAGAGACAGTCCCGCTCGATGGTCACGTCGGCTGCAAACGCCGACACCAGACTGCGACCCGCAAACGGTGGCACCGCAGGGTCGGCGTCAGCCGGAGTTGCCGGCAAACCCGCCAGTTCAAGAGCCGTAGGGACAAAATCGATCATGTGCGCAGGAGTTGTCCGCAGCTGGCCTTTGCCAGCAATTCCTTTGGGCCAGTGAACCACCAGCGGAGTACTGATGCCGCCTTCGTGCACCCATGTCTTGTGGCGGCGAAAAGGTGTATTTGCGGCACTGGAGAATCCGGGGCCCAGACAGAGATAGCTGGCGGCACTCCCTGGAGCTGCCGCCGGATCGTGCCCGCCATGACGCACCATGATTTCAGCACTCGCACCATTGTCCGATGCAAAACAAATCAAAGTGTTCTCAAGCAGCCCAGCCTCACGCAGAGCTGCCACGTAACGCCCAATCTCCTGATCCATACGGTCAACCATGGCCGCATGAATGGACATCTTGGTGGCCTGGAAATGACGCTGTTCCGCGGTGAGCTCCTCCCATGGCAGAGGGCGGTTCACCTCGCCTGGCCCCAGCTTTTCAAAAGCGTCCGGAAAGTGGTAAGGGGGACCCGTGTCGCGTTCAATCGCCGACAGGGGACTGTTGACAAGCCCCAGCGAACGCTGGCGGGCATACCGCTCCTCCCGCAGCTTCTCCCAGCCGTCCAGATACCGGTCCCGATAACGCGCAATGTCCTCCGGCAGGGCGTGCAGCGGAAAGTGTGGGGCGATGAAGGCGATGTATTGGAAAAATGGCGTTTCTGAATAATTCGTACGGTGCTCCTGCAGGCAGCTGATCGCGTGATCAACCGTCGCAATCGTCGTGTAATAGCCGCTTTCGTCGGCGGCCGGCTCTACCGGTTGATCGTCAAGAAAATTCCCCTTTGCGGTAAAGAAATTACCGTCGTTGCGTACGTTCAGCGACCGCGAAAAACCACCGGCCAGAACAGCGCCGTCCACATGCCACTTCCCACTGTGGTAACTGCGATAGCCAGCGGACTGCAGCCGCTGCGGCAGCAGCTTTGCCCATGCCTGGCGCACACCCTGGCTGCCTCCAGGCAGCTCCGGGAGGGCGTCGCGGTGGATCTGCTGCGGGTAGTAGCCTGTGAGCAACGCAGCGCGACTGGGCCAGCAGCGAGCGGTGTTGTAGAACTGAGTGAATCGCAGGCCATCGGCCGCCAGTTTGTCCAGGTTCGGCGTCTGAATTTCACTGCCGTAGCAGCCAATGTCAGAGAATCCAAGGTCATCGGCGAGGATAAACACGAGATTGGGGCGAGCTGCGGTGGAGCCTGGATTCTGGGCAAATGCGGCCGCTGGCGCGATGAAGCTGGCGAACACCAGCAGGGCCAAACTCCTGAGCAATGCTGGCGAACGGTTTTCAGGGATCATAATGAATGACTCCGGGATGTCGTGCGGCGGGTCTCTGCGTAAACAGACGCGCGATGACTGCGCTTTGCATATTCTGACGAGGAGCAGCAATCCGGCAACCAAGGACCAAAAGGTGCCATGCACCTTGACAATGAATTCCCTGTGTTTATACTGGTGCGGACGCTTTTTGAAAGGTCTCTTATGCCACGCGTGAATCGCCGGGAAATCTTTTCCGAAACTGATGTCCAGGTGTTCCACACCATCAGCCGCTGCGTACGCCGCAATCATCTGTGCGGACGCGATCGCAGGTCGGGACGCGATTACTCACACCGCCGCGATTGGATCCGCAGCCGACTCGAAGAACTGGCCGGCATCTTCGCC
>JBEIEK010000171.1:0-12124 GCA_040382995.1 Planctomycetaceae bacterium
AACTGTTGATCGACCCCGAAGTGAATCTGGCTGCTGAGCCGCTCTGGCCACGGCGACGCGACTGGATTCAACCATTAACTGAGCCATTGCCGGATCGACCGTGGACCGTCCCGAAGAACGACTGGGAACAGCACGTCAGGCTGCCCCCGCTGCCGTGGAGCACCAAAGCCACTGCGTCTGCGGCAAATCAAACATCCGACCATTTGGAAAGACAGCCTGCAGCTGCATCACCATCCGCGGGTCTGACCCCGGAAAGACCACGGAGAAGCTGACCGGGCGGTGCAGTGCAGGCTGTCGTTTGGGTCAGAAAATTCAGAGAAGTCAAGGGTAATTGGACGTAAATCGCAGCTCTGTTGAGGAGTTTTTCAGTGCTTTCAGGCGTTTTCTGTGCATTTCGACGTTTCATTGCTTCACGATTGCTCCCGACCGCGTTTGTGTTGCTGCCTGCGTCAGCGGCGCTCGCTCAACAGCCCTCACCGGCCGACAATTACAGGGCCGGCCTCTATCCGGATCGTGTGATACTGACATGGAGTGGTGATCCGGCGACCACGCAGTCTGTCACATGGCGAACCTCCACGGCTGTTCCGCAGGGCTGGGCCGAGATTACGGTGGCCGACTCCGGACCTTCTCTGGCAGCGACTGCTGAGCAGGTTCAGGCGAAGTCTGAGGTGCAGGAGACGCCGACGGGGCCTGCCCACTGCCATGCGGTGACGTTCACCGGGTTGAAGCCTGCAACGCTCTACGCCTACCGCGTGGGAGACGGGGAGCGTTGGAGTGAGTGGTTTCAGTTTCGGACTGCGTCTGCGGGTGCTGAGCCTTTTTCCTTCATCTATTTCGGAGATGCTCAGAACGATGTGCGTTCGATGTGGTCACGGGTGATTCGGTCGGCGTACCGTGATGCATCGCGGGCGGCCTTCATGCTGCATGCCGGTGACCTGATCAATACGGCTGAAGTGGATTCGGAGTGGGGTGAATGGTTTGGTGCGGGTGGCTGGCTGAATGGCATGGTTCCGAGCATACCTGTGGCGGGCAATCACGAGCAGGCAAAGCAGGCAGACGGAACGCGGAGTCTTTCGCGTCACTGGCGTCCGCAGTTCACGCTTCCCGAGAATGGCCCTGCCGGTCTTGAGGAGTCCTGTTACACGCTGGTGTATCAGGGCGTGCGGATTGTGGCATTGAACAGTAACGAGCGGCATCAGGAACAGGCAGCATGGCTGGATCAGCTGCTGACGAACAACCGTGAAAAGTGGGTGATCTGTTCGTTCCATCATCCGATGTTCTCAACCGGCAAGGATCGGGACAATCGCGAGCTGCGAGCGGTCTGGAAGCCGGTACTGGACAAGCATCGTGTGGACCTTGTGCTGCAGGGGCACGATCACACCTACGGCCGGACGGGGCTGGAGACACCCGTTGCCGGAACGAATGCAGCTTCGGGAGAAAATGTTCGCGATACGTTTACGGGGACCGTGTATGTGGTGAGCGTGAGCGGGCCGAAGATGTACAACCTGCAACGCCATCCGTTTATGAAGCGACACGCCGAAGATACTCAGCTGTACCAGATCATTCACGTCAACGGTGACGAACTGGGCTTTGAAGCCTACACGGCCACGGGTGAATTGTACGACGCGTTCACGCTCACGAAGCAAACCGGCAGCATCAATAAGCTGCAGGATCGAATTCCGGAAACACCGGAGCGACTGCGACCTCCGGTGGCTGCTGAAGCGCCGAGGAAGGCGTCTGACGCACTGCAGAAGTAGCTGCAAGGCAGCGAAGGAAATCATGCGCTCAGCGTTGCCGCCCCGGCAGCTTCAGCGAGAGCTGAAGTTGTCGGGGCTCATGAATGGTTTGCTGAACAGTCACGTTTTTGAATTTGGATACTCAACATGAACCTCAAGCTTATTTTTTGCAGCAGCCTGCCTCTGCTGCTGGTTAACTGGATGCAGCTCGCGCAGGCCCAGCAGCCAGCGGGTGTCGCTGAACTGCGGACAGTGTCCTTCCAGCAGGGCGTCAGCGGCTATGCGGGGACCATTGACACCGAGATCTGGGCGCTGGCGCCTCACACGATCCTTGAAAGCAACCCCAATTCGTCCACGGACGCGGATAATGACGGGGGTGAGAGTCAGTGTCTGCTGCGGTTCGACAACATCATCGGTTCGGCAGCCTGGCAGGTGCCACCGCGAGCTGCCGTGGTGAAGGCACGGCTGCTGGTCAGTGCGTTTGATCAGGGGAGCACGGTCAATCTGCATCGGATGCTGGTTCCCTTCGACCGATCGGCCACGTGGTCCAGTCTGGTGGCTGGTGTCTCTGCCGATGGACTGGAGGCCTGTCGGCACAAGGATGCGTTTACGTTTGGGAAGATTGCTGCGAATTCGTCGGAGATCATCTTTGACGTGACGGATACGGTGCAGCTCTGGGCGGGCGGCGAGGCGAATCATGGCTGGGTGTTTTTGAACACCGGCGGCAACGGCTGGGACTTTTACGCGTCTGAGTTTTCGGATGTGAAGCAGAGGCCGCGACTGGTGGTGGAGTTTGCAGCACCGGTTGCCCAGGCAGACGCTGCTGCAGCTCAGTCAGCTGCCGCGGTGACGACGTCAAAGTAGTGTGCCGAGTTGGTGTTGTTCAGCGGTGACTGCAGGGTGCGGTTATCCGTCAGGAATTGGGTTTTCCACACGGGAATGGGAGCAGCGTGATGTTGGGACAGGCAGCGGGGACATGGTTTGGAGATCCATCGCATTTTCAGCGGCCGCGACGCCGTGAGTTTCTGTACGCGGGCTGGCTGGCGGGTTTGGGGCTCAGCATGGGGCAGCTGTTCCGGCTGCAGGCGGCGGGGACGGTGCGTGGACCGGAGGACCGGGCGCCGGTGGAGGCGAAGGCGCGTTCGGTGATTCACATCTATCTGCAGGGTGGCTTCGCGCACATGGACAGCTTTGACCCGAAGCCGGATGCGCCGCTGGAATACCGAGGCATACTCGATGCCATCCCAACTCGCATGCCAGGCGTGTTTTTCAGTTCACACATGCAGCGGACGGCAGACATCGCTGATCGGCTGACTGTGGTGCGGAGCATGACGCACACGGAAGTTGACCATCAGCGGGGTGAGCACAGCATGTTCACGGGTTATCGACCAAGCCCTGCGCTGGTGTATCCGAGTCTGGGAAGTGTGGTGTCGCACGAATTCGGGCCACGGGGACCGATGCCGCCTTACGTGGTTGTGCCGAATGCCGGCAGTCAGTTTCTGGGGAGTGGTTATCTGAGCAACGCGCATGGTCCCTTTGCTCTTGGGGCAGACCCGGCGCGCACGGGATTTCAGGTGCGGGACCTCAATCACCCCGCGGGCATTGACAATGCCCGCTTCGAGCAGCGGAAGTCGTGGAAGACGCTGGTGGACGAACATTTCCGCCGCCAGGCTCAGGACGACGCTGTCACGACCATGGATTCGTTTTATCAGCGAGCGTATTCGCTGCTGGATTCACCGGAGTCGAAGGCGGCCTTCAGTCTTGAAGGAGAAACCGCAGCGACTCGTGAGCTTTACGGCATGCAGCCCGCGGGACCGGTGATTCGTCCGGCGGCCGGTGCCCGATTTCTCGTCGCACGCAGGCTTGTCGAGGCGGGCGTGAGATTTGTGACGGTCACCTTCGGGGCCTGGGATACTCATTCCTATCACTACCGCGGCATTGAACCGCAGATGCCGGACCTGGATCGGGGGTTTGCTGGTTTGATTACGGACCTCGATCAGCGTGGAATGCTGGACTCCACGCTTGTGTTGATTACCAGCGAATTCGGCCGCACGCCGAAGGTGAACGCTGGTGGTGGTCGCGATCACTGGCCACGCGTGTTCAGCATCGTGATGGCGGGTGGTGGTGTGAAACGTGGCAGTGTGTTTGGAGCTTCCGACGGTCTGGCTGCCGAAGCTGCTGATCGTCCCCTGTCCGTCGAGAACTACGCCACCACGATTTATCACCTGCTGGGAATTGACGCCAGCCAGAGTCTGATGTCGCCCGGCGACCGCCCGCAGCGGATTGTGACTGATGGTGAAGTCGAGCCGGGATTGCTGGCGTGATGGGCTGGAGCTGTCTGTGGAGGCACATGGCGATCCATGGCGTTCAATTCGCCTGTGGAAGCGTCTGGTGGCAAGTCACGTTGTGAGGGGTGAAGACAGCGACGTTGCGGCGACGGGAGTGGTGGCTCAGCAGGAGCTTCACCCTCCCACCGCGTTCGCCGGGGCTGATCTGGGATTGTTCAAAGGGGTCAATCTGATGTTTCGATCTGTGCTGCGGCTGCTGCTGTCAGTCGCCTTTTATTGTCCGGTATTGCTGGCAGCACCGCCGTCCCTGGAACGACTGCAGCCGGCTGCCGGTCAGCGGGGGACGACCTTCACACTGAGCATCACTGGTGCTGGTCTGCAGCAGGTGAGTGAAGTGTTGTTGTACAACCCCGGTATCCGCTGTGAATCCCTGCGGGCAGCTTCAGACAACGCTCTTGAAGTCACGCTCGCTGCCGACGCTGAATTGCCGCCCGGTCCTCAGGCATTTCGTCTGCGATCGCCCGAAGGACTCTCAGAACTCCTCACATTTCAGCTCACCGTGCTTCCGGTAGTCAGTGAGCAGGAAGACAACAACACCGCGGCTGATGCGCAGTCAGTGCCGCTGAATTCCACAATCGTGGGTGTGGTGACGGCGGCCGACGCGGACTGTTTTCGTGTGTGGCTGGCGAAGGGCCAGAGATTGAGTGTGGAAGCGGAGGCGATGCGGGCCGGCGGTGCGATGTTTGATGCGGTGATCAATCTGTATGACGAACATGGTGCGTGGCTGTCGTCGATCGATGATACGCCGCTCACGCGTCAGGATCCGTGGCTGAGTTTTACGGCTCCGGAGGATGGCGACTATGTCGTCGAAATTCATGAAGCGAGTTTTGAGGGGGATGACGACAGTCGCTATGCACTGCACGTCGGCGACTTCCCGCGTCCGGCCACCGTCTGGCCACCCGGGGGTCAGGCTGGCACTCGGACGGCCGTGGCATGGCAGGATGTGGTGACTGGTCAGTTCACCCAGGAAGTTGAGTTGCCGGGTCGGGGAGATCGCACGATCCAGCTGTATCCTGAGCGGGATGGAGTGGCCGGACCGGTGGGTGTTCCGTTCCGGGTTTTCTCCGGAGCCAATCGCACGGAGGATCTGATGGATTCGGCGGAGGTTGCTGAGTTGCCGATTGCCTTCAACGGACGGCTGGCTGCGGCTGAAGAGACGGACTGCTGGCGATTTCGGGGAGCAGCGGGTGAGCGAGTGCGAATTGAGGTGTGGGCGGCACGTGTTGGGAGTGCTGCGGACACGCTGCTGGAGGTTCGCAGTGCGGACGGTCGGCTGATCGCGGCCAGTGACGATGAAGAGAGCCATGACAGTGCGGTGAATGCATATCTGCCGACCGATGGCGTCTATGAAGTGCGGATTCGCGAAAAGCGTGGTCGTGGAGGTGCGGATTGCTTTTATCGCATTGAGGCTGCCATTTTCCAGCCATCGATCACGGCCTTTATTTCGCGGCCTGACCGTCGGTCACAGGAACGCCAGGCAGTGTCGGTTCCGCGAGGTAATCGTGTGGTGACGTATTTGAGTGTTCAGCGGCGGGGTTTCAGTGGCGCAGCGGCACTGGCTGCCAGTGGTTTGCCGGCCGGGGTTGAGCTGCAGGGGGCTGCAATTCCGGAGGATCGCTTCTGGGTTCCCATGGTCATGCAGGCTTCCGCAGATGCTCCAATCGGCGGGACGCTTGCGGACATTGAAGCTTCCGGCAGTCACGGTAACCAGCTTGTCAGTGGTCACTTTCTGCAGCGGGTGGATCTGGTGGCTGCCTCGGCCGACCAGTTATTCCATGCGGCCGAAGTGGATCGTCTTGCAGTGGCGGTGACAGATGCCGTGCCGTACAGCGCCGAGCTGGAGGTCCCGCGAATTCCGCTCGCGGTGAATGGGACGCTGACGCTCAGGGTTCGGGTGCATCGCACGGACGACTTTGCGGGACCACTGGAAGTCAGTTTTCCCTTTTTGCCACCGTGGGTGGATGGCCCGGATAAGCTGGTGATCAGGTCAGAAGAAGACACGGGAGACTACGTGCTGCGGGCATGGCCTCAGGCGGAGCCGCGGACGTGGCAGTTGTGCGCTGAAGTCCGCCCGGCACTGGCGGCGCGGGAGGATGCAGCACTGGGTGTACCGCGGGAGCCTGGAGCGCGTCGGTTGCGTGAGCGTCCGGTGGCGAGAACTGCCGTGGCGACTTCTCTGGTGCCGGTGACCATCGCTCAATCGCCGGTGTCAGCGGAGACGCTGCGAATCGTCACCGAGCAGGGGCGAAATGTTCGTGCAGTTGTGCGTCCGAAAGTTCATGGGCGCCTTCCTGAGCAGTTGACTGCTTCCGTGGAAGGGCTTCCCAACCGCGTGAGCTCGAAGGCAATTCTCTGGGATGGGCGGCAGCCTGAGTTGGTCTTCGAGATTGTTCCCGAAGAGACGGCACCGCTGGGCGAATTTGCAGACATTCAGGTGCGGGTTTCGGGGGTTCTGGATGGGCAGCCGGCATCGTGGCTGGTTGCCGGCGGCAGTGTGTTGCAGCTGGAATCGCCGGGGGGGCTTGTGCTGGATGCTGCGGGACGACCGCTGAGTCGGCTTGAGAAGTTGCGACGTGATGCGGCGACTGTGTCCGCGACAGAGTCGGGGCCAGAGAAGCCTGTTGGGAATGCAAAGTAGCGGGATTGGCCGATCGGGATTGTTATTTGAGGTTCAGACAGGGGACAGACGATGTGGGGAACGATGTGTGGAACGAGGAGCTGCACGGCTGTGCTGGCAATCGTGTTGCTGATGCCCGCTGTGATGGCGGTTGAGGAGCCGGTGTCGGTGCTGCGGGTGTATCCGGAAACGGTGTCGCTGACAGACGCGAGGGATGATCAGCGGCTGCTGGTGCTGCAGAAGAATCCGGACGGCAGTACAGTTGACATCACGGCGTCTGCCGAGTTTTCGGTGGACGTGGATGGATTGGTGAAGATTGAGTCGGGTACGGTGCGACCGCAGTCAGATGGCGTCGGTCGAATTCGGGTGCAGTCGGCAGGTTTGATGGCAGAGATTCCGCTGCAGGTGATGCATGCGGAGGTTGTGCCGGAGCTGAGTTTCCGCAGTGAAGTGCTCGCCACACTCACCAAAGCAGGCTGCAACAGCGGCAAGTGTCACGGGTCAGCATCGGGCAAGGATGGGTTTCGGCTGAGCCTGTTCGGATATGACCCTGCCGGTGACCAGTACAGGCTGACTCGTGAGCTTCCCGGGAGACGCGTGAACCCGGATTCACCTGCGGACAGTTTGCTGATTCGCAAGGCCCTTGGGGAAGTCAATCACACTGGTGGCCAGTGCATTCAGGAGGGCACTGCGTTTCATCAGACGCTGTTGACATGGATCGAGAACGGGGCTCCGGCGGATGCAGAGGAAGCCCCGGTTCCGACAGGAATACGTGTGTTTCCGGAAGAAGCTGTGTTTGCCGGATCGGGTGGCACCCAGCAGCTGCTGGTGATGGCATCATTCAGTGACGGCACGGATCGGGATGTCACCGATCTCAGCGTGTTTCTCAGCAATAACGAAGCCTCTGCGGCCGTGACGGCGGATGGTGTGGTCACAGCGAACGGCCGCGGCTCGGCGTTCATCATGGCCCGGTTCGATCAGTTCACGCAGGGTACGGCGGTGATTGTGCGTCCGGGGACGGATTACCAATTCCCGCCACTGCAGGCTGTGAACGATATCGACCGCCACGTGTTTGCCCGCTGGCAGGCTCTGCATCTGCTCCCTTCTGAACTCTGCAGCGATGAAACCTTTTTGCGACGCGTGTCTCTGGATCTCATCGGATTGCTTCCCTCAGCAGAGGAGCGGGAGGCATTTTTGAACGATCCGAATCCGGAGCGGCGCGCGGCGCTGGTGGATCAGCTGATGCAGCGTCCGGACTTTACCGATTTGTGGGTGATGCGCTGGGCGGAGCTGCTGCAGATTCGTTCGGCGAACGGTGTTAGTCCGAAGGGCCTGCTGCTGTATGACCGCTGGCTGCGTGAACGCGTGCATGCCGGTGTGACAATTGATGAGATCGTCCGCGAGCTGCTGCCGGCGACGGGTGGGACTTTTGAAAACCCGGCTGCCGGTTACTATCAGACCGAAACCACTCCTCAGCTGCTGGCAGAAAACGTGGCCCAGTCATTTCTTGGGACTCGGATCCAGTGCGCCCAGTGTCACAATCATCCGTTTGACCGCTGGACAATGGACGACTACTACGGCTTTGCGGCCTTCTTCAGTCAGGTGGGCTACAAGCAGGCCCCGGATCCTCGTGAGATTATGGTGTTCAATGCGGGAACCGGAGAACTGCGGCATCCGCTGGATAATCGGTCCGTGGAGCCCGCATTTCTGGGTGCGGGTCGGGCAGCAATTCCGGCTGGCGCCGACTATCGGGCGATCGCTGCTGAATGGCTGGCGTCCCCGGCGAACCCGGCCTTTGCACGCAATCTCGGCAACGTGGTCTGGTCGCATTTCTTCGGCATCGGGATTGTGGATCCGGTGGATGATGTGCGTGTAAGCAATCCTCCGTCAAACCCTGCACTGCTGGCGTATCTCGGTCAGAAGCTGGAGCAGGACGGCTACGACATTCGTCCGCTGGTGCGGGAGATCTGCCTGTCTCGGACGTATCAGCTGGCCACGGAACGCAATGAATCCAATCGGCTTGACGAACGGCATTTTTCGCATGGCAAGGTTCGTCGCCTGCGGGCCGAGGTGCTGCTGGATTGTCTGAACCAGGTCACGGAGACGACAGAGGAATTTCGGGGACTTCCACCGGGCAGCCGGGCCATTCAGATTCCCGATGGTCCCTCACCCAATTATTTTCTGACAACCTTCGGCAGGTCCACCCGCGCGACTGCATGTTCGTGTGAAGTGAAGACGTCGCCGACGCTGAGCCAGGCTCTGCACCTGCTCAACGGCGAATCCACGGGTGGACGGATTGAGTCGGGAGGCGTTGTGCAGCGGCTGCTGGAAGCACACGCGGACCCGCTGGAGGCTGCTGCGGCGCTGTATAAGCGTTGTCTGTGTCGACGTCCAACGGGTGCCGAGTTGGCTGAGATTCGCAGGCGGCTGGATGGCAGTCCGGCCGAGACGCGACAGCTGCTGACTGATCTTTTCTGGGCTCTGCTGAATTCCAACGAGTTTATCTTCAATCACTGAGACGGGGTGTGGTGATGTGGCGATTGACTGCTTTTGTGGTGTTCTGTGCCTGCTGTGCGGTGCCGGCGTCCGGGCTGGCTCAGCAGGCAGCTCAGCCGGATGCACCTGAAGTCACCTGGGACGAAGTTCGTGGTGTGTTTCAGAAGCGATGTTTCGCCTGTCATCGCGGTGAACAGGCGCGTGGTGGTCTGGATCTGTCGACAGTGGCCGCGATTCAGGCCGGTTCCACGTCCGGAGCCGCCGTTGTTTCGGGGAAGCCTGAGCAGAGCCTGATTTACACGCTGCCGGCTCACCTCGAAGATCCGAAGATGCCACCAAACGGCACCAAACTTCCGCAGCGGGAGCTGGATTTGATCTCCCGCTGGATCGCTGGTGGAATGTCTGAAAAGGTGCGTGACAGGGGTGCGGAATCCAAACCGGACACGACGCGTGTTCGCGCGGCGCGCCCGTTGCGACCGGGCTCCACAGCACTGGCTGCAAAGCCCAGACAGGCAACTTCGGCAATGGCCTCACCAGTGGCTGAAAAAGCAATCGCAGAACCGGGGAAGCCTGTGTTTGCGAAGCCGGTGCGGCAGCAGCGTCGGGTCGTGACAGCGCTTGCTGCCAGCCCGACATCATCGCTCATGGCAGTTCCCGGTCATCGCGAAGTTTTTGTGTTCGACTGGAGTGATCAGTCACTGCGGCAGCGGATTGCATTTCCGTGGGGTGACGTGTTCGCGCTGAGTTTTTCCGCGGACGGCTCACTGCTGATCGTGGGTGGCGGCATTGGTGCGGAAAGCGGCCGGGCGGCTGGCTTCGATGTGCTGACCGGCGAACAGGTGTTTATCAGTGGCGAAGAGCCGGATGTGGTGCTGGCGGCGGATTTGTCTGCCGATGGACGTCTGCTGGCCGTTGGTGGGCCATCGCGAACCCTGCGCATTTATGATACGGTAAGCGGTGAACGGGTGGCGGAGATGACACGGCACACCGACTGGATTCTGCAGCTGGCCTTCAGTCATGACGGCTTGCTGCTGGCATCCGGTGATCGGTTCGGTGCGGTGATTGTGAGTGAAGCGAGGAACGGTCGTGAATTCGCGTCGCTTCGTGGACATTCCGGGCCCATCAGCGCTCTGGCCTGGTCCGCGGATTCCAGTGAAGTGTTTTCGGCAAGTCAGGACGGCAGTATTCGCAGTCGCGAGCTGCACCAGGGAGCTGAAAAGCTGGTGCTGAATCCCGACAAAGGTCGGGTGCTGAATGCTGTGTTTCTGCCATCGGGCGGAGTTGTGGTGGGGACGTCGGACCGCAGTCTGGCCGTTGTGCAGTTCTCAGGCGAGGTTCGTGAGCTGGCGCAGCTCAACGATGAAGTGGTGCGTCTTGCCGTCGCTCAGGACGGTTCCCACGTGCTGGCAGCGGATGCCGCCGGACAATTGCAGCTGCACAGCCTGGAAAATGGTCAGCGATTGTCGCTGCCGGCGGTGTTGCTGGACGGAGCTGAATAGTCAGCGGATAACTCAGCGTTTTTCTGAGGTGGGACTGGATCTTCTTTTTCGTGGTGAATTCAAAAATGCGCGCATGCCGAACGGTGTTGTTGTTCCTGTTGACCGCCATATCGAGGCTGCTCCCGCTGGCTGCTGAGGACTGGCCGGCGTGGCGCGGTCCGAGGGGTGATGGGGTCAGTCTCGAGCTGACGGCTCCTCTGGAATGGAATGCGGACCAGGGGATTGCGTGGAAAACATCGCTCCCGGGCAGCGGCAGATCTTCGCCGATTGTCGTCGGGGACCACGTGTTCGTCACGACCGGCACTGCAGAGGATAACGCCAGGCGCGTGCTGTGCCTGAAACGCAGCAGCGGCGAGGTGCTCTGGAACACCATTGTGCATCAGGGTGCTCCGGGAAAAATGCATCAGGATAACACGACCGCCTCCTCCACTCCGACAGCCGATGAATCCCGTGTATACGCAGTCTTTGTGGATGACGTTGGTCTCACCGCCGCCGCGCTCGATCTGAACGGCAGGATCCTCTGGAAAACATCGCCCGGGACCTTTTATTCGAACCACGGCTTTGCGGCTTCCCCGGTGCTTTATGGGCCGGGAGTGATCATCAACGGGCAGCAGGATGGCACTGCCTTCGTGACGATGCTGGATCGGCAGACCGGAGCGGAATTGTGGAGGTACGTGCCGGAGGTCAACCTGCGGTCCTTCTCCACTCCCGTGTTGACGCAGCACGAGGGCCGTGACCTGCTGATCCTCACCGGCTCCCAGCACACGGCCGCTCTGGAACCAGCCACAGGGAAACTCCTCTGGAGCGTTCGCGGGCCCAGCGAGAAATTTGTGTGCACGCCATCGGTGGGACATGGCATGGTCTTCAGCTTCGCCGGGTCACCGGACAAGAAGTCGCTTGCCGTGCGACTGGGAGGAACGGGAGATGTGACCGAGACTCACGTCGCCTGGCGCAGCGAACGCGGCATGCCGTATGTGCCTTCACCGCTGCTGTTCGGGAACTACCTGCATGTAGTGAATGACCTTGGCGTTTACAGCTGCATCGAACCGGTCAGCGGTGAAGTTCTGCACACAGCGCGGGCACTGGGCTCCACCTACAGTTCCCCCATCGCCGCCGCCGGCCGAATCTACATGTTCGAAGATACCGGGCGCTGCACCATCTTCGAAAACCGCCCCGGCTTCCATGTGCTGGCCCGCAACGAGATTGGTGAAGAAGTCTACACGACCCCCGCCGTTGCCAATGGACAACTCTTCGTTCGCTCGGTTGATTCACTGTTTTGTATCGGTGAACGGTAAGGTTCCTGCAGCCGCAGGTGCTGGAAGGCGTGAATTTCGTTTCCGTTCGCCCGCAGGCTTCCGCCCAATGTTGTTGAAGTTCTCCCAATCCCGGCGAAAAGCAGACTGAATCCCCCCTCTCCCCTTCGAGGGG
>JBEIEK010000172.1:0-11923 GCA_040382995.1 Planctomycetaceae bacterium
AACCTGCACGTGGCCCTTCAGCCGCTCAAAAACCTGCTGAATGGTGCTGGTGTGGAACCCCCGCTGCAGCATCCTGCACTGCCGCCTCTGTGGTCCGGGATTCTGCAGTGGCAGCCTTCCCCAGAGATCCTGATCCAGGCCACATCTTCAACACTGGAACTCCTCACAGAACCCACAGCCACTGAGGTGCTGGGGCTCGGCACGCGGCTTGATCCCCGTTTCGCCGCCACCAAACTCAGCCTGCTCAAACCCGATCAACCGCTTTACGGTCGATTTTGCAACGGCACTGTGCAACAGCTGCAGATTGTGCGGTCCAATCCGGGGGTGGATCTTGCTGTCCTTGAGTGTCAGCAGTGGCAGTCGTTGCCCGCCTGCGGAACTCTGCAGATGGGCGATGCACTGGCGGGAGAGATTGTCGTGGCCGTCGCGGGACTGGGGACCAAAAACGGCAGCTGTCGGATCGTCGGTCCCGGCGTGATCGCTCGCGTCAACCACACCGAACCTCCGGCAAAGCTGCACCTTGGCCTGCAGCTGCAGGACCTTTCCCCATCGTCCGGAGGTTTGTGGGTTCACGAAGCAGCGCCTGGCAGCCCCGCAGCAGCCGCGGGTCTGCAGGCGGGCGACAGTCTGCTCAGCCTGAACGCAAATCCGATTCTCAGCCTTCCGCAGCTCACTCGCGAACTTCAGCAATACCAGCCAGGTGACTGGCTCACCTTGGAGTTTCTGAAGTCCGGGCAAAAGATGCGGACTGTCCTGCAGGCGGGGCACGACCCGGGTGTGATGTTCAATCGGCTGGAGTATCTTGATGGGCGAGCGGGTGCCATCAGCCTGCGAAGGACGGGATTTCCGGACGTTGTGCAGCATGATATTGTGCTTGAGCCAAAAGAATGTGGTGGCCTGCTGATCTCGTCAGGCGGACGCATTGTTGGCTGGAATGTGGCCCGCAGGGCTCGTGAGTCTTCTTTGGCGCTGCCTCTGCAGGTGCTGAAGGAAGAATTGACCAAAGCGGCAGAAACTGCTCAAAAGTAATCCTGGATTTCTGGGGAATCCGCGGGCTTTGTGCAGAGACAGCGGTGTTGGATCAGTAAGCAACCCGGTAAAGACCGGAAAAAAGCTCGAAGCCACCAAAGACGGCGGACGATCGGCGAAACAGGGCACCACGGAAGGTGAAAACGCGTATATCGGAAGCAGGATGCTTCGGGGGATTGGTATATGGCTGGGTTGAATCACAGCAGATCAGGTCATTGCCATACCGTAATGTCGATCATGGTGGCATTCCTGCTGACAGCAGAGTGCGTCTCCGCACAGGAATTCCGCAGCGCGTCCACCGGATTCGTTTCTGATTCGGCAACCATAGAACAGCAGGTGGCCGACGAAGCGCGGCAACAGGCGGAATCGACCGCGCAACCTCAGACCGGCCAGCAGGGCCAGGCTGGCGGAGCACGGCAACAGGCGCCGGCGAATGCTCCGCGGAGGCCCCGACGGAACGTGGATCAGTCAATCGGAACATCAGGTCGCCGTCTGCAGCGGACGCCGAATGTGATTGGCGACCTGCCGGGGCTTGGCAACACCACCCAGTTTTTCGCGGATCCGCAGGAGTTTGGTGACCGCTTTGTGACGATCGAGGGCGGGCCGCTGGACCAACTTCCGGCAAGCCAGGTGAGTTTTGATATACTGACCGTGAATATTCCGGGGGATCGCGAGGCGCTTGGACAGGCTTTCGGCAAGCCATTGGCCCTCACGTTTGTTTTCCGGGACCGCAACCTCCCGGCTCAAATCACGGGCCTGGACACACTGTCAGCTGAGGACAGAAGGCGTCTGACCGACTTTTTGAGTCGTCAGGGTTCTGACGTGGCAGGCTTCACAGGGACGATGTCCGAGGCAGAACTGGCAGGATTGAGAGCGAGGCAGCGTGATTCGCAGGGCAATACAACCCTGGCAGATATTTTCATTGACGACGCGCGCTTCTTCAAAGGGGGCATTGCCCCTGAGCAGCTCATTTCACTGCCCCGTGGCGGTTCGATGGTCTCCCAGCACAAGGTTGCAGAAGGCAACAGCCCGATGCCTCGAGACCGTGTCTTCTTCCACTACAACCAGTTTCAGTCGGTGCCGGGAATCGTTGGGCGTGGCAATGTGAGCCGCTTTGTACCCGGTTTCGAACGCACGCTGAATGACTCGTGGACATCGGTTGAAATGCGGATGCCATTTGCCGGCACGTTCGACAGCACTCAAACACTTACGGAGACCGCTTCAGTTTCGGGTGGCACCGCCGCAGAACTGGGCAATCTGGCCTTTGTCTTCAAGCAGCTGCTGTACAGTGGCGAGTCGCTGGGCCTGTCCGCCGGGATGTCGCTGGAGTTGCCTACGGCGGACGACACTGAAATCAACACGTCTGCCTTCAGAATGACTCGCAGTGCCGAAAGCGTCACAGCTGCTCCATACGTGGGCTTTGTGTCTGCGCCAACTGATCGGCTGTTCTTCCAGGGCTTCTGTCAGGTGCAGATTGACACCAATGGCGAGACAGTGCTGATCGAGGACCGCTTTCGTCAGGATTCGATGAGTGGTCGTCTGCAGGAAGCATCCATCCTGTACACAGACCTGCAGAGCGGTTACTGGATTTTCAGGGCCGACGCGGAGTCGGCCGCATCCTCCCTGACCGGACTTGCGGCGCTTCTGGAACTGCACCTCAATCAAACACTCCAGGGCACCGACACGGTTCAGGCAGACCTGAACGGAGTGCCACTTGCGTTTGGAACGGCCGGAGGCAACTATGGACTGGCGAATCTGACGTCCGGCATTACCGCTGAATTCAATCGCCAGACAAATCTGACAATGGCCGTCACACTGCCTGTGACGAACGGAGACCGTGTCTTTGACTCTGAATTTCACGTTGGCCTGAACCATGCGTTCGGGAGTGGTGGATTGTTTCGTCAGCCGACTCAGCGGCGCAGATAACGGATGGGACGGTTGAAATGAAAGTGGAATTGCTGCCGTCCACTCTTGGCGGACCGTCAGCCATGCAGTTCAGCATGTCGCTGCTGATCAACGACGAACTGGCCCTCGATGCCGGAACCCTGGGCTTCCTGTGGCCGCTGGAGCGACAGAGGCGAGTGCAGCACATTTTTCTTTCTCACAGCCACGCCGATCACCTTGCCTCACTGCCGATGTTCCTCGACAATATCTACGAACCGACAGAAGAGTGCCCTCAGGTGCACGCCTCCTCGGAAACACTGGAATGTCTGCGAAAGCACATCTTCAACGACGTATTCTGGCCTGATTTCATTCGCCTGTCCGATGAAGAAAAACCCTTCCTTACGCTCAGCGAACTCACCTCGGAAACTCCTGTTCACCTGCCTTCCGGAGTCACAGTCACTCCAGTGCTGCTCAATCACACGATCCCCACGTTCGGCTTCATCGTTGAGGATTCAACGGCAGCGGTGGCCTTTGTTTCGGATACCGGATCCACTGACCGCATCTGGGAATTGCTAAGCCATCAGCCAAGACTGGTGGCGGTGTTCCTTGAGTGCAGTTTCCCAAACAGCCTCGAATGGCTGGCCAGAAAGTCTGGTCACCTGTGTCCGAGGCTGTTCGCGGAAGAGGTGCAGAAACTTCCTGCCAGCGTTTCACTTCTGGTTTACCACCTCAAGCCTGCATTTCAGCAAATGATCGCTACGGAGCTGGGAGCACTTCAGCGGCCGGGGCTGCAGTTGGCGGTATCCGGTCATCCCTACGAGTTTTACGCATGAAGACAGGAAGGATGGAGAGGCTGGCTGGATTTTAAGCAGCGGCATCTGTGGGCCAAAATCAGGAATCAGTGTCGCTTTCGCGTTTTTCGATTCGGAACCGCGAAATAAGGTCCGTTTTGGGCAGATCTGGATTTATTATTCTGCAGCCCCCAGATCACACCTCGACACTCGCCTGCGACTCCCATGCCCATTCTGGCCCGCGAACCTGATCTCTATCCGACCGACCTGCTGTCTGACTCAATTGTCACTCCGCAGGACGAGTCATGGTTTGCCATGTACACCATGGCTCGACGCGAAAAAGAGTTGATGCGGCAACTCCGGCAGCAGAAGATCCCGCACTACGGCCCCCTTGTCGCCAATCGGTCTCGTTCGCCTTCCGGCCGTATTCGCACCAGCTGGGTACCGCTTTTCTCGGGGTACGTGTTTGTCCGTGGCGACGAAGTTCAACGACACGATGCCGTGTCAACAGGCTGCATTTCTCGCTGCCTGCGTGTTTCCGAGCCGGAACTGCTGGTGGCGGATCTGCAGCGAGTTCGTTTGCTGCTGGAAAAGGGCGAGGATATTCAGCCAGAGCCGCGGCCGGTTGTGGGGCGAACTGCGGTCATTCGCCGCGGAGCGATGGCGGGGTTAAGGGGGACAGTCACCAAGGTGCAATCCGGCCATCGATTGACAGTGATCGTCAATTTCATGCAGCAGGGCGCCTCCATGCTGATTGATGAGGCCGACGTAGATCTGGTGGATTGAGCTCCTGCCTGCCCGAACATCAGGCATAATCGAAAGAGTCGCTCCATTTTACCGGATCGATTCAAGAGGGCTTACCCGCAGGGTCGATTCTCCTCGCAGGTTTTGGCGTCCCCACCGCCCGGTTGCCGGCTCCCTTCGTCCCGTGGGCGAATGTGAGCCCGGGGTGGGGCCCTGTCGGTTGGAAACCTGGAGCAGCAGCATGTTCAGGCAAAAAGTAACATTTGTGGCAATTCTGGCTGCAACCACTGCAGCATTCGGCGCTCAGGACTCTGAATTCCAGCGACCAACCGGTCCTACCCCCATCAAAAAAACAGGCCCGGTGACCATCTTTCCAGGAAAGACACCAACTGCCTATTTTCCTGCTCGGAGTAAGGACGCGGTGAAGAGTTCACCGCCAACCGTCGTGGACAGTGAGCCCAAAGAAGGCACCGCCAAAGAAACCCGGCCGGCAGCTCAGAAAACCCCCACCAGGTCGCCACAGACCACAGTTCAACCGCAAAAGGTCAAAGCAACGGCTTCCCCGGCAGCCCACTCGGAATTGCAGGGGCGTAAGACTCATGTCATTGCCCCCGCCTCCTTCCTTGATCGGGGTCAGGAAGATTTTTCAGATTATCTCGAAGAACAGGCGGCGCCGCAGCCGCAACCTGCCTCACGTCCGCGGGTAACGGCCGGGCGGACGGCTGAGCGGGCATTGAACTCTTCACCTTCAATGGTCAGGTTGCCGGCGGTGGAAACCGCCAGCCCGATGTTGTTGTCCCAGGCGCCGGAGGGGAACCAGTCTCCGTCAGTGAGTCTGGAGTGGGTCAGTCGGGGAGAATTTCAGGCTGGCCGTGAAACCACACTGGAGCTGAGGATTCGGAACAGCGGTCGTGCGGCAGTCGCGGGGGTCAGGGCGGAGGTGGCTGTGCCGGCCACCTGCGACTTCACCGAGATTACTCCCGAACCGGAAACACGCAGCGAACTCATGCACTGGATGCTCGGTGAACTCAAGCCGGCAGAAACTCGCAGCATTCTTTTCCGATTCACGCCTCGCGAACCCGGCGAAGGGCGGCTGAGCGCTGCCGTCCAGATCACGGGAGCCGCCGGATTTTCATTCAGCGTGCTTGAGCCGAAGCTGGAATTGGCGATTGAGGGCCCGGATAAATCTGAAGTTGGTCAGTCAACTGGCTTCGTGATGCGGGTCAGCAATCCTGGTACAGGTACGGCAGAAAACGTTGTCATTCGAGCAAAGATTCCGGAAGGGCTTGAACACAAGTCCGGGGATACATTGCAGATCGAAATTGGCACGCTCAATCCGGGCGAATCACGGCAGGCCCAGCTGAACCTGTCCGCACTCCGCGGAGGTCGATTTGAAATTGATGTCAGGGCGGAGGCCGAAGGTGGCCTGAAGCAGACGGCTTCTGCAGAAATCACAGTTTCCGAGCCGAATCTGCTGGTTGCCATCAAGGGACCGGCGCAGGAGATGACAGGTCGCAGCAGCGACTATCGACTGCAGATTTCGAACTCCGGTAATGTGCCTTCAGTTAACGTACGAGCCCGTTATCGCGTGCCCGACGGATTCGAGTTTGTCTCTGCAAATCGTGGTGGCCGCTTCTCTGTGAAGGAGAATTCGGTTGAGTGGTTTGTGGGTACACTGCGGCCGGAGGAAACGAGTGAGTTTCAGGTCTCGCTGAAAGCCACTCGCACCGGAAAGGCAGCGCACCAGGCTGGAGTACTTTCCGAAAACGGCAAAGTGACCATGTGCGAACACAGCATGTCAGTGCTGGGAACGGCAGTTCTTGAGCTGCAGGTCGCTGGAGCAGAAGATCGGATGAAAACCGGGGCAGAATGCGTGAGGCAGATTCGCATCACCAATTCCGGCACTGAGGTTGCTCGCGGCGTCGGGATTTCCTGCGAACTTCCCGCCGGACTGGAATTGATGGACGTCAGTGGCCCGAGCGAATATATCGCTGAAAACGGAGTGCTGGTGTTTCGATCACTCCCGGAAATCGCAGTTGGCAGCACAGAGGTTTACGAGCTGCGGCTGAAAGCTGTTCGCCCGGGAAATCACCGCCTCAGGCTGCGAATTGCAAGCACTTCGCTGACAGAACCACTGATTGGCGAAGAGACGATTACAGCGGCCGAGTAGTTGAGCGTCAGGACCGCTGTTCCGGCCGAGCAGGTCGCCGGAACAGCGTGTTGGAGAACGCTTCCAGATGCTGGAATGTGTCACAAAACGTAGTGTAGCGAATCATCTGGCGAATATCGGCGGTCAGAGCCTGGCCGCCGGCGACCAGAGCACAATCTGCGGCGGACGCAGTGTCGAAAAGCATGTTGAAGCCAGCGATAAACTTGTCAGGGTCACGAATAGCGGAAACACTGACCCACATCAGCGACGGGCGGTCAGCCTCAATTGCGCGTCGCAGAGTTTCCATGGGCAGCATATGCCCGAGGGAGACGGCTTTCCAGCCGCAGTCACGAAGCACAAGTTCGGCCATGTTGACTGCCAGAGTGTAGGGGTCACCGTCGAGGGTGGCACCGAGGGCCAGTGGCCCGCTTTCGGGGCCAGCACCCACGGCACGACGTAGTTCGTGCAGGACACGGTTGCACGTCTCACATGCCCTCCGCTCCTGATAAACTTCGATCTCACCGCACCGCCAGAGATCACCAATCTCGTGAAAGACGGGAGCGATCACCTGGTCAAAAATTCGTGAAACGTTGACGCCCGCAAGAAACAGATCGAGGATGATACGCCGGGAGGCGCCTTCGTCTCCGCTGCTCATCGCCCGCAAAAAATCAGGTCTTGCTGCAGCCTCTGAAGGCGTCTGCGTGCCAGTTCCAGGGGGCAGGCCCAGCACCTCCGGGTGGGCCATGGCCATGCGTTCTTCCCGGATGTAACGAAGCACCGAGTCAAGCGCCAGGCGGCGATGTCCGCCGCCGGTTTTGGACGCCTGGATCAATCCTTTATCCACCCAGCGCTTAAGCGAGGATTCGCTGACTCCGATCGCAACCGCAACTTCTCTTGGCGAAAAGAACTGGCTCACAATCGTCACCCACAAAAGCATGACCGAAAATCCCGGTGAAACCGAGTCTCCGAAAGACCCGTTATGGGATTATCCGTTCTAGTCACGGCGGCCATTTTGTCCAAAGTCCGCCCGCAGAATTCGCGGTTTTTCGCGGGTTGCAAACGTTTTGAACGCCCGGGAATGGGTATTTTCGCCTATTCCTCGTCTGAGTGTGGTCGTGGGACGCCGTCGACTGATGTCAGGTAGGCCATCAGGGACAGGATCTCCTCGCGGGAAAGCGATTCCAGAGTGCCTTCGGGCATATTTGACAGTGGTTGGTTGCGTATCAGTTCCACGTCCTTCCGTGGAAACTCGCGACGTTCCCCTGTGCTGCTGATGATCGCCAGCTGTTCGTTTGCTGCGGCCTGAAGAAGTCCTGAGAATTGGGCGCCGTCGGTCAGCTGTACGGTCACAACCGGATATTCCTCATGAAGTTCCTGCGAGGGGTAGAGCAGTGACTGGAGGATTTCCTCTCGCTGCCGGCGCCAGCCAAGCGATGTCAGGTCGGGCCCTGGCGCGGGGCCGGGAGAACTACGCTGGTGGCATTTCCGGCAGCCTGCCTTGTCATAGACGGCTGCGCCGTCGCGGATGAGCTGTGGTGTGGAGTGCTGATTGAGCACATCCGGGAGCAGTGTGGCCATGGTCCATTTTCGCCCGGGCTGATCGACCGGGAGTGTCGGGGGGGCGGAATCCGGGTATTCCTGTGTAAACCACTTCTGGTATTCATCCAGCGTCCGGGGGGCTGAGCCGGCAGGGGGCTTTGCGGTCCAGTGCTGCAGCAGTGCCAGAGCGGGCTGTTGTTGATCTGGTGGCAGGCGAAGTCCGCTGAGGATGACCTGGCGGACCCATTGCGATTTGTTGGCGCGAATACGGTAGCGTTTGAGCGCCCGGAGGACGGAAACGGCATCATCACCACGGACGACCGTAAGCGACCGAACCATGAGCCTCCAGTCGTGGAGTTCAGCGGGTTGCTGGAGCGCGGCCTGGCTGATGGCGTATGCTGCCATGCTGCGTCTTTCCGGCTCGTTCTCGAAGACGGAGCGGACGTGCTGCAGGGCGTTGTCGTCTTTGGCGAGGGCGAGCGTGCGAAGGATGCTGCGGCAGGTCTGGCGGCTGGCTGCGCTGGGATCGTTGCTGAGTTCGAGGTCGATCATGATGAGTCGAACGCAGGTGGCCGCGTCCGGCTGGGAAGCCATCAGGGCCGAGGCTTCGTCCCTGAGTTGCTGGCCGCGGGTTTCGTCGCCGGCGGCGGCACACGCGGTGGTGCAGCGGAGGACCGCAAGGCAAACAGCGAAGAAAATGGAGCACCGCAGCATGGAGGCGTCCCCTGCAGAGGGCGTGGGTGGCTTTGCAAACAGGCAGCAGGATGGAAGAATATGAGATTTCCTGTGGAGTGCACCCCTGTTCCGGTGGAAACTGCAAGATGACGCTGATTTTTTCTGATTCACGTTTTCTGGACCATCAAACCGGCAGTCATCCGGAATGCCCGGAGCGTTTGCGGGCGATTGAGCGGCATTTGTCGGCCACGGGTCTGGCGGATCGGGCGGTACGTTGTGCCACAGTGTCGGCAGACGAGTCGGATCTGCTGGCGGTTCATGACGGCGAATACCTGCGGGAGCTGCGGGATTTTTCTGCGGCCGGCGGAGGGCGGATTGAGGCGGATACGGTGTTGAGCAGGGCGTCTGCGGATGCTGCATGGCTGGCGGCAGGAACAGCCACCGAGGCTGTTCGCCGAGTCCTGAAAGGCGACGATCACTCCGCTTTCTGCCTCGTGCGTCCTCCAGGGCATCACGCCCTGGCTGCAGCGCCGATGGGTTTTTGTCTGCTGGGAAACGCCGCTGTTGCGGCACGAGCCGCCATCCGCAGGTTTGGACTGAATCGGGTGCTGGTGGTTGACTGGGACGTGCACCACGGCAACGGCACCCAGGACATTTTCTATGAGGATTCTCAGGTCGGTTTCTTTTCGGCCCATCGATTTCCGTTTTACCCGGGCACCGGGAGACGTCAGGAGACGGGGAGTGGTGATGGGTTGGGAACAACCTTTAATTTGCCGGTGGAGTACGGCACGTCAAGGCGTGAGTTTCTGCGGAGTTTTGGGGCGATGCTCACTGCGGCGGCTGACCGCATGCAGCCGGAACTGGTGATTGTCAGTGCCGGATTTGACGCGCATGCCGAAGACCCCGTGGGATCGCTGGGGCTGGAGACGGAAGATTTCATTGAACTGACAAAGATGGTGCTGGATGTCGCGGATGCACATGCTCAGGGACGTCTGGTGAGCGTTCTGGAGGGTGGTTACAACGTGGAGCGGCTGGCGGAATGCGCTGGCGTCCATCTGCAGACGTTGCTGGAGCACAAGGCACGCCCGGCAACGGGACATGCAAACTGAGCAGGACGTGAGCGTGACGACAATTTGCGGTGACACAACAGGAGAGGATCAGGGGATGGGCTTATCAACAAGGACAGGTACAGGGATTGCGTGGCGTTCCTGTGGACAGATGCTGGTGCTGATGCTTTGCCTTTGCGGTCTTTCAGTCCTGCCTGCGCAGGACAAGGCCGCAGGTGTGGACACTGCGGTGCTGGATTCGATCGCGGGGCGGCGCGAAGAGAGCTGGGATTTGGCGCTGAAGATCTGGCGCGCGGCGGAACCTGGCTATCAGGAGGTGATCTCGGCTGGTTTGCTGGCAGATCGCGCTGAGCAGGCTGGGATGCGCGTGCAGCGGGGTGTGGCGGAGATGCCGACGGCCTTTGTGGCGGAGTTCGGTGAGGGCCGACCGGTGATCGGCATTCTGGGCGAATATGATGCGTTGCCCGGACTGTCGCAGCAGGCCGTGCCTGAACCGCTGAAACGCGAAGATCAGCACAACTGGGGACATGGCTGTGGGCATCACCTGTTTGGAACGGCTTCGCTGTCGGCGGCAATTGCCGTGGCGGAACAGATTCGGGCGGGTCAGCTTCAGGGAACAGTCCGGTTCTATGGGTGTCCGGCGGAGGAGGGTGGTTCGGGCAAGGTGTTTCTGGTGCAGGCGGGTTTGTTTCGAGATGTCGATGCTGTGCTGCACTGGCATCCGTCGTCGCGAACTTCGGTCGGAGATCGTTCGTCGCTGGCTAGAATTGCCGTGAAGTTTCGCTTTGAAGGCAAGACGGCGCATGCGGCCGGAAGTCCTGAGCTGGGAAGGTCGGCGCTGGATGCTGTGGAGCTGACTGCACATGCCTCTGAACTGATGCGCGAGCACACGCCGGAAGAGACGCGGATTCATCATGTGATTACAAGTGGCGGTGAGGCTCCGAATGTGGTGCCAGCCTTTGCGGAAATGTATTTTTACATCCGACATCCGGAGGCCCGGTTTTTGAAACCGCTGTACCAGCGACTGGAGAAGTGTGCGCAGGCCGGTGCCCTGGCGACGGAAACAAAACTGACCATCCGTTACGAAGGGGGCATTCGCGAGATCCTGCCGAATACGACTCTTTCGGAGGTGGTGCGCCGCAGACTGACACAGCAGAACAGGATTGAATACGAGGAGTCGGACTTGCAGTTTGCGGCGCGGTTGCAGCAGCACCTGGAGATACCGGAACCGCTGGACGCAATTGGACGCGTGGAAAATGCCGACGGCACCATCGGCAAGGGCTCGACAGATGTCGGGGACGTTTCGTGGGTGGTCCCTGTCACAGGATTTACAACGGCCTGCTGGGTGCCGGGGACGCCCGCGCACTCGTGGCAGGCGGTGGCTGCCGGGGGAACGAGAATTGGGGAGTACGGCATGAATCTGGCAGCAGAGACGCTGGCGCTGACGGCGGTGGATTTGTTGCAGAGCCAGGAGACGCTGGAGAGGGCAGCTGCGGAATTACGGACGCGAACGAAGGGGCTGCCATGGGAGTCCTTGATGCAGCCTGGTCAGAAACCGCCACTGGACTACCGCAATCCACCGAGCCGTTGAAACTCCTCGAACCGATCATGCCAGGCGTGCGGTCGATGCCAATCGGCCGGTAACGTTCCTCGTGCGTTCCAACTGCGGCGTTAACCGGGCGGGCACCGTTACCGGGGGATTGACATCCACTGCTCGCCCCTCGCGTTTTTTTTGCGGTGATAGAGAGAACTTCAACGCCATTGGGCGGAAGTCTGGGGGCAAGGTTCCTGTCGAGCCACGGACAACTACGCCGCAGTGCAGGGGTTCAGGTCCACGAATCAATCGAATTTTCACGAATAGTCACAGCCCGGGTTTTGCTGAAACCAGATTCGCGAACCAGCGGTTTTTAATTCGTGTGAATTCGTGTTATTCGTGGACAATCGCCCAGCGCCGCAGTGCAGGGGTTCAGGTCCACGAATTACTCGAATTTTCACGAATGGTCGCAGTCCGAGTTTTGCTGAAATCAGATTCGCGAACCAGCGGT
>JBEIEK010000173.1:0-11805 GCA_040382995.1 Planctomycetaceae bacterium
ACCGTTACCGGGGGATTAACATCCCCCGCACGCCTTGTCACGTGGGGCACAGTCCGAGAGACGACTGCCAGTGTCCTTAACACCGTTTCACCATCCCAGGGCGAAGCTCCTGCTGAGCCGCATCCCTGCCGCGAGCGCTGCACCGATCCCTGCTGCTCCGTAAAAACGCTGGCAATCGCTCACACGCGGACCAGCGTTCGGTGGCTCGGCAGGAGCCTCGCTCTCCCGAGTCTTCACCCGTCTGTGCTCAGGATTCCAGAGAACTTTAACGCCATTGGGCCACTGCCGGCCGCCCGCCCACACTCACACCACTCGTTGCACGGAAAACGCTGCCAGCATTTCCAGCAGCACCCGCTCCTGCACATTGGGAAGCGTCCGCAGGCACTGGGCTGCGCTCCGCGCAAAACGGACCGCTGTCTGCCGTGCCGATTCAATGCCCGGCAGCAGCAGCGGCGAATTCCGCAAACGCTCCTTATCCCCCGACACACCGGAGTGCAGCAGCGCCAGCAGTTCAGAGCGCTGATCAGGTTTCGCCATTCGTAACGCACGAATGATCGGCAGCGTCGGACGTTCGTTTTCAAGGTCGTTGCCGGCATCCTTGCCGGTCTGCTGTACAGATTCCGTCAGGTCGAGGACATCATCCGCAATCTGGAACGCCAGCCCCAGCCTCATTCCGAACAATCCCAGTCGCTCCTGGATGTGAAGTGGTGCGTCCGCCGCACGGGCTCCCAGCCGACCACTCACTGCGAACAACTGTGATGTCTTCCCGTGAATCACACGAAAATAATCCCGCTCAGACACTGACTGTTCAAGCCTCACCGCAATCTGGTTCAGTTCGCCCTCACACGTGCGATTCGTCGCCTGACCAATCAGTCGACAGGCTTCCGCATCACCGGTGCAGGCAGCAAGATGGAAAGCCCGGGAAAACAAATAGTCCCCAAACAGCACGCTGGTCTCGACGTTCCAGCGACGGTGGATGGTTGACACGTGCCGTCGCAGGTCTGAATCGTCAATCACGTCGTCGTGAACCAGCGTGGCTGCGTGGATCATTTCCACGACCGCGGCCAGTTGGCACGCCTTGAGCCGCGTACGGGCGTTCAGACCGCACAGACGGGCGGCAAGCAGAACCAGCACAGGGCGAAACTGCTTACCCTGAAATTTTGTGACGTGCGTTGCGACGTCCTGAACAAAGTGGCTGCGACTGGAAAACTGGGCGGCCAGAAGTTCGCGAACCTGCCCAAGCTCCACGCTCAGCAAATCGGTAATCTGCTGCTTCAGTTGATTACGGGCGGTTTCGGCGACAGTCATGGGAATGCACTTTAGGCGCCTGAGTCGGGGGGATCCGGAGAGCGAAGGTAATCCCCCGACTGACCACCGGACTTCCGCAGCAGGCAAATGCTGGCAATTTCCATGTCACGATCAGCAGACTTGCACATGTCGTAAATGGTCAGACAGGCAGCAGAGACAGCAGTCAAAGCTTCCATCTCCACCCCGGTTCGTGCTTCTGCTGACACCGTGGCCGAAACTTCCAGACAGTTTTCGGAAACAAACCTGAAATCCACCTGAATCTGGGACAGAGGAATCTGATGGCACAGCGGAATCCACTCGGATGTCCGTTTTGCCACCATGATCCCGGCGAGCCGTGCCGTTTCCAGGATGTTTCCCTTCCTGACACTCCCGCTCTGGATCAACCGCAGCGTGGCCGGCTGCATTAACACGCGGCCGGCTGCGGTGGCGGATCTGACTGTGACGGGTTTGTGTCCGACATCCACCATGCGCACAGCGCCGTGGGAGTCGAGGTGGGTGAATTCTGCCATAACTTGGGGTTCAGGTGTGTGTTTCCGGGCGGCTTTATTCAATACCCTGAGCAGCCAGCCAGCGTTCGGCATCCAGAGCGGCCATGCAGCCGGTGCCCGCGGCCGTGATGGCCTGGCGGAAGTAGTCGTCGGCGACGTCGCCTGCCGCGAACACTCCAGGGACGCTGGTGGCGGTCCGCTGGGGCGTGGTCCAGACGATATAGCCTTTTTCGTTGGTGGCTACCTGTCCGCGAAGGAAATCGGTGTTGGGGGTATGACCGATCGCAGCGAAATAGCCGACTGCAGGCAGAACCTCCGTACGATCTGTTTCTACGGTGCTGCGAATCCGAACTGCGGTGACGCCGTTCTGGTCATCGCCAAGGATTTCGTCGATGGCGGAGTTCCAGTGGACCTGAATTTTGTGGTTGTTCAGGGCGCGCTCGGCCATAATTCGGCTGGCGCGGAATGAGTTGCGGCGATGGACCAGATGCACGACCGAGGCGAATTTGGTGAGGAACGTGGCTTCCTCCATGGCGCTGTCACCGCCACCCACCACAACAACAGGCTGGTTACGGAATCTGGGAAGCGCCCCATCGCAGACAGCACAGGCGGAAACACCGCGATTCTTGAAGCGTTCCTCGGATGGCAGCCCCAGATAGTTGGCGCGAGCACCGGTGGCGAGGATGACGGCATGCGAGCTGAATTGCTGGCCTGAGAGTGTTTTCAGGACGAATGGACGCTGGGAAAAATCCACTTCCACGATGTCGTCCGTGACAATCCGAGTTCCGAAGTTGGCGGCCTGCTGTCGCATGAGTTCCATGAGTTCGGGGCCGCTGACACCGTGGCCACCGTGGGGGGGCATCCACTTGCGTTTCTCAGGGGCGATTGAGGAATCCAGGTACGCAGCCATGTTTCCCGACGGGAAACCGGGGAAGTTTTCGACTTCGGTGGTGAGGGCCAGCTGTCCGAGAGGCAGGGTGCCTTTCTGACGGTTGTCTTCCGTCTCTGCACCTTCGTAGACGACGGGCTGGAGTTCTGCGCGAGCCGTGTAGATGGCGGCCGTCCAGCCTGCGGGGCCGGAGCCAATAATTGTCACTTTTTCTGTCATGGCAACGCCTGGTGGAGAGGATGGAGTTAGAGGTGTGCGGTGGCCGGAGGTGCGGACACGTGGTGAGTGTCAAAGAAAAGAGCGATCAGGCGCGCACCTGATCGCTCTGGCTGTTGTTTGTGCGGCAACCGGATGGTTAGATGAGGTCCTTCAGGCGCTTCAGGGCCTTGACCTTGACGACTTTGGTTTCGGGTCGTGCTTCGATCTTGCGGGGTTCGCCGGTGCGAGGATTGGTGCCCATACGCTCGCCGGTGGCCTTCTTGGTGTGAATGTAGACTTTAAGCAGACCGGGAAGAACAAAGATGCCAGCACCGCTGGAGATGGTGTCGGAGAGGAGTTCTTCGAGGGCGTCCAGAAACGCACCTGAATCTTTGCGGCTGTGGCCGGTTTTTTCGGAGAGAGCCGTGAGAATTTCGGACTTGGAAGGGGCTTTTGCTTTTACGGCCTTCTTTGCCATCTTGGAAGTACTCCTTGAGCGATCCTGGTTTGATGTTTGAGAAATCTGAGCGGGCTGACTGAAGGAAACTGCGGTGCCCTGGCACCAGCGGAATTTCACCCGAAGTAGACTTCCAGCGGCAAAAAGAGTCAATGCTCCACAGCGTGGAATTTCGGAATTCCGGGGTTTTTTGGGCTTTTTCTGACCAAAACGCAATCACAGGTCAGCCTGAATCCCCCGCCGCACTACTGGAGCGTTGCCTGATTGTCCACACGCTTCACGCCAGGCTGCAGACGCAATAAATTGCCCGCCAGCCGCCGGTCTTCCTCTGATCCGGCCACACCCGTGATGACCGCAGTCCCGTCGTCCGCCAGACTGACGGACAGACTGCTGAATTCGGGACGACGAGCCACAAAGCGTTCCAGAGAGGCTGCGTTGGCGGGTGCACTGAATGCCGCCAGCTCACCATTTGCCAGCCGAACCGCCGGAATATTTACCCGCAGGGCTGTCCGAATCTGCCTTGGCGTGCCGGTCGACTGAGTCCCCTGGCTGGCGGTGTTTTGGTTGTTCTGGAAGGCCTGAAACTGACGGTTTGTTCCCTGCTGACCGCTGGACTGTCGGCCACCGCCAATGAAGTTCTGTGACTGATTGCCGCCAATGAAGTTTCCCTGGCCATCCGTTGTGCCCGCAGCACCCGCACCACCGGTCCCGCCGCCCGTCGTTCCAAATCCGCCACCGCCCACGCCCACGCCACCACCACCGGACGTGCCGGTTGAGCTGCGGCTGGTGGTGCTGCCGGTCCCCGTCCCGCTGGCTGTCCCGGTTCCGGATGAACCAGACAGACCGGACAGACCGGACAATCCAGACAGACCGGAAAGACCCGATAGGCCGGACAGACTTGACAGTGAACTTCCCGAGAGCCCTGACAGTCCCGAGAGGCCGGAGAGTCCTGAAAGTCCGGACAGACCGGAAAGGCCTGAAAACCCTGAGCTTCCTGAGTTGCCACCCGAGCCACCGCGAGACGCCTGGGCCATGGCCTGGCCGGAAAGACCGCAGAGGCAGCACAGCACGAACAGCGAAATATGGAGTCTGGGCATGGGTTCGCTTTCGGAAAGCAGATCGCACAGCAGGCAGATCGCAGGGCAGGCCGTCCAGTTTATCGCCTGACTTCCCCGCGTACCATCGAATTCTTTTCCATTCAACCCCGAATTCCAGCCATCCGACTGCCGTTTTTACTCGAATTTTCTCCATAGTCGCGTTTCGCTCTGCAAAATGGACATTCAGCTTTTGAAAGGATTCCGGGGCGTTTCAATGCCATCCGGGGCGGCAGAGTCGTCTTTACGCTCCGCGAAAGAACGCCCTTGAACGCCCTTTCGCAGAGTGAAAGGCCACAAAGCGAATGCCCCTCGACTGTCGTCTCCGAAAGACAGATTTCCCCATCCGCAGCCTGCCGCTAGAATCCTCGACAACGGCGATTCTCCCATTTCTCCCCTCCGGTGTTTCACCAGCACTGTTCATGTCCAGTCGCAACGGATCCGAATTCCCCGCTGCCCCGCGCGCCTCTGCTGCGGGTCCCCTGCGTCATGCTTTTGACCTTGCCGTGGGTTTTATCCTCGCCGTGCTGCTGCTCCGAACCTTTGTGCTCGAAGGCTACCTCATTTCAACAGGGTCCATGGCCCCGGGCCTTTGCGGCTTTCACCGCCGGATCCAGTGTCCTGCATGCCAGTCTGTGTTTCCGTTCGGTGTGGCGTTTGATGCGTCCGTCGAGGGTGGGGAAGGGGGCATTCGGGAGCCCCAGGGCCTGCGTCGTCTGGCGGTCTGCCCCAACTGCAGTCAAACCAGTATTGATGTGCGCGATGTCCCCAACAGTCACGGCGACCAGCTGCTGGTGCTGCGACACCTTTATGACCTGCGTCCCCCCGCGCGCTGGGAGACAGTGGTGTTTCGTAACCCGGCGGCACCCGGGGAGGCGTATGTCAAACGCATCACAGGGTTGCCGGGTGAACGTCTGCGGCTCGTGAACGGGGACGTGGAAATCAACGGTCGTCTGGCCGTCAAACCCTGGCGGCAGCAGCTGGAAATGCGAATTCCGGTGACGGATCTGAACCACGCCCCGGAATCTGATCAATATCAGCTGCCGTGGGAACTGGACAGTGGCTGGCAGAGTTCCCGCGGGCAAATCAGCGGCGGCGGCGCTCAGCCGTCCTGGATCCGTTTTCGACACTGGCGCTGGCAGGGTGGCCGGCACCCCGTGTCGACTCCGCTGCCCCGCGAGCTGGCGGAGGCGGACTGGGCCGCGTTTCAGCAGCGGGAAGCCGAGCTCCCGGTGGTGCTCTCTTCCCGCGTGCGTTACGACCGGGACCGGCAGTTGCTGGAGTGCACTGGAGTGCTTCCGGGGGAAGTGCAGCGGCTCTTGCTGGAAGACTGTCGAACAGACGCTTTTCGTTCCGCCGTGTTTCGCCTCGCAGCGCTCTCACACCTGGCTCCTGTGACCGACCGCTGCGGTTACAATTCCATGGTTTCATCGCCGGAATATGTGGTCAGCGATCTGATGCTGGAGGCTTCGATTTCGTGGCGCGAGTTACCTCGGAGCATTGACGTTCGGGTTCCGGTGGGATCCGCCCAGTACGGTCTGCGGATTGAACCGTCAGCCGGTCGCGCAGTGCTGGTGGACCTCGATCGCGGGGCCCTCGTCGCTGAAGCCACGCTTCCCCCTGCGGTGTTCAGCAAAGGCACGCTGCAGCTCCAGGTCTCCAATTTCGATCGTCATCTGGCAGCAGCGATTAACGACGTGGTGTTGTGGGAGGGCATTCCGGCTGTGAACGCCGGCAACGTGTTGCAGGCGATTGAGGTTTCCGGAGTTTCCGGGCCGGGCGAACGCCCTGACCCTGCGAAAGCTCTGGAGGTCAGCCTGCGAACCGAGCAGCAGCGGCGGTGGGCGCTGGGCACATCGTCCGGCTCGATTGTAATTAAACAGTTGCGGATGTTTCGCGACGTGTTCTACACGCCTGCTCGCGGTCGTTCGGCAGCAGCGGATTCCGGTGCCTACACCGTGGCTGCGGGGGCTTACTTCGTGCAGGGCGACAACAGCCCGGTGTCATCCGACAGTCGCAGCTGGCTGAATTCCTGTGTGCCCCACAAACTGCTCGTCGGAAAACCCTTTCTCGTGCATCTGCCATCCCGCCCCGCTATACTCCGCCTTGCTGGATTTCAGTGTCCGATCCGCATTCCGGACTGGCCCCGAATTCGCCGCATTCACTGATGTCCTCCCCAGCACTCCTGAAAGTCTCTGAAAGATCTCCCATGGCCAAAGCTCCTGCCCGTGAAGAAGGCGCGCGTGATACGGTGGAAGCCGTTGTCATCGCTTTCATACTCGCCTTCGTCTTCAAAACCTTCGAGGCGGAGGCCTTTGTGATTCCCACGGGCTCCATGGCACCAACTCTCTACGGTCGCCACAAGGAAGTCACCTGCGGCGGCTGCGGGCTGCACTACACCATCGGTGCCAGCCAGGAAATCGATCAGGACTCCGGCAGACTTCTTACTGACAACCGTGTCGACAGATCGCTCTGCCCCGGCTGCCGCTTTGAAAACCGCGCCCGCAACGCAGCCGTCTTCAACGGTGACCGCATCGTTGTCAATAAACAGGTCTCAAAGTACCAGCGCTACGATGTCGTGGTCTTCAAAAACCCCGAAGAACCGCATGTCAATTACATCAAGCGTCTGATTGGGCTTCCCGGTGAAACCATTCGCATTCGTCAGGGTGATATCCACGCCCGCCGCTCTGAAACCGAACCCTGGCAAATCCAGCGTCGTGAAGATCTCGATAAGCAGCGTGATATTCAGCTGCTGGTCTACGATGACCGCCACCCCCCTCAGGCACTCCTGAAGGCCGGCGGTGAAGAACGCTGGGCACCCGCCACGTTTCGGGCTGTTGACCGCGACATCGCCGGCTGGCCCGCTGTGGAAAATGCCTGGGCACCCGATCGCGACAACCGCCTCTACACCGTCGATGCACAGCCCGGACCACCGCAATGGCTCCGCTATCGACACCTCATTCCCACCGCCGAACAGTGGAGCGACGCCACCGCCGAACGGCAGCTCGAATCCCCACTCCTTCCACAGCTCGTCACCGACTTCTGCGGCTTCAACAGCGACAGCCGCTACGGCGATCAGGAACTTTACTGGACCAACGACCTGACGCTCGATTTCACCGTCGACATACAGGAAATCCGCAGCGATGCCCTGCTCGTCATCGAACTTGAAGAAGGCATTCGCTCGGTTCGCTGCGAAATCCAGCCACAGTCCGGCAACGTTGTGCTCTCCGCCACCACTCACGCCCAGCCCGGTCAGCCGGAACCACCCCCTGAGGTCGTCGCCTCCGGCACCTGCTCAATCAACGACACCGGCGAATACGAAATCTCCTTCGCCAGCGTCGATGACCGACTCACACTCTGGGTTGACGGTTCCCCCGTGCAGCTTGAAACCCGCCTCGAACTTCCAACCCCCGACATCAACCTCCCCACCGATCGCGACATGGCACCCGCCGGCATCGCCGCCAGCGGTCTCAACGCCACCGTCTCATCACTCGTGATCAAACGCGACATCTACTACCGCAATGACCTCGTCGCCTTCGATCCCGATTCCGGATCCACCGCTGATCCATGGCATCAGGATTACGGCAACGACTACTCCGCCGTGGTCGCTCACGAAGTCAGCTTCAACCGCAGCCATCAGCTCAGCAACAGCTTCCGTTCACCGGAAACCTGGGGCAAACTGTATTCAGAACTCCTGCTGCAGCAGCAGGAACTCTTCGGGGAACTGCTTGAATTTCGCCTGGCCAATGACGAGTACCTGATGCTCGGAGACAACTCGCCAGCCAGCAAGGATGGTCGGCTGTTTGACTACTACAGCCGCCCTCGTCGCGGCATCTTCAGCAGTCGCTATGCCGTTCGCGAAACAGATCTGGTCGGGGAGGCCATGTTCATTTTCTGGCCGCACGGCGTGCCCTTTCTCAATGACGGACGAGGCTACTCCATCATCGGACACAACGGGGATCCTCAGTACCCGCTGTATTCGTTTCCCTTCTATCCCAACTTCTCCCGCATGAAGCTCATCCGCTGAACTCCCGCATGTCCACGCCGCCTTCAAACTCCACCACCGATGTGCGGATGCGCGGGTTTCACAGCCGCACACCCGTGGCCACCGCACTCAAGTGGCTGGACAGCGCCATCGATGAACACCTCACAGCCCGCCAACAGCAGTCCGACGCCACGGAACTGCTCCCGCTGGAACAATGCTGCGGCCGCGTCCTCGCCGAAGACCTTGTCAGCGGCATTGCCGTGCCCGGTTTTGAACGGGCCATGATGGATGGCTATGCGGTGCATTCCGCAGACCTCGCCACCATTTCCGCAGATCACCCCGTCGAACTGCGAGTGGCCGGTGAAAGCCTCCCGGGACGCCCGTTTCCCGGGTCACTGCCTCGTGGCGCAGCCCTGCGAATTATGACCGGCGCCCCCTTCCCCGCTGGCGCCGATGCCGTGCTTCCGGTTGAACTCACCCAACCCCTGGACACCGGACGAGTGCTGGCCATTGCCAAAGTCCCTGCGGGACGGCATGTCGGCAGAATCGCTGAAGACATCCGGCCGGGTGAACGGTTGCTGGCAGCCGGACGAAAGCTGCGGCCCCAGGACGTCGCTGTCGCCTCATCCATCGGCTGCCCGCGACTGCTCGTCTTCCGTCGCCCCCGCGTACGGATCCTGCTCACAGGCAGCGAACTTCTGCCTGCCGGCTCCGTGCCTCAGGGCTTCCGGATCACCGACTCCAACGGTCCGCTCCTGCAGTCGCTGGTCCTCCGCGACGCCGGAGTTCTGCCGCCGCTCGAATACATCGGTGACGATCCCGGCCGACTTCGCCAGGCGCTCAGTGAACCCGCCGATGTGCTGCTGGTGTCCGGTGGCTCCAGCGTTGGCCAGGAAGACTTCGCCCCGCAGGTGCTGACACAGGTCGGCGAACTGGCAATTCACGGGCTGGCACTGCGACCGGCCGCTCCCACCGGGCTTGGCCGCTGCGGTTCAACACTGGTGTTTCTGATTCCAGGCAACCCCGTCTCCTGCCTCTGCGCCGCAGATCTGTTTGCCGGCCGGGCATTGCGACGAATGCTGGGCGGCAGTGGCGGATGGCCATACTCCGCTCAGTGGCTTGAACTGGGGGCTGCGGTTTCTTCGGCCGCCGGACGACGGGATTACGTCCGCGTGCGTCGGGAGGGCGATCGCGTGTTTCCACTGCAAGCGAGCGGCGCTGCGATGCTGGGGACCGTCGTCCGCGCGGATGGCTTCTTCTGGATCTCAGAAGACCAGGAACAGTGTTCTGCCGGGGCTCAAGTTGAGTATTTCAGCTATGATTCCTGACCGATCGCGGAATCGACCGAATTTTTCTGGACAGGTGTTACCCTGGTGGGTTTACCTTCATTTTTGCGCCCTTTTGGCGTGCGGTTTGTTCCCGTTCTCCGGAAGCCGCCGGGTTTTTTCATGGGAATTTCCTGGCTCAGATGCCGCCGTCTGATGATTTCCCCGGCGTCGCCGCGAAGATGCGGCAGTCAACAACGTTCTTGTCCGGTGGTGTCTGCTGCAAAGTGCGGCGGCGATCAGGCCGGGCATGGTTTTTGAATCAAAAAACGAGTGCAGGCCGTGTATCGCGTATTGATCACCGACAGCCTCTCGAAGGCTGGACTGAAGATTCTGGAACAGACCGAGGGCATCGAAGTTGTTCAGCGCAGCGGCCTGACACCTCAGCAGGTGCGTGAAGAGCTGCAGTCAGCGGACGCGATCATCATCCGCAGCGGCACCACGCTCACCCCGGAAATCCTCGACGGCCAACAGCGGCTCAAGTGCATCGCCCGCGCGGGTGTCGGCGTGGACAACATCAATCTCGACGCGGCCACCCGTGCCGGCGTGCTTGTCATGAACACGCCCAGCGGCAACACAATCAGCACGGCCGAGCACACGTTCGCGATGATGCTGGCACTGTCCCGCAACATCGGCCCCGCACATGCTTCAATGAAGGCCGGCAAGTGGGACCGCAAATCCTTCCAGGGCTCGCAGCTCGCCGGCAAAACGCTGGCCGTCATCGGACTGGGCCGCATCGGGCTCAGCGTCGCTGTCCGCGCTGTCGCCTTCGAGATGAACGTGCTCGGCTATGATCCGCTGATTTCCGAAGAGAAATGTCGCGAATACGGCATTCGGCTCTTCCGCGACGTGGACGAAATCATCAGCCACTGCGATTACCTCACCGTGCACACCCCGCTCACCGACGAAACCCGCGGCATCATCAATGCCGCCCGCATGGCCAAAATGAAACGCGGTGTCCGCCTGATCAACTGCGCCCGCGGTGGCATCATCGACGAAACCGCACTCGCAGACGCACTCGATTCCGGTCACGTCGCCGGTGCGGCCCTCGACGTCTTCAACGAAGAACCTCCCAAAGACCGTCGACTCGCCGAACACCCCAAGGTGCTCGCCACACCGCACCTGGGCGCTTCCACCGATGAAGCTCAGGAAATGGTTTCGATCGAAGCCGCCGAACTGGTGGTCGCCTATCTCAAACGCAGCGAAATCCGCTGCGCCGTCAACATGGCGCCCGTCTCGGCCGCCGAAATGAACGAACTCCGCTGCTACCTCGACCTCGCCTACCGCCTCGGACTCCTCTCCGCTCAGATGATCCGTGGTCAGGGTCTGCGGTCCGCCGAAATCATCTACCGCGGCGAAGCGTCCAGCCGCAAAACCAGAATCCTTACCAACGCCTTCACCGCCGGACTCCTCGAAGCTTCACTCGACGAATCCGTCAACGTCATCAATGCCACCTCGGTCGCCCAGGCCCGCGGCATTCACATCCGCGAAACACTCACCGGCGACTGCGAAAACTTCGCCTCCATGGTGTCCGTGGCCGTGCATACCGACCATGGCCGCTTTGATGCCTCCGGCACCATCTTCGGCAACCAGTTCATGCGACTGGTCCGGCTCAACGAATTCCACTTCGAATCCTACCTCGACGGATTGATGCTGATTTACCGGCACCGAGACATCCCGGGCCTGATTGGCTACATGGGCACCATTTTCGGGGAACATCACGTCAACATCGCCCAGATGTCGCTCGGTCGTCGCGTGGAACGCCCCGGTGGCAACTCCGTCGCCGTACTCAATCTCGACAGCGAACCACCGGCCGACGCCATCCAGAAAGTCCGCTCCCACCCCGACGTCACCGGCGTCGACATCGTCCGCCTCCCCCCCGCCGGCGCCCCACTGCCCTGGCTCACGGCGGCGCGGTAGACCACTGGAAGTGCACCTTCCGTCCCTCTCAACACGTCTGCGAAGGACCGGAAGGTGGCAGTACTGTTCCACAGAGCGCCATGTCCAACACAATTCGCCCTCCCCGACCAGCGCGCCGCAGGCGTTCAGGACCACGAAGCC
>JBEIEK010000174.1:0-11784 GCA_040382995.1 Planctomycetaceae bacterium
AGCGTGAGCCACTGCGCTGCTCTTTGTATCTCCAGAGGCATCAACGCCAATCGCCATGATTGTCGCATTGATATTCCTGATCAGCACGCAGCAAGCATCTTTCTCAGCCATCTGAAGATCGCGTCTGTTCCCAATCGAATTGATTCCCGCTCCACCTTCGGTGCGGTCCGACGCCGAGGATGCCTATCCCCGCGTGCTTGCAGTTCGCACGACCTCCCGCCACTCCTGACTTGCCACCGGCGTAATACCCAACAATGGCAGGGCCACGGATACTGCCGAGGCGAGCACGTTACCGACACTCACGCGCGAGCCCCCACCACTGAGTTGGCGTGAGGACTGCCACGGTACCCGGCGAGAGCCCATGGGTTCGTTGGACGCTTACCATGGGAGTGCTGTACGGGAAGGTCAAGTCTCGGGGCAGAGCGGCAACTCTGCTCCGAGGCGTTTCAAATCGATAACGTCCCCACCAGACTACCCCGCCAACACCGGAATCGGAATCACTGATTTCCAAAACTGCTGCCCTGCAACTGGAAAAGTGCGCTCAATTCCGACTGGAACTGACGGACGGAAATGGCGAGTATCATTTCGGTTTCTGATGCCCGCCGTATTCCCCTGCGCCGACAGGGCTTACGGTGATCTGCCCGGTTGACAAGTCTATCAGCACTCGATAGATTCGGGTGATCCAGAATCCTCTAAAGAGGTCAATGTCATGCAATACGAACGTTCGCTTGAAATCGAGCGGCGGTTGGAGCAGGTACTACAGCTAATCAAGACCGGGCAATACTCCACGCCTTTGCTTGCTGAAGAAATCGGGGTCTCGATTCCAACCATATCACGTTGCGTCTGTGCCTTGAGAGAGCGCGGATTTGACATACGTTCTCAAAGGCACGGCACCAGTTGGCACTACGTGTTCGTTCCAACCAGGAATCACGCGATTTGCGAAAGCTCCGGTGAACTGTCCCAGGTCGGCCGATGAGGGATGAAGAGATAACCATGACTCAAGCAGGTATGCCATGAACGCCGACATTCTCAAACGCATTGTGCGTGCCATCGCCGATGGATCGCAAAGCGACTTAGAGCGTCTTGCGCAAACAGTCATTGAGTCCGAACGGCAGGTGGGCCACACCAAGCTGGCTGATCAATTGGCCTCGATCCTCGCACGTCCACGCCCGAGCAAGTCGGCGGCAAACGAAAACCGCAAAGCACTTGCTGAGTTGCCAACCAGCCGCAGGCATGGCGAATCTCTGGTCACTCCCATTCCGCGTGAGCAACTGGAGCACCACATGGTTCTGCCACAGCAGATCGAGGCACGCTTCGCACGCATTGAGAAGGAATATGCGGCCCGTGAAAGGCTCGGGGCATATGGACTGCGTCCGCGCAAAACAATTCTCCTTTATGGCCCGCCGGGTTGCGGTAAGTCCCTTGGTGCCAGGCGTCTCGCATGGAATGTTGGTCTACCGCTACTTAAGGTCCGTTTCGATGCGTTGATTTCCACATTCTTTGGCGAATCCGCAGCCAACCTTCGATCCGTATTCGAGGCTGCGAAGGAAAGACCTTCCGTTCTGTTGCTTGACGAGTGCGATTTTATCGCAAGATCAAGGACAACATCCAAGGACATTGGCGAAGCGTCACGAATCGTGAATACGCTGTTGACGTTGATGGAGGAGTATGACGCACCGGGGTTATTGGTCGCCACTACCAACATTGAAGACTCGCTGGATTCGGCATTGTTCCGCCGATTCGACGAAGTCTTCTTCGTGCCAACGCCGGGAGACGCTGAGATCGAGAGTCTCTTGAAAATGACGCTTTCGTCCGTCGCGGTTGCTGAGAACCTCGACTGGAGCCCCATTGTCAAATCCTTGTCCGGTTCATCGGCCGCAATGGTTGTGAAGGCAGCGCAAGATGCTGCCAAAGCCGCTGTGCTCAGTGGACAGAAAATTGTGGCTCTCTGCCACTTGAAAACTGCCATTGCTGAACTCAACCGTGACGACTCTCCAGCCAGGAATGGATAAAGCAAAATGCCGGGCCAACAACAGTTTGACCATCTGCCATTGGTCCGTCGTGAAGATGGCCCCGCACGCTACTCCCGTCCTCGTTTCGTTGAAACGCAAGCTACGAAGGACAATCGTTCTAATCGCGGTGGTCACAGTGGCAAACTCAACAGTCACGTTGCCGCGATCACCACAAACTGGAAGACTCAGCGTGACGCCCGTGACGCCGCCGGACTTCCAAAGATTGACTCGGGCATCCCACTCCTTCTGCAAATCGACCCCGTTCTGGACATCGACGACCTGCGGCACTACTTCGGTTTCGAGATAATTTCAGAGCAGGATGATGGATTCGTCATCCTCGCGTCCGAAGACGAGTCACTCGCTTACTTTCAGCAGAAGCTCAACGACTTTATCGGAAGTGTCGAGGGATCGGCGGGCATTGCAAAGATTCACGAGCTTCGGCAAGACCTCACCCAGGAAGAACGTTTGCAGCGTATACTGACCGAGCGGTTGTTTGCTGAGTTGCCATTGCTTGACACCGATGCAGCCTACATTGTCGATGTAAGCATTTCTTGCCAAGGTAACTGGATTCTCCCCAAGAAGCCCAGGAAAGGCCGCCTCACAGACAAAACTTACGCCAGGAAGGAGGCCGAGTGGTCTCAGGCGAGAAGCCAGGCTTACGAGCACTGGGATGAGCTAAAGGACGCGAGGCTTGAGACCGTCCAGCAGTTCATCGACTTCTACCAAGGCGCAATCACTGGCGACACGGCCCCCAACTCCGATGTTCCGCCCGATTACTTCGAGTTGCGCATCAGGCTTCCCGGCCGAGGTCTCAAGGACTTGATTCTCAACCACCCGTTTATCTTCGAGGTAGCAGAACCGGATGACATCGAGCTTCCCCAAGCCCATGCCCGGCAACTCCGAGACATCCAGACAAGAGTGACCATCAACCCCCCCGGCAATGACGCTCCAGCTGTCTGTGTGATCGACAGTGGAATTCAGGAGGGTCACATCATGCTGGAACCAGCGATAGACAAACCCACTTCACGTTGTTTCCTGCCGGGTACCGTCCATACAGATGTGGCCGACTACGTTCCTGGCGGCGGGCACGGTACTCGTGTCGCGGGCGCGGTACTGTATGCTGACGACATCCCGGACGAGGGAACCGTCGATTGCGAGATGTGGATTCAAAACGCCCGAGTCCTCAACGACCAGTGCAGACTTCCCGAAGAGGTGTTGCCACCGGCTCTCATCCGCGACGTTGTGCAACACTACCACAACGGTCCTCGCCAGACTCGCGTCTTCAATCATTCTATCAACGCTGACGCGCCGTCCCGACGGAAGCATATGTCGGCGTGGGCAGCGGAAATCGACCGCCTCTGCAACGAGCACGACATCCTCATCATACAGAGCATTGGCAATCTCCGTCCTTCTCACCCCGCGCCGAAAGCCGGAGTTGCTGAATTACTGTCATCCGGAAAATCCTATCCCGCGTACCTCAGTGAAGAATGCTGTCGCTTGGCCAACCCCGCCCAAAGCCTCCAAGCCCTGACTGTTGGATCTGTTGCATACAATGTCTACGAGAAGGATGATTGGCGGAGCTTCGCATCTCGCACGGGAGAACCTTCGGCATTCTCCCGATCCGGCCTTGGCATCTGGGATTCGATAAAACCGGAAGTTGTCGAGTTTGGCGGTGACTTTTTGCGAACACCTGGCAATGCACCCACCGTCACTGCTCCTGGGCACGCGAAAGAATGTTATCCGCCCCTGGTCCGTTCAACTCTTCACGGCGGCCCTGCCTTCGACCGAGATGACGTTGGCACGTCCTACGCCGCTCCAAAGGTCACTCGGATTGCTGCAAGGCTCCAATCCGTCCTGCCAAATGAATCCTGCCTTTTGTATCGTGCCTTGATCGTCCAATCGGCCCGGTGGCCCGACTGGGCACGTAACCTGCCCCCTGAACAACAAACGGCATTGATGGCCAGGATAGGCTACGGCGTACCTGACATTGAGCGAGCGACAACAACCTCGGTACATCGCACGACTTTGATAACCGAGGGGGAACAGGAGATAAAGCCGGGCAGTTGCCACGTCTATCAAGTGCCGATTCCAAACGCGATTCGCAGCGCTGGTTCGGACTACACCATTCTTGTCGAAGTGACACTGTCCTATTCTGCCGAGCCACGCCGCACACGTCGCGGCCACCGTGGGTATCTTTCCACTTGGTTGGACTGGATGAGCAACCGGAGGGACGAGTCCCTCGAATCTTTCGTGTCCCGCGCTGTTAAGGATGAAGATCCGGCCGTTCGTGAAGGTACCAGTTTCAGTTGGGCCATCAGTGCCCGTTCCGGCAACGGACAGATTGCAGACGTCCGTCGGAGCATCGGAACAGTCCAAAAGGACTGGGCTTACATAAAGTCTAACGCCTTACCCGAGGATTTCTGCATTGCGGTCCGTGGCCACAAAGGTTGGAGCAAAGATCCGGATAACACCGCGAGCTACACCTTGGCCGTGACCGTCGAGATCGTCGGCAAGGAAATAGAAATCTATGATCCACTTCGAGCTGCGGTGCAGGAACTGCAGGCTGAGCTTGAGGTCGGTGAAGTCGAAGTAGAAGTCGACGAGTGAAGCTCAACCCAAAGGATGGTTCAACAGGCATAAAAGCGACACAGCAACAACTTGAAGCACACCTGTGGGGTGCAGCCAATGTCCTGCGCGGGAAGACCGCTGGCCAGGACTACAAGAACTACTACATCCTATCGTTGATGTTCTTCAAGCGGCTGTGCGACCAGTGGGAGCACGAAGCCGATGGGGTGACATCCTTTCCGTATCAGAAAAAATCGGCGAGAAGCTCACCGTGGCCATGCGGCATATCGAGTGCCAACGATGAACTACGCGGCGTGTTCACCGTGGACTGGGCTCAACCCGCGCCAGATGGTTCGGGAAAGAAGCTGATTCCAAACGAAGTCGTCCATGCACTCATCGTAAGCGTCCGACAAATCCATTCCTGTCAGGGTCTGTAGTCTGGAGCCCGGTGTCCTCCGGTTTCCAGATTTCCCCTGATGAGGTGGTCCATGAACGAGTTGGAGCAGGTGCGGCGCGAGCGGATTGATTGGGTGCAGGCTTCCGGTCATCCACAATGGTGCTGGCCGCATTATCGAAGTTGCATCGCGTTGAAGAGTCTCGCCAAGCCGCCAATAAGTTCATATCAATGAGTTGTGATTGTCAGTTGATAACCGATCGCAGCACCCCACTGTGACACGGCCACTGACACTCCCTGGCCGTCGGCTTCGGCGGCCCGAGGGCTGTGATGGACTTGTCAGAGGCTTACTCTGGCTGGAATCCTTCCACTGGTGTCGCGTAGCCGTAGAAGAGCCAAGTCTGGTTTGCGGCTTCCACGCAAAACAAGCAGGTCCAGTACATCGGATCATCCCTGAAGCGGCTCATTCTCATTTAAAGAAAATCACGGATACCTTTGAGGCGTGATTGCACCTCACCCCACGCCGGGAACGCCCCGAAGCACAGGACCCGGCATTGTGCCTCGAATTCACGGCCAAGAGCAGCCCGCAGGTCATCCGGCGGAAACAGGGCGTCGCTCCTGGCGAACGTCATGTCCGGCGGAGGCACATAGCTCCTGGGAAAGTGCTGCGTGCTGATCCGGTCGTAGTCGGCCTTGATGGTTCCGTATTCATCCGACTTGAGCATTGCCAGAACTTCCGGTCGCTCGGCGAGGCAGAACAGGTCGTAGTAGTGCCTTGCGTACCCGCCAATCGGTCTGCCCGTCGTTTTGAACTCCTCGACCCTGGCGTGAATGGCAAACATCTTCTCGACGAACGTCCGCCGGAAATGGAGCAGCCGCATCTCGAATGGCTCCTCGTCCTCAGCCCCCAGGGTGACGCCGGTTTCCCGGAGAAACTGCCCCACGTAAGACTGGAGCCAGATGCGGTCGGTTGGCTCCTTGCCGCTGGCGGTCCCGGCCTCGACGAACACGCGGTTGCGGATATCACCCACGCCCGCAAATCGCTGGGCATACTCAAACCGGTCATTGCGGCCGAAGCCGCCGATGGTCTGGCTTTCCTTCTCGACGAATGCCAGCGCCGGATGGCCTTCGATGGCGTTCCGCAGTTTCTTGAGTTCGCGGTCTATCGCCTTTTTGCCAAGGGGCGGCTCGAAGGCTGTCGGGTCCAGGAAGATGTCGATATCTTCAGAGAACCGCTGGATCAGGTTCCAACCCTTTGACAGGCTGGTTCCTCCCTTGAAGATGACCTTGCTGCCGGCCACCTGCTCAATGGTCCGCAACGCTTCCGTGACGAAGTAGTCCTTCTCAATGATCGACTCGCGCAGGCCCCGCGGGCGGAACTGCTCCGCCGCGCGGATGATGGCCTGCTCGAAATCCGGGTGCTCGAATAGTTTCACGGGTTTTTGCGCTCCTTCGCCTGCCACTGCCGTGCATGCTCCAGCACGCTCAGGTTGCCGAAGTCAAACCGTGAAAGGGGATTCAAGCTCTCCCGCAACGCCGCAAGCCGGTTTTCCGGCCGGCCGAGTTGCTGTCCAATAGCGCCCAGCATCGCACGGACGCGCGGCGGTTCCGAGTCGGCGATTTTGAGCAGACACTCGAATCGCCCTGAAGCGCGGAAGAATTCAAGCAGCCTGGCCACAGTTTCCCTGGGCGACGATTCGCTCGACTCCCCCCGCCTGCGCAGGAAGTCGAGAAGGGCGGCGTCCGTCTCCGAGAGTTCCCTCCAGGATTCTGGCCGCCGGGTATGGATGACCGTATCTTTGCCGACGATCAGCCTTGGCAGGCTGAGCCCATCGGTCGCCAGTTCCACCTGCGCGGGGTTCTGCGTAGTGAAGCCAAGCAGGTTGGCCGCTGCAATACCGGCAGGGAAGATGCCGCTTCGGCGAACCGGCAAGGATCGGATTTGGGCAATGTTGGGTTTGCTTTCCCCGAAGGCGGTGTGCCGTGACCGGTAGTACAGCCCCTTGCCCAGACGCTTGATCACACCCTGCCGCGACAGGCGGGACAACGCCTGCGCCACTGCCGTGAACGGCATGCCCTGAAAATCGGGCAGCCGCCAGACTCGCTCCCCGCTGGCCTCGATTCGCCTGCGCACGGTTTCCGCCGTACTGGCTCCACTCGATCCGGTTTTCTGATGCTTGCTCGTCATGCCAGAATGATCGCCCACCGGCCGTCGTCAGTCAAGTTTTTATGCTGTAAAACTTGACACATCAGGCGTAAGCGACTGGGAAACAACGAGAAACCACGCACTGTAACCCTAAGTCAGGATTCGCCTTGCCGTCATCCATTCGCCGTCGTAACCCGGGTTCACAGCCCCGGATTCCGGCGGCAAAAAGTTCAATGGCCGTCCTGTCGCCTCGATTTTCTTCTCGTCACACGGCATTCAGATCCGTACGCTGCTCCCGTTCGGGCGCATTTGCTCATGTTTGCACCGCCTTTTGGACTCTCCGCTCACCGAAAACCCCTAAATTGCACCCGTTAGGGTGCAATTTGGTGGAATTCTGTCCGAAGCGGGCGTGTAAGCCTGCCAGATGTTCCTCAATTTGCCCCCGGTCGCGCGCAAATAGTCCCTATCGCATGTCCGCACCGCAACCCTCTCCGCTCGCTCACATTGTCCGCACTCGCCGCAGGGCAGCCGGGTTTTCTCAGACAGTCCTCGGCGAACTGGCGGGCGTTGGCAGACGTTTCATTTCCGACCTTGAACAGTCGAAGCCAACATTGCGTCTGGATCGCCAGTGCTCTGCACTCCTGGCATCACTCGAGCTGATTCACCGCAGCTTTTTGCCGCCGGAGCAGCAGCAGGAGTATGCAGCGATCATTGCGGCAAATACGGCTGCAATCCAGTAGCAGCCGCAATCGCCTGAGAGCCATTCAGAAAGTGGCGTACATCCGCGGAAATGCTCAGCGGACGGGCGGAAGTCCCATGGCTGTGTTTCGCACCGAAGGTACGCGTCCTGCAGACGCCGTTTAGGTCGCGTTGGCGACGCCGTTTGCTGACAGCAAACAGAACTTCGTCGCAGACAACGGCCGTACGACCAGAAAATGAGCTGTTTCCCACGGAAGACCGGCGGCGGCTGATGCGGAATGGCAGGGATTGAAACGGGCCGATGCGACAAACTCCGAGGTTTTCAAAAGGTTTCCCGGAAACATCAGAGTTTCAGAAGGTACCCGTGGAGCAGCACGTCGTGGGGCCAAATCCCGTTGGCGGCAATCTGTCTGTAATCGCCAAACTCAAGCACACTATTCAGCTCGTGAGAGGAAAATCGTCACGACACGGCCCATGTGGAAAACTCCTTTATGCCAAATCCTGCGTGAGATCATTTAAGTCCTGCGGGATGATGCCATGGCCTCTCAGGACAGCGCGTCGGTTCGCGTCCAATACCGGTGAGATGCCAACGTACTGTCGAGTCCAGCTCTGGTATTTGGGCATTGTTTGAAGCAGTCGTGCCACATGCTGCCTGAAATTGTTGACATCGGCGACGAGCCTGTCCGGCGATCGTTTGCAGGAACCGAATCGGATGGTTTGCGTAGTTTCGTTGATCGCCACCAGATCGATTTCGGTGTCCGCCTTGTCCCAGAAGCCCTGAACGCGATGCGTAATGGGGAAATCGCCGATGCCCCTGCGGCTTCGCTCTTCGTAAAGCTGGCCTGCCAGCTTCTCTAAAGACGCACCCTCGGCGTCCGCCAGTCGCTGGTCGGCTTCTTCGATGAGTTCGTCAATGGGTCTAAAGGCGATCGCCGAGACAGGATTGGCCAGGGCCACCAGCCAGGAACGAAGGAAATTATCGGTGACGTAATAACGGCTGCGCTTCGCCTCGGGCCTTGCGAATACTGGCAGCTTGCGTTCAATCAGTCCGAATCGCTCGCTGAGAACCTTGAGATAGCCCCCCACCTGCGTGTCAGGATTGCCACTGGCCTGACGGATGGCCTGAACGAGTTCGTGATGCATCCGACCCGGATTTCGAGCCACGAACTTTAAGACCACGTCGTATCGCCCACGGAGTTCACGCAGAAACCCGTTCTCGGCTTCGGACCGGAGCGGGGATGAACTCTGGAAGAAAATGCGACGCAGGAGTGTCCTGCGGTCAGCTGCGAGCACATCCTGTTCGAAGCAGTCCCGATAAAACTTTGGCACGCCCTCGAAAAGGTTCCAGAAGAACAAGAGCCGCTGGGGAGAAGGCTCGGTGTGGTCCTTAAGGATGGAAAGTACCGAGCTGATGTCGAGATGGGTCAGGTCGATCGTGTCGGTCACGCGATTATAGAGGGGGGCGGTTCGATCTTCGAGCAGGGCCACCATCTCAGTATGGATCGAACCAAGGACAATGAGCCCGCCGCGTATCTGTTCGGCCTGCGACTGCAACCGATCGACACCGGCCTGCAGGTACGAGCAGAATTGCTCATAGCCCTTGCGATTGAAGTACTGAAATTCGTCAAGAATCAGGATGAAGCCAGCTTCCGCCATCGACTCCAGCAGCCTTGCGAGTTGCAGCAGATCATTGGGCCGGGGATGCTGGCAAAGAACCACCGTTTGCGGTCGAGCATTCGCTGCAGTTCCGCAAGCTGATCTTTTCGCCCGTAGAACTTCCAGTCAGCCATACCGGTCTCTTGAGATAAAGCGGCTTTACCAAAATTAGATAAAGGCACTTTACCGTCGTGCGGTTCGTGAGGCAAGTCTTTTTCAGGGAGGGGTTTATGGATTGTCTTGTGTCAGGAAAGGCCGTGCCCCTCCGCGACGCAGAAGGCAATCACCGGGGGTGCAGCTGTTTGGCTTTCTGAATTGCGTAGTGCAGGCGCGATTTCACGGTTCCTGGGGGAAGATCAAGTGCGGTGGCGATTTCGGGGAGTGTCAGTCCGTCAACGAATCGCATCAGCAGGACTTCCTGATGTTCGGGGGACAGGGCAGCAAATCGGCTGCGCCAGTCATCGCGTTCCAGCTCGGACTGTGCCGCGGTCGCTGAGGATGATTCTGCAATCAGCGGCAGCAGGTCATCGTTGCCGGTTGCACGCCGTCGCTTGCGGCGGACGGCGAGAGAGAAGTTTCGGACGGCCGGGTAGAGAAACGTGGTCAGTGCAGCTGTCAGCACAAAACCGGGAAACTTGCGTGCCAGATATGCGAAGGTCTCCTGGAGCACGTCCAGAGCATCGTCGTGATGTCCGGTAAATCGCATTGCCAGGCGCACGGTCCAGTCGCGATGGCGAAAGTACAGCACCTCAAAGGCGTGCATGTCTCCGTTGTTAATGGCATCAACCAGCTGCTGATCGGATCTGGTGTCGATCGGTGCCGGAGACATGCAGAAGACCACAAAAAACGAATCGATCAGTTCTGGTGACAGCTTGGGAATCTAGCGGAAAAAACGGCTGACGGTAGCCAGCCTGGTCAAAATCGCCGCCATCAGGGGGCGCCTTCGGCTTGAGCGTGGAAAGGTCGTGGTTTGAGGTGTTTGGCGGTGAAAAGGCTCGGTGTCCGTTTCGACGGAGCGAAACGCGACTCTGGGCAGGATTCGCGGCGTTTCTTCATCCCGCAAAGATTTTTGATTTTTCTCTGAACCTTTTGATCGGTTCGCGCACTTGACTGGGCAGAGAATGAACGTGACGTCATCCGGAGACGACTCTTTCTTCCAACACAGGTGTCCACGACCATGACCGAACCCGAATCAGAGTTTTCGTTGGATGATGATCTTCCAGAGTCCATGCGCGACGCCCTGCGATCGCAGTTTGGTTCTGCGGTTGGCGTTCCGTCCGCAATCGACAAAGCAATCCTTGCGGATGCTCGTCGACAGCTGACGAACGGTCGGCCAATGATCGCTCGCCGGCGATTGAAGATCTTCCGTCTCGCCGGACTCTCATCAGCACTGGCGGCCGCGGCAGTGGTGCTGATGATTCGGGCCGGCGCTCCGCGGACCGCACTCGATCCCGGGGACGTCGACGGGAATGGTCGCATCGACATTGTGGATGCCTTCACCGTGGCTCGACAACTGCAGCAGGGCACGGCTCTTGCCGCATTCGATGCTGATGGTGACGGACTCACGACGCAGGCTGATGTGGATCTTCTGGCTCAGCGGGCAGTCATGCTCTGACAGGCAACCGCGGGGACATCGCCGTCCTCCACAGTAAAAGGGGTTTGACTGATGCACTGGTCCTTGTTTCACAGACCTGCGTGGTTGTGCTGTGTGGTGGCCCTGATGATCGTTCAGGACGGCACGACCCAGCCAGCTCAGGAACTGGCAACGGTTTCCGAGCTGCGCGTTGCCGCAACGGGTGTGACGGACGAGAAGTCCGTTCGATTTGAAGCTGTTGACATCCTTGTGGACTCGGCTGATCAGTCGCTGGCGGCATGGCAGCTGGAGCTGACCTGCAGACAGCCGGGTGTGGAGATTGTGGGGATCGAGGGTGGCGACCATCCTGCCTTCCGAAATCCTCCGTACTACGATCCTCGCGCCATCAGAAACAATCGAGTGATTCTGGGGGCGTTTCAGGTGAGGCATGACAACGGTCTTCCCACCGGTCGCCAGCGCGTGGCTCGAGTGCATGTTCAGGTCACGGGGATCGATGATCGAGTATGGATTGGCCGGCTGACAGCTGCGGTGAATGCAGATGGCCAGCCAATCACAGCGGGTATCAGGATTGAAAAGTCCGGTGGCTGACAGACGTGGCCTGCAGGCATGTGTGGTGCGTGCATGGCGACTTCAGCCGAATCCATTCACTTCCATTCCGTCCGGTGGACGGCAGACAGATCAAGGAGCCCGATCCAGATGAGTACTCATAGAAAACTGC
>JBEIEK010000175.1:0-11766 GCA_040382995.1 Planctomycetaceae bacterium
GGAAACCGGGGAGAACTTTCGGAAATCGGTGGGAATTTCAGGGTAGCGGGCGTAATTCGCTGTGAGCCCGATTCCCGGACCAACATCTCCTGCTCGCCGAAAGCCCCCACGGTTGCCATGCCCAGCGCCTCCTGTAGAATCCGTGTTTCCCCCGCTTCAGTGACTGCTTGTCGGCGGTGCTCGGTCAAATCCCGCGCCCGAATCCTGAACCCATGACACGGCCTCCGGATCCTCCAGACTCCACATATACTGCTCCTTCCACTCCCATGGGTGACCTGGCCATCCTTGCCGGATCCGGCAACCCGGTTTTCGCGGCACGCATTGCTGAATGTCTGGGCGTCTCACTCACTCCCTGCCAGGCCCAGATCTTCAGCGAAGGCAACGTCTTTGTTCGAGTGCTCGAAAACGTGCGTGGACGTGACTGCTTCGTCATTCAGGGTGTACACCGTCCTGTAAACGACAATTTCATGGAACTGCTGTTCTGGATTGATGCACTCAAGCGGGCCAGCGCCGCCCAGGTCACTGCAGTCATCCCTTACTTCAGCTACGCCAAGGGCGATAAAAAGGATGAACCTCGGGTATCGATTCGTGCTCGAGTGTGTGCCGATGCGATCGAGGCGGCGGGGGCCGATCGAGTGCTCACCATGGACCTCCACAGCCCCCAGATCCAGGGCTTTTTCAGCGTTCCCGTCGACCACCTTTACGCTCGCAAAGTCATCTGCGACCACATCCGATCACTGAATATCCCAAACCTCGTGATCTGCAGCCCCGATGTGGGATTTGCAAAATCCGCCTCGGCCTACGCGAATCTGCTGGGTGTTCCGGTGGTGATTGGCAACAAGCAGCGAAAGGATCATTCCGAAACTGCTCAGGTGCTCGAAGTCATCGGCGACGTACGCGGCTGCAATGTGCTGATGGTGGACGACTTCACCATCACCGGCGGATCGCTCGTCAGCATGGCTGAAGTGCTCAGAGCCCGCGGTGCCGGCGACATCTTCGCCGCAGTTTCCCACGGAGTGCTCTCGCGTGGAGCCGTGGATCGCATCGAACGCAGCCACATTCGCCGCATGTTCATGACCGACACCATTGAACCCCCCATCGAACCGCTCGGCCCGCACTTCGAGATCATTTCCGTCGCACCGCTTTTCGCCCAGGCCATCTATTCCATCCACCGCCGAACCAGCGTCAGTATGCTTTTTCCTGACGTAAAATCGCTCTGAAGTTCTCGCCTGAGTCGTCGCCATGACCAAACTTTCGCCGATGATGGAACGCTACCACGCAGTGAAGGCGCAGCATCCCGGAGCCATGCTGCTGTTCCGCATGGGCGACTTCTACGAACTCTTCTTCGAAGACGCCCAAAACGCTTCCCGCGTCCTTGGACTCACGCTCACAAGTCGCGACAAAAGCTCCGAAAACCCGATCCCGATGGCCGGGTTCCCATGGCATCAGCTCGATACCTACCTGCAGAAGCTCATCCAGTCCGGCTTCCGAGCTGCCATCTGCGATCAGGTTGAAGACCCCAAACAAGCCAAAGGACTGGTGCGACGGGAAGTCACTCGCGTTGTTACCCCCGGCACGCTTACCGACGATCAAATGCTCGATCCGCGGCAAAGCAACTTCCTTGCCAGCCTTGCACCCTCCAAAGCCGGTCTTGGACTGGCATGGCTGGAACTGTCCACCGGCTGCTTCCAGCTGACTGATATCGATCCCACACAACTCCACGATGAACTCGCACGCATTCGTCCCGCTGAATGTCTCATCCCCGAAAGCGCCGCTCAGTCCGGTCCGCTCGCCGAACGCCGCAGCGACGGCCATTCCATCGTCTTCACGACTCGCCCTGACTGGTGCTTTGCCCGCGAAGAATGTCGTCGCCTGCTCAACGACCACTTCGGCACCAAAACGCTCGAAGGCTTTGACGTCGAAGACACTCCCGCGGTAACCGCCGCCGGAGCACTGCTCGAGTACGTCCGCGAAACCTCACGCTCGGCACTTCCCCACATCCTGCGGCTCGAATACTTCCGTCGACAGCGACACATGATCATCGACGAAGCCACTCGCCGCAGCCTCGAACTGACCCAGACCATCCGCGATAACCGCCGCGATTTCACGCTCCTGGGTGTGCTGGATGACGCCTGCACCCCAATGGGCTCAAGGCTCCTTTCCGAATGGATCGCCTCGCCTCTCGCCGACACATCCATCATCACCGCCAGACAGGACGCCGTCTCAGAACTGCTCGATAATCCCTCACTCCGCGAAGAACTCCGCGAACTGCTCAAACACACCTGGGATGTCCAGCGACTGACGTCCCGCGTTGCCACCGGTCGTTCCAGTCCACGCGATCTGGTCTGCCTCGCCCGCACACTGGAACAGCTTCCCAGACTCCGCTCAGCGCTCGCACAGCGATCCGCCACCCGCCTCCAGGAACTCGAACAACACATCGAACTCTGCCCCGAAGTCCACTCCGCCATCACTCAGACCATCGTCGAAGATCCACCGCCAACCGTCTCTGACGGTGGCGTGATACGCCCCGGCTTCAGTGCTGAACTTGACGAATTCCGCGACCTGATGCGCGGCGGACGCCAGTGGATGGCCTCTTACCAGGCCCGCGAGATTGAACGCACCGGCATCAGCAGCCTCAAAATCGGCTTCAACAAAGTCTTCGGCTACTATCTCGAAGTCACCGCAGCAAACAGCGACAAAGTTCCCGCTGACTACATCCGCAAACAAACGCTCAAGAACCAGGAACGATTCATCACCCCCGAACTGAAGGAATACGAAGACAAAGTCCTCCGCGCCGAAGACCGCGCCCGCGCCCTCGAATCAGACCTCTTCAACGCTCTCCGCGACCAGATCGCACTCGCCGTCCCGCAACTCCTGCGCACCGCTGAAGCACTCGCCGAAATCGACGTCCTTGCCAGCCTCGCCACCGTCGCCGCCAGGGGTCGCTACTGCCGCCCTACACTCGAAGATACCCCAGTCCTCGATATCCGCGACGGCCGCCATCCCGTCCTCGATCGACTCCTGCCCGCCGGACAATTCGTCCCCAATGACGTGCAACTGGGTGTCCACCCCGATGCTCAGGGAAGTCCCGGCTCCGGTCGCATTCAGATCATCACCGGCCCAAACATGGCCGGAAAGAGCACCTACATTCGCCAGGCCGCTCTCATCACCATCATGGCCCAGATCGGCTCCTTCGTACCCGCCAAATCCGCTCGCATCGGCCTCGCTGATCGGGTCTTCGCCCGCGTCGGTGCCAGCGACGAACTGGCCCGGGGACAAAGTACCTTCATGGTGGAAATGACCGAAACCGCAAGAATTCTCAACGCAGCAACCTCCCGCAGCCTCGTCATCCTCGATGAAATCGGCCGTGGCACCAGCACCTACGACGGAATCTCCCTCGCCTGGGCCATCACCGAATTCCTGCACGACGAAATCGGCTGCCGCACCATGTTCGCCACCCACTATCACGAACTCACCGATCTCACCACCACCCTCAAACAGGCCTCAAACTGGAACGTCGCCGTTCGCGAAAGCAACGATGACGTCGTGTTCCTGCATCGCATCATCGCCGGTGCCGCAGGACGCAGTTACGGAATCCACGTGGCAAAAATCGCCGGAGTCCCCAAACGGGTCACCGAGCGAGCCACCTCAATCCTCGCCTCACTCGAAAATCAGCATCTCAACGCTGAAGGCAAACCACGCGTCCCGGAACGTGAAACCCCCGTCCAGCGCCGTCGCCAGAAATCACTCTTCGAGACACCCGAAGATCCCGTGCTCGACGAACTGCGAAACCTGCAGGTCGATCACCTCACACCCCTGCAGGCCCTCCAGGAACTGCACCGCATCCGGCAACAACTCACCGGCCGAAGCAACTGATCTCATCCGGGATGCGACGAGGCAGCTGGCTGTGCCTGGAGGCTCTGCAGTCGCAGCAGATACTCGTCCGAAAAACCCTCGATGTAAAACGTATCAAATGAATCATTCCGCGCGATGTTCAGCCAGAGTTGTTCTGGGCAACGCAACAACCGGATCAGTGTCACAGCAAGCAATGACGGCGAAATGGAAACAGCCAGCCGGACCAAAAGATCCCCGGAGAATGCCTGCACTACTACCGAATCCACCAACGGAGACCCCATGGCAGTGACAGCAAACAGCAGAAACAGGAGCCGCCTCAAATGCTGTCTTCCGCCAATACGGCGGGACTGGTACCAGTGAATGCAGACATGGGTTCTGCGAGTTTCCATCTGCTCCAGGTTGTCCACATCGCCCGTATACACGCAGATCCTCGGCAGTTTGCAGAGGGAGCCGCAAACGAGCAGATTGCCCTCGACGCGATACTCATCAACCTTCCACGAAACGGATTTCGGCTGATTGTTGCCGCCCACCAGATCGCGCGGATCCTCGTCTTCAATCATCAATGCAGCAAATGGATTGTGCTCATTCATGACCTGACTCAGGATAATCGCCAAACACGTCTCAACGCCCATTCAATGGCGAGCAGCAGAATGGCAGCATACATCAGAGGGGCACGGTCCCAAAGCGTTCTCAGCTGTTCATCGACGATCACCGGCTGACTTTGATTGGGGAGCAGAGCCGGCAGGGTGCCGATTTCGGACAAGGACAGATAACGGCCCTGAGTTTCTCGGGTGAGTCGTGTCAGAGCTTCGGTGTCCTGAACGGGGTTTTCAGATTCCAACCCCGGAACGATGACTTCCAGTGTTGCGGTGAGCACATCTGAGGATTCCGGAATTGGCACCGTAATGCGGTGCAGTCCAGGCTTTGCAGGACGGAAGCTGGTCTGGAACTGACCTGGCTGACGCGTTCCTGCAGTCAGTCGGTCGGGAATGGCGAGCGGCTGTCCATCGGGGTCGGTGATGGTCAGCGGCACATCATCAATGGTGAGTGGCTGAAGCGCAGCATTGTAGAGCAGGGCGCGGATGGCGACCGCCTGGCCAGGGGCGGCTTCGCTGCGATCAAGCAGCAACTGACCACGCACGGAACCTCGACTGCGTCGGCTTTGACCTGCTTCCCGGATCAGGCTGGTCCAGAATCGCTGATGGCCCTGCGGCGATATCGCGCGAAGTCGCCACGTCTCAGCAGAACCCAGAAACAGACAGCGACCGCTGCCGTAGAACTGGCTCACCAGAAATGGTGGAAAACCAAGCTCCGTGCGGGCTCGCGGATTGTTGTGCTCAAGGAGCACCACGGCACCGTCGCGAAGGTCACGAATCGGGAATGTGCGATAAATCCCACGAAACTTCTGCCAGAGTTCAATGTCGGCATTGCCCTGTTCGTCGGCGATTTTGAGGAACTCAGCGACGCGACCTTCCGCAGTAGGCACCACCGGCCATGCCTCATCAGCCCGCTGCGGTGACTGCAGTCCCGGTGCCACGCGAGCCAACAGCACGGGGTAAAGGACACTCACATCCCGTGTCGCGTCTGGGTTCTCAGCCAGCCGCGGCGTGAAGATTTCCCCTGCCACCACAACAAGTCCACCGGAGTGTTCAGAGACCCAGCGATTCAGAAATGACTGCTGCTCAACGGACAACTGTGACCAGTCCGGATCAAACGCCACGATCACATCGTACTCGAACAGCTCCGCTTCAGTAGCCGGGAATTTGGTGAGCAGTCGCCGGGCCTCCTGAGACACCATGCCGGAGTTTTCTTCGGTGACGGACTGCAGCCACACATCCGAGGTAACGCCACTGTGACGGAACAGCGTGTTGCGGACAAATTGGTAATCGCGCATCGGACCGCTGGAAATGATGAGCACCTGCATCTTGCGATCGGTCACCTCAATGGTGCGGCGACGTTCGTTGTCGGTCAGCGTGATTTCGGCCGTCCCCGAGGCAGATTCGACACGGGCGATGAAGTCGTAGCGTCCGGGAACGCTGAGCGTCTGTGTAAAGCGAATGCCTGTCGGGAGCCCGTCCTCAGGAATGGAGGCTGTTTCCTCAGCCACCTGACGACGGTCCGAACCATTGCTCCCCGCTGACTGCTGGAACAGCTTGACCACTGCCGACTGGCCAACCGCAGCTGATCCCTGAATCGCCACCTGCAGATCAAATGGGTCTCCCTGGTGCACGTCTTCAGGAGACTGCATCCCGGCGAGTCGCAGATTGAGCTGTGGGCGAAGACTGCCGACACCCACCGACAGCAGTCGGGTGCCGGAGCGTTCGGCACGGAGCCGCGCCGGCTCTGTGTCGAGACCCGCGTTGCTGCGACCGTCCGACACCACAACCACTCCGGAAAGCGTCCGCCCGGCAAGCTGTCCCACAAGCTGATAGACCGATTCACCCATCCTCGTTTCAATGCCGCGGGGCTGCAGCACCTGCTGCCAGCGCTGAGCCAGTTGCGGGTCATTCATTGGCACCGGGGTGGCAGCAACAACCTCGTTGCCGAGTGTCACCGCAGCAACTGGGGTGGAGCCTTCCGGAGCATCAGCAGCGGATGCTGAAGTCGCGTCAGCCGCATCTGCTGCAGCCTCCGGACTCACGAATCGCACAGTCCCCTCGCTGATAATCGCCCAGGGCCCGGTCAGAGTGGAGTCGAAGGTGTAGACGGAAACGGAGTGGTCTCGGCTGAGCTCTTCAAGGACAGGGGAGACGAGCAGTTTGCGGATGACGGCATCTGAGCGGCTCTCGCCGGCTGCCGAAGCGGGTTCGGGAGTACCAGGGGCAGCGGTTCCCGGTGTCGCAGCGTTGCCAGTGGTGCTGTTCGCCGGTGCCGGGTCGGTGGCTGGCCATTGCATCGAGAGCGACGTGTCAATCACGATGCCCACACGGGATTTTTCGAGCCGGCTCAGCTGCGTACGCGTCCGCGGATTCAGAAGCACGATGAGCAGCAATGCGAGCACCAGCAGGCGGGGAACAAGCAGCAAAGTCCGGGCAGTACGGCTGAGAAATCGTGTGTCACGCAGAGAAGTGCGGATGGTGATCGTGAACAGCGCCGCAAGACCGGCGACGGCGATGAGAATCCCTGGGGTGGATTCGGGAAGATCGAGTTCCGTCGAAGTGAATGCGCGGGTATCGGCTTCCACCGCTGGAGCCGTGGGTGTGGCATTCGACTGAACTTCGTCGAGAGCAGCAGCTGGCCCATTCATTGTGCGGCCTCCGGATGATGGCTGAGGCGGAGCGACACAAGCTGTTCGAGAACGAGGACGCAGGCGAGCAATCCGAGGAGGATCCAGCGAAGTTCGCGGCCGGCAGCAGAACCTCCCAGCGCTGCCGCGGAATCTGCGTTGAGCAGTTGCACATGGTCCAGTTCGGCACCTCCTGTCACGCGCGGCGGATCAGCGATCGCCAGCGGACTTTCAGCAGACGGCACATTCAGAGCCACGGCAAGGTCACTGACCGCACCATCGGGGCGGAATCGCCGAATGCGGTACAAGCCGGGGCGGCTGGCCTGTGGAATCGTCAGGCTGAACGTCGGAACGCCGGCGGCAGGAGTTGCGGGTGGAGCCGCCGCGGGGCTTTTCGCGGAAGTTGCCGTAGCCCCGGACTGGGCAGCCGGAGTCACAGTTGTGGCCTGCAGCCGGGCGAAGGTGTCGGCCACCGGCTCATCGTCCACTCCGGTTTCCGGCAGGTAGACTTCCACCGATTCCGTAAATTCGGCAGCAGGCCACTGGAGCTGCAGCGGTTCTGCGAGCTCCCGCAGCTGGATACCAGTGACCGGCTTTTGCAGGTATTGGTGTGTGAGCAGGTGCATGACCACATAACCTGGAGCTGCCGGGGCGACAGGCCAGTTGGACCAGCGGCGTCCAGCCCCCGTCAGAAAGGTGAGCACGCGGCCACCGCCCAGCGTATGCTCAAACCCCACAGGTTCACCGGACTTGAGCCGCATGATCGTACGAACGCCATCCCCGCGTTCCACGTCATCCACCTTCCAGCCAGTTTCTGTGCGGAAGAAACGAGAAATGCGGATCGTGTCCGCGAAGGGACTGTCCGGCGCGTTGTAAATCGTGAAGATCGGATGGGTGGCGAAGACCGGTGAGACGAACGGGAGTGAATCTGTCGGGGCAGAAATCGGACTGTCGGGAAGCACGTCCTGAATCACGCCAAGCGGCACAGGGAAAAGCAGGTTGCCAGGGGTGCGGAGTGTTTCGGAGTACCACGCGACGTTTGCCTGCTCTCCGGGGAACCAGACAATGCCGCCTCCGGACCGCACGTAGTCGGCAAGGACAAGCAGCGTGTCGGCAGGGAGATCGCGGATATTGAGCAGGTACAGGCAGTCGTAGCGGGGAAGTTCAGAAGCCGACAGTGCCTGCGAAGTGCGGATGTCGGCGGTAAGCCCCGTGAGTGCCGGGTCAGCGCTGAGCGCCGCGGCGACGAAGGCTGCATCTTCCTGCTGACCATCGTCATCGAGAATGAGCACAGAGCGACGTTCGGCAACTTCGACGGCGAAGATGCGGCGGTTGTCCTCACGCAGATTGTCATCGTCCAGACGCACTTCCACCTGCTGGCGACCTTCCGCGTCAAAGACGATGTCATGCGAAACTTCGGCCTGGGCTCCGGGTTCGATGTCCGGAATGAGAATTCTCGAGGGAAGCGGGGTGCCGTTGATGGATACGGCGGCGCGCAGACCCGCAGCTTTGGTTACACCATGATTCCGCACCTGCAGCGTCACACGCCACGGCACTCCCTGGGCCGCTGCGAGCGATTCGGTGGTGATGCCGGCGATGGCGATGTTGGGATGCGCATCACCGCGGGAAACCTGAATGAGGTCGACCTGGGCGCGGGCGGCACGGAGCGACGCGAAGGCCGCAGTCACTTCGGGGCGGTCGTTCCAGTCCACAGCGCGGAAGTCCGTGAGGACATGCACGTGGGGATCGGCGGAGGCATCGGCGGCCAGCAGATCACGGGCGGCATTGAGCGCCGGGACGGGGGAAGCCGAGCGAAACGTGCATGGCAGATTTCGCAGCCTTGGAATTAACTCCTGCACAAAGGCGGAATCCAGCACACGGTCCGAAATGATGGGACGGCGAGGATCGGACAGGGGCAGGATGGTAACTCGAGCCGAACCCGATTGACGAACACCCTCGACAAGCATCGTTTCCAGAGTGGAAAGCGATCGCTGAAAAATGGTGGAGTCCCCGTCGCGCTCGCGAAGTGAGAGCGTGTCGTCGAGGAGCACCACGTGATGCCGACTGGCTCCGCGAAGCATCAGCATTCGCCCCGGGTCAAGCAGGAGTCGGGCGACCAGCAGTGTGATCAGCAGAATGGCAAGGATGCGAAGAAACAGTTGCAGGAGTTGTTCGAGCAGGATGCGGCGACGGTTGAGTTCTTCGCTTTCAAGGAGGAATTCCATGGCAGCGAAACGCACGCGACGATAACGGAGCCGACTGAGGATGTGAATCAGGATTGGCAGGAGCACCAGCGCAGCGCCCGGCAGGAAGAAGGCCGGGTTGAGGAAGTACTGCGAGAGAAAGCCCATGGCGAAGCATCTGCCGGGGTGGAGAGGACAGTCGGATTGGGGTCGGCAAACTGAGTGATGGGAGTGGCCTCAGGGTGCCGAAGCGAGAGCGACCGGGTCGACCGTCAGGATTCCGGTCGCTCTATTGAGAAAAAGCATAGCAGATCGTGAAGAAGTTCCCAGGCATCCGCCGGTTTGCGGGGGAAAAGTCTGCCATGCGGACTATTCGATGGCGTTGGCCTGTCCACCACCAAGACTCTCCATGCGTTTGAGCACGTCGCGGTATTCGTAGTCGACGGCGAGCACTTCGCCGTAGTGATTTTCGGCCTGCTCGGACTTCCCTGCCGCCTCATAAATGCGTCCAAGCAGGTAGTGGGCCGTTTTGAAGGCGTCAGGGCGATCGTTGAAGTTGAGCCCTTCAATGGCCTTTTCAAGCTGCCGACGGGCAAGGTCGTTTTTGCCTTCACGAGCAAAGCATTCGCCAAGGAGCACCAGGGCGTCCGTTTTCAGCGTGGGATTGGCCGCAGCCTGCTGCAGCAGTGGAATCGCGCGGCTGAATTCCCTGATATGGCGGGACGCGAGCCTTGTGGCGAGTTCGTATTTGCGTTTGAGGTCTGTGGGATTGTTTTCGACCCCCAGAGAAAACAGTTCAATTTCCTTCCGGACCAGATCCAGCTGCAGCGATTTGGCTTTCTCTGCCAGCCGTTCCTTCGTCGGGTTCGCTTTGGCGCGTGCTTCGGCTTCGGCCAGATCATCGCGGAGCATGCTGATCTGAACTTCCAGGATCAGTTCGCGAATCTCGGCATTGTTGGGTGAGATTTCAAGGGCTTTGTTGAGCTGATCCTGGGCTTTGCCGAATTCGCGGGCCAGCTTGTAAAGATCGGCCAGACGCAGAATCAGACCGACGTTCTGCGGATCCTTACGGATGGCATGAATCAAATCCGCCTCCGCAGATTCGCCCGGGGCATCGGCGGGACGAGACTGCCCCTTGCGAGCTCGGCGGTCCTCTTCGTAGGCATTGGCCGGCTGCGCTGGCTGCTCGACCGCAACATCCCGAGTGGATTCGGCGTCCTCCAGTCCCTTGCGGTCCAGCACCGACACAGCATCGATACGGCTCATCATGCTGCGTGCTTCGTTATCGGTCGGCACCAGCTTGTAAACCCGCTCGAAACAGGCCCGCGCAGGCTTGTAGTCACGACGCTCAAACAGGAAATTGCCTAGTCTCCGGTTGTAGTCGACGTTTTCGCGATCCAGTTCGACTGCACGCTCCAGCGCATAACGAGCAACGCCAGTGTTTTCCAGGGCCGCTGTCGCTTCACCAAGGTCAAAAAACAGCTGCGCGTCCCAGGGATTGACGGCTAATCCCTCTTCCGCAGCCGCTTCAATTCCCTTCCAGTCCTTTGAAAGTCGGCTTTTCTTGATTCGCGTGCGCACGCCCATCAGCCGCATGCCCGCCATCTTCGCGCCGGTACCGTTGTCTCCGTAAGACTTGCGGATGCAGCCTATCCGAGCCTGGCGGTAGAGAACATTGTCGGGAACCAGCCGCACACAGTTGGTGAAACACTCAATCGCGTATCCCCAATTCTTGTGCTGCATCGCCTCTGTACCCTTGCGATACCAGTCAGCGCCGCCCTTTTCGCGTTCGTTCATGTTCGGACCAGACCCCTGTAATGCCGGGAAGACGTCGAGCACCTGCAGGGAGAATCTAGCACACCGGCAAGGCGTTCACCAGGGGTTTTGCCGTGCGAATTCCAGACGTGACCGGGTGACGGGAGCACGCAGCCGGGATGATGAAACACCGGCAGTCCCGCCCCAGGTCGCGTTTGGGTCCGCGAAACGGCCATCCAGCTACCTACAGCCAGAGATACTTCTGGAGGAATTCAACAACGTCACCAAAGCACCAGTACGCGAGCGTGGTTTTCCCGCAGTAGATCTTCACTGAAACTTCAGTGCCAATGCTGAATGGGGGAAGCTCCTGGCCGTCTTCGGCCACCGCAATCAACTCGAAAACGGTCCCCTTTTCGGAATCGGTCGTGGATCGCGTGGCGATATGGGTCAGTCGACAGGCGTACTTTTCTTCGGCACTGGACGTGATCACGAAATTGCCGGAGAGTTCCGTGGATTCCCCGTTTGCCTGACGTTCGCGGAGTGCCCTGAGCAGGTGTCCCATCCGCTTCTCTTCCACCAGCAGCTCCATGTGCCAGGGACCCTGCTCGTTCATCACATCAAACAGGTAGTCACCCGTTCTCACGGGGCGATCCTCCAGCATTTGTCGCAGCTGAGGGTTGGGAACACGGCCGGCGGCAGGGGCCACGATCTGCAGTTTCTGATTGCGGCGGTTTTCGAGCGTCCTCA
>JBEIEK010000176.1:0-11758 GCA_040382995.1 Planctomycetaceae bacterium
TACAAGTTTTCCAGTCACTGGTCTCCTAAAATTATCGCGCAGATGAACGATTACCACCTCAAGCTGGCAAAGGTGATGGGTGAATTCGTCTGGCATAGCCACCCTGAAACGGACGAAGTGTTTCTTGTTGTCAAAGGTAATTTGGAAATCCGTTTTCGCGATGGAGTTGTGATGTTGAACGAAGGCGAGATGTATGTTGTGCCTAAAGGCGTGGAGCACAAGCCCCGGTGCCGGAAACGTGGTGACAGCAGCGTGATGTCTGTTCAGGGCGTGCGGTCGATTGAAACTCACCGCATGCCACAGATTCTCGCTGGCGGTGAGAAGCCCGCACCCCGGACAAATTTCCGAAAAAAGCTGTCACATTAATTATTCCTTAACAATCCTGAACGAAAACCTCACACAGGCAGTCGCAGCAGCCTTTCGGGCTTCAAAGATGCTCTGCCTGTTCTTCTGAGGGGTGTTCAGGAATGGATGATCGGCGTGTTTCGGGCGTGGTGGCCCGTGTTCTGGCTGGCGGTTTGCTGCTGGCCATGTTTGGGGTGGCAGGTTGTGGAAGTGCACCGACCGACGTCCCCCAGGTGCCGCTCCATCCAGTCACAGGAACCATTACTCTGGATGGCAAACCCATCGCAGGGGCGCGCCTGGCTTTGCACGCAATTCAGGGGGCGAAGGCACAGGACATCACCCCGACCGGCGTGACAGATGACAACGGCCAGTTTCAGGTTTCCACGTACCAGCCTCTGGACGGTGCACCGGAGGGTTCCTGGTCGGTGACTGTATCATGGCCCGAGGTAAGCGCCGGAGGCAGCGACCCTGAATATGGTCGCGAGCGTCTGCCGGCGCGCTATCAGGACCCTGAAAAGTCCGGCTTGGTGATTGCCTCCAGTGAAGACCTTCGAGATCCGGTGGTGCTGGAACTCAAAGGCAAATAACGGCACTAGTAATTTCACCAAATGGCAGTTTGTCGACGTTCGACGGGCTGCATCTTACATGACGTTTGGCCCGGCGGTTGCAGGGTAAAATTATTTCAGATTGTTTCAGGAGTATTTCAGATGCTGAGGATGGGGTCAGGAAAACGGCAGCGTGGTTTTACGCTGATCGAACTGCTGGTTGTAATCGCAATCATCGCGATTCTGGTTGCCCTGCTGCTGCCGGCCGTTCAGCAGGCACGTGAAGCTGCCCGCAGAACACAGTGCAAGAACAATCTCAAGCAGATCGGGTTGGCACTGCACAACTACGAGAGCACCTTCAACATGTTCCCGCCCAGTCGCATCAACCTCAGCAATCCCACGTTTCAGGTCAGCTGGAATACCATGGTTCTGCCATATCTGGAGCAGGCCAACATGTACGCCCGCTACAACTTCAATCGCAACTGGTTCGACCCGATCAACGATCCCATCACGATCACCCAACTTCCTGCCTTTGTCTGCCCCTCCACTCCGGGCAGTCGGCCGCTTCCCACCGCCGCCCTGTACACAGCAATTTCAGGGGGCCTGCGTACAGACACCCCAATTTGGGGATACAACGACTACGGTTCTGTGAACGCCGTCCGTAATGCCTTCATCGTCATGGCCGGACTTCCTTCGATCAATACCAGAGACGCGATGGGTGCCATGGGACGTGGCCCCGGTGGCACGCGCATTCGGGACATTACCGACGGAACGTCCAACACCATGCTCATCGCTGAAGACGCCGGTCGGCCACGCCAGTACATCGGACGTAATCCCGGAGTCAATCCTCGCGTTGGAAACGTCGCCTTTGGCACTCAGTTCACCGCAGATGGCTGGAGCTGGGCGGATATCAACAATGGTTTCAGTGTCGACGGGGCCAACACAGCCGGACTGCAGAACGACACCAGTGGCTCCGGCAATACAACCATCGTTGGTCGTTGCACGATGAACTGCACTAACGACAGCGAAATGTATTCCTTCCACACCGGTGGTGTGCAAACCGTAATGGCTGACGGTTCTGTCCGGTTCCTCTCTGAAAACATGTCTGCTCAGACACTGGTGGGCATCATCACGCTGAATGGTGGCGAAATCGTTGGTGACTTCTGATTCTGCTTTCGCACATGTTCGAAATGCAGTGACCAACAGGCCCGACCGTGCCCCCCGCCGGTCGGGCTTTTTTGTTCAGGCAACCTTGTCCAGCGGAATCAGTCTCGGAATCGCAATCCTCAGCCCGACAACTTCACCCACATGCTGCCGCAGCTGCGTGAAGTCCAGCCTCAGAAACGCGTACAGCTTTTCCTCAGGCCGCTGCGCCAGATACTCCCGCGCAAACACCGCCATCTGCCGGTCATAGTTCTTCTGGCTGCCGGTGTGCACATAACAGGCACCGCCGAATCGCCTGATATCACCATTGAATTCCGGGCTGATGTGATACAGCTCGTGGAATACGGTGATCAGCTTTTCATCAAACGGCAGGTTCAGGAACCTGGGAAGCAGGAACGTGAGCAGATACAGCGCTTCCTGACCGCGATGCACCACCTTTTGAACGGTCCAGAGCCGCCCCTTGCGACGTTCAACAGTCGCTCCACCCTGAAATCGCAGCGGCGTGAGCCGCGCCTGGACGCCCCACTCCACCGGGGAACGCGTCTGAGCAAACGTAACGGCCACACGCGGCATCCGTACGTGTTGAAATTCCGCATGACGAGCGCAGATATCTTCGCACAGGGCCGTCATTGCCTCACAGAAATCGAACGGCCGCACAACAGGCTGCTCCCTTGTCCCTGGGAAACCCGCAGCTTTCCTCTTCTGCGGCCGCGATGTTCTAGCGATCCTCGCGAAAAAAAACCAGCCTGATCGGAGCAGAGAGGCCATGCAATCAGGTGCTGGCCCGCGCGGTCGCCGCCGCAGCCTCGCGAGTCCAGAATAAAAGGGCGCAACCAACCAGAAAAATCACCCACTCGCCTGCAGCCAGTTTCCATGTCATCGTCTCAATTCCACTGAAAAGGAAAAAAGACACACCGCGAAACAGAACCAGACAGCCGTGAATCAGCGTGCAGTTCACCAGGGCCAGACGGGCGGCCGATGCCTGAACAAGCGGCCACAGCAACGTCAGCGCCAGCCCAAGTTCCAGGCCCCCGTAAACCGTCAGGAACTCCGACTCCCCGGAACCGGGCCGCAACTGAAAACCCACCAGGCCCGATGTTTCAGCCGGCTGGAACGAACACCAGGCAGCCAACCAGAGATACAGCAGCCCGATGGCTGTCAGAAACACCCGGACCATGCGTGAACTCCTCTGAACCTGCTGGGGTGGCTTAGCACACAAACACCAACTCACAGTTTAGACCAGATGCCGCTTCTTCAATCCCTTTGACAAGGTGTCCCCCTGCAGCAGACCGCCCGCGTCTTTTGGCAGGAACTGCCGCATCTGGCCCCCGGTCCTGGGTCATCCCTGCAAATTTTTGCTCGGGCGTCCCGGACCCCGCGTCTCAGGGTAGACTCAGGCAAAAGTCTGAGCTACATTTTCTGTGCCGTGCGGAAGGATCCGCAGCACCAAATGGTCGCTTTTGCGGCAAAATCCTCGGTTTTTCGCTCAATGCACTTCGGCATGGAGGCCGCGCATGGGAGTCAGGCAGCCCAATTCCCCATCATCCGGCACACCTTTCCCGGAAGGTGTCGATGCTTCTCGCACCCAAATTCGCTGGCTGATTCGTCGCGATATGGATGAAGTACTGGGGATCGAACGCGGCAGCTTCCAGCACCCATGGTCCGAAGAAGAGTTCCTGTCCTGTCTGCGCCAGCGAAACTGCATCGGCACGGTTGCGGAACTGGATCATCGCGTCGTGGGCTTCATGATCTACGAACTCCACAAATCGATGCTGCGAATCCTGAATTTTGCTGTCTGCCCCGATCTGCGACGCAATGGCATCGGTCGCCAGATGGTGCAGAGACTGGTGGACAAGCTGTCACAACAGCGTCGTCGGGAAATTGTGCTTGAAGTTCGTGAAACCAACGTGCCCGCACAGCTGTTTTTTGCCGCCAGCGGGTTTCGGGCCATCACCGTCCTTCGACGACATTATGATGACACGGCGGAAGACGCTTACTACATGCGGTTCAGTCTTGATCAGGATTCCACGGTGCCGTTTATCCCCCACAATCGCATCGCGGATGCAGCCTGAATTACGGTGAGGTGACCTCAGCGTTTTCTCCTGAGCCACCTCGTTTCATCCGGCGGTCCAGTGTCGAGCGTTCAATTCCCAGAATCTGGGCCGCTCGGGATTTGTTGCCGCCGGTAAATTCCAGAGTACGCAGAATGTGAGCGTATTCGACTTCGGCCAAAGACAGTTGTGAGTAGCCTGTTGCCGGCTGGTCTTCGCCTGGCGCTGTCCCGATTGCCCGTGTGACCTGAGTTAGCGCAACTGGTTCAGTTGTAACGCCAAGCTGCGAGAGCTGAATGTCGGATGCCTGCACAAGTTCTCTGCGGCAGAGAATGACCGTGCGTTCAATGGTGTTCTGAAGTTCGCGGACGTTGCCTGGCCACGTGTAACGCATCAGCTTCTGCAGGGCTTCGTCGGTGAATCCCGTGATGTGGCGACCGATTTTTTGTGTGAATTTCTGCAGGAAGGCGGTGGCCAGCAGAGGAATGTCTGCTGGACGGTCCCGCAGTGGTACCGCGTGGATTTCGGCCACCTGCAGTCGAAAGTACAGATCCTGGCGAAAGAGTCCTTCACGGACGGCCTGCTCCAGATTGCGGTTGGTGGCCGCCACGATGCGGACATTGACCTGAACAGGCTTACGGCCCCCCAGCCGCTCGAAGGGGTGTCCCTCCAGCACCCGCAGGAACTTGGCCTGTATCGCAGGACTCATCTCTCCGACTTCGTCCAGAAACAGAGTGCCACCGTCGGCCTGCTCAAATCGCCCAACACGGCGATCCACGGCGCCAGTGAATGCGCCCTTTTCGTGCCCGAAGAGTTCACTCTCCAGCAGACTTTCGCTGAGCGCCGCGCAGTTCAGGCACACGAACGGGCCCTCAGCCCGGGCGCTGGAATCATGCAGTTGCCTCGCGATCAGCTCTTTTCCACAGCCGCTCTCGCCCCGTATCAGAACGTTCACATCCGTCTCGGCGATGAGCTGCAGCTGTTCACGGAGCTGCTGCATGGGGGCACTCTCTCCGATCATGGGCTGATTGTGACCCAGCTGAGTTCGCAGCTGCAGGTTGACTTTTCTGACCTGGGCCAGCCCCTGCTGCAGATTGGCACGCTCCTGCACACCCGCCAGGGCCACTCCCAGCTGACTGGCCGCCGCCAGCACAAATTCCAGATCACCGCGATCCAGCGGATTATCCGAGTTGCTGGTGTAGAGATGAATGAGCCCCAGCAGTCGCGATTCAGACCGAATGGGCGCACAGATGACGCTCGCAGCACGAATCTGCCCGAGACTGTCCGAATGCTGCAGCTGTGAATGCCCGGAAAGATCGCGTGCCAGAATCGCTTCCTGAGATGAAAGAACAATCTGTGACAAGCGGTCCGACACACGCCGATAAGGCAAATCGCCCTGGCTGTGCCAGGCTGCCAGCTGCAGGTCCTGCGGTGTGGGACTGCCCACCGACTGCGCACCCACCAGCAGCACCGCGGCAATTTCGGCAACGGTTTCCCGGGTGAGCGCCGCGAGCACGATTTCAGCAAGCTCCTGACGTGTCGCTGCAGCCCCCATCTGCAGACCCAGCCGGTACAGCCTGGCCAGCACTGCGGAAGCGGCCGTACCCTGAGCCCCCCCCGCAAAAACTCTGGTGTCCCGCTGCTGTGCAGGATGCCGGATGGTGGCCGAGTCGTCGCTGAGGTTGGGGAAGATACGGAGGCTGCAGATTCAGTTGCCGCCTTGATCGTCGTGGCGCGGTCCAGCACCACAGCCCGGGCAGACGCAGGCAGCTGAGGCACGTGGTCCAGATCCAGCGTGAACCCCAGCCAGCAATTGCCGATGCAGATCAGATCGCCGTCCGCCAGCGGCACATCGCCCGAAATCTTCTGCCCCCGCAGCAGTGTGCCGTTGCGGCTTCCCGGATCCCGCAATCGCCACTCGCCCGAGGCATAGAACACCTCGCAATGATTGCGACTGCAGGACTCGTCCTCAAGCACCACGCGGTTGTTTGTCGAACGGCCAATCGTCACCGTCTGACCAGGACGCAGCCGGACCACTTCACTCCACGCAGCTCCGTCCCACACCAGCAGAAATGCGATGCCGCTGGGGTTCTGATCAGAGCCATCCAATGCTGCAGCCGGGCCGGACATGGATCCTCGCTGAATGGATTCCGACGAAATGCCACCCTGACCGATTACATCGCCGATCCGGGTTCGCCGGGCGCTCCCGGGAAATCACCGGCCTGAACCACGAAGAGTCGATCCGGGTTCAGGTGCTTACGCAGCGCCGCATTGACCTGCTCTACCGTCAACCCCGAAATTGATCGCTGCTGCCGATCCACAAACGTGAGGTCCCTGGACAAAAACGCAAAGGCTTCCAGCAACCCTGCGAGCTGAGCGTCATTGGATCGAGCGACCTGCTGTTCCTGAAGGTAGCCGGAGATGGCAGCGTCGAGTTCGGCCTGAGTGATGCCGTCACGGAGCAATCGCTGGAGCTCTTCACGGATGGCGGCGAGCACCTTTGGTGAATTGGCGGGATTGGAGATTGCAAAAATCAGAAACGCTGAGCGCTGATCCGCGCCCGATGCCTGCAGACTGGATTGAATGGCATATGACAACCCTTCCTGCTGGCGAATCCGATCCCCCAGCCGCGAACTCAGTCCGCCACTGCCAAGAATGAAATTGCCAATCGCCAGTGCCGGGTAGTCCGGATGGTCGTCGCGAATCGGGAGCGTCATCATCGCGACCGTGGTGGCATTGGCCTTGTCGGGCGTGTTCAGGAGTTCTGTACTGCCCTTTTCATTGGCAACATGCACACGTGGAATCCGCGCGAATGGGACGGTTGACTTCCAGTTTTCAGTGAGCTGTTCGAGTGCAGGCTGGAGGATTGCGGGGTCGAAGTCGCCGATAACTGTGGCCTCGCCAACGCTGGCGGAGATCAGCTGCGAATGTATGCCACGGATCTGCTCCGCTGTCACCGCCTTCAGCCTGTTAATCTGCTCCTCAGGGAGCGCCTCGTAACGCGGATCATCCTTGTCAAATGGAGAAATGTGCCGTGTCGCCTGCGTGAACGCCAGAAAGTCGGGCTCAGATCCCTGCTGACTGAAGGCGGCGATCTGTTCTTCACGGACCAGGTCCAGCTCTTCAGCCGGGAATGTTGGATTGCGAAGCACGTCCTGCAGAATTGCAATGACCGGAACCAGATTTTCACGGGTGGTCTGCACCGAAACCGCCAGGTTCCCCGGGTTGCCAATGAACGAAACCCGCGCCCGTTACTGGTTGAGGGCGTCGGCGATCTGCTGGCGATTTCGAGTTTCCGTGCCGCGATCAATGACGGCCGGCAACAGTTCTGCGGCGACGGCCAGTCCCCGGAGCGATTCGAGGCTGCCGTATCGCAGGTTCAGGCGGAAGGTGACGCTGTTTCCGCGCGTTCGGCGCGGCAGTTGGGTGAGCTTGATCCCGGAGGGCAACTGTGATCTCTGGAGCCGGGCTTCGATGGCCAGAGGCGCCGCATCAAAGACTTCGCCCTGAGCCACCTCGGCGCGGCCGGTGTAGCCTTCCAGCAGGGCAGCGATGTCGGGAGTTGCCGGGATCGACACTCGTTCGGGCTCGCTGGCAGGTTCAAAAATTCCCGCCGTGCGGTTGTTGCGATCCAGATAGGCTGTGGCCACACGGGTGATGTCTGCGGGAGTGATCTTTTCGAGTCGGTCGCGGTGCAGGAAGAACAGCCGCCAATCGCCCTGAGCTGCCCATTCGCTCAATTCGATGGCCACCGACTGTGAACTGGCCATTTGCAGTTCGCGTTCCTTAAGCAGTTCTGATTTGGCTCGCTCGACCTCCTCAGCCGTAAACGGCTTTTCGGCTGCAGACTCGACGGCTTCAACGAGCGCCTGGAGGAGCGCCGGGCCCTCGGTACCTTCGGCCGCCTGAGCGCCGAAGAGCAGGGCGCCGGGGTCGTGCAGACCAAACGGAAATCCGTAAACCGATGATGCCAGGCGGCGGCGGACCAGCGATTCATAGATGCGGCCGGAGGGTTCGTCGGAGAGCACTGATGCCAGAACTTCCAGCGCGGGGTAGTCGGGGTGAGCACCGGAGGGGATGTGGTAGAGCAGACCAGCCAGAGGCACGTCCCCTACGCGACGGACAGTCACCAGCCGCTCACCATCCTGAGCCGGTTCTTCGGTCCACGTGCGATCCAGCTCGCGGGACGGACGCGGGATCGCTCCGAAATGTTTCTGCACCATCGCGAGCACCTGTTCGGGCTTGAAGGCCCCGGCAACCACCAGCATTGCATTGTCAGGCTGGTAGAACTTTTCGTAGAACCGCCGCAGATTCTGCACGGGCACACGTTCGATGTCGGCTCGATTGCCGATGGTTGACCGACCATAGTTGTGCCATTCCCACGCAGCCGCCATCATCCGTTCCATCAACACCCCGTCAGGGCTGTTTTCTCCCTGCTCAAATTCGTTTCTGACCACCGTCATTTCTGATGCCAGATCTTCAGCGCGAATCAGACTGTTGACCATTCTGTCCGCTTCCAGCCGAATTGCGAATTCAAGGTTCTGGTCATTGGCAGGCAGCGTTTGATAATAGTTGGTGCGATCCAGCCACGTGGTGCCGTTGAAGTCAGCACCACGCTGTTTGAGTTCCGCAGGGATGTTCGGGATCGACGGCGTCCCCTTGAAAAGCATGTGTTCAAGCAGGTGTGCCATGCCGGCTTCGCCGTAACCTTCATGCCGCGAACCCACAAACACCGTCAGGTTCACCGTGACCTTCGGGGCGGACACGTCGGGGAACAGGAGCACCTGCAGGCCGTTTTCAAGACGGTATTCCGTGATCCCCTCGACTGTTCGCAGCGGCTGCAGGTCCTGGGCGAGTGCCGCAGGGAGAGCAGGCAGGAGCACTGAGAAGAGAGCGATCAGCTGAAGGAGGGCTTTGGTTTGAATCATGGCTGCTGCCGGAAGGACAGGAATGGAAGCGGATGTCCGCATTGCCGGAATTGTACAGGGTGAGAACTTTAAATAGTACTCTGCAAAGATCTCATTCCGCCGGGAGCAGGTCTTTCAGGCGGGCAAGGCCTCGGCGGAGCAATCCCGCGACCGAGGGCAGGCTCTTTCCCATCGCTGCTGCGATCTGCGGAAGATCCTGGCCCTGCAGGTACTTTAACACCACCGCCTCACGCTGCTCTTCAGGGAGTTCAAGGAGTGCATCAGCCAGCCGCAGGAGTTGTTCGTTGCGAACAGCAGCGCGGCTGGGGGATGTTTGATCGGCCGCCAGCCACGCCTCCAGCCCCGCCGCGGAATTATCGATCCCCGCAGCGATGTCCTGCTGCTCGCGAGCGATGTCCCGCAGGTCCCGATGCAGTCTGCGGTATTCATCCACGAGCACTGTGGAGAGGATTTGCCGCAGCCAGGCCAGCATTGAGCGTTCGTCGGTGGATGTGAGCCGCGGGAGCGACTCGACGGCACGAACGAGCGTCAGCTGCACAATATCGGCGGGGTCCAGCTGATTGCGGTAACCGGAACCAAGGCCGGCATAGGCCAAAGTCCACAGGTATCCCCGGTAGCGTGTTGAGAGTCGACTGAGCTGTTCCCGGGGGGCTGCGGCATCATTCATCGCCCCGACCTCCTGCCAGCCACTCCGGCCTGTTGCTTTCCGTCCAGACGCCCACGTCGGCAACGTCGTGAAACCGTCGCGGCGAAACTTCCGGCCAGCGTTTTGGTGGCTCCTGTGGATAACGATTCTTCGTTTTTTCAAATTCTGCCGGGCCAATCACAATCACTTCCTGTCCCGCAGCCGCATTCCTGAAGACCTGTTGCCCTGCATGCAGCGTGAGTTCTTCGAATCGCCTCAGCAGCGATTCGCCAATCCACCCACTGCAGCGGGTGTTGTTGAGATACGGCACGAGCTGTTCGGCGGAACCGCAGACTGCGGCAGGAAAATTCTCTTCGCGGAAAGTCAGCCACCTGTCTTCGTCGGCATCACAGTTCAATGCCACATCCAGGCAGCGAGCTGCAAGATCCTGTCGAACGGCAGGTTCCAGAGCATTCGCGAGCCGAATGATCGCATCCTGAACACAGGCTTCGGGCCTGAGCCGTTGAATGGATCGGTAATGCTGGATTCCGACGACCGCAGCCAGTGCCTGTGATGCCTGAGGAATGCGGCAGGACTGTTCGAGATGCTGCAGGAGCGGTTCCACGGCAAGGGGACGCTCCGCTGCTGCCACGTGGCCCAGACAGGCCATCAGGAGCTCACAGAGTTGTTCTGTCGCCTCGCGGTCGTCGGATGCCTGCAAAAGGCGCAGGATGTCATGCCAGCGTTTGCTGAGCAGTTCAGGTCCCAGCCGCAGACACAGATCCCGCCACGGGAGAGGTCCCAGGGATGGCGTGCCTGTGAGCATTGCGGACTGAAACAGATGCTCTTCGAGTGGCGGCAGGCTCTGGGTGTCCAGTTTCGGGATCAGCGACTGCCAGGTGAGACTGAGAATTACGGCACTGTGCTGTGCTGAATTCTGCGTCAGCCACGCGGCGGCTGCATGTGCTGACGCCGGGGTGATTTGGGCAACGAGAGCTTCGAGGGCTGCGTGGAACATGATGCAGCCCTGCGAATTGAAAGGGGAGAGGATCGATGCATCAGTGTTGCGTTCATAGCGAGCTGCTGCGATGAGTTCCTGCAGGCGGCGAACACAGTCGGCTGCAGGAGTCCGGGCCGCGAGAGTGGGCAGGGCAGGCGTGCAAAGCTCAGCACGCGTGTGGTCCCATTCCGTGAAGAAGCCGTCACTGGTGGTCAGATTGAGCAGCCTCAGCAGATCGTCCCACGCTGGTCCCACGTCTTCCGGTGAAAGGCGCTCGGCAAGCACGCCCAGGAGTGGTGCGACGTGCCGTTCAAGAAGACTGGAGTTCTTTTGCCAGACATCGATTTCTGTGCGGGGAATATCCAACATTCGCCCGCCCTTTGGGGATGTGCCATATGGAATGCCCCAGGTTTCCCGCTGGAGCGCAGCGAGGGCTACGTTCCAGAGTTGCCGTGGCCGTGTGGGTTCTCCACGGCCCGCAAGCACCTGCATGGCGGTGGCGATCAGAGCTGTCGTCCGGCCCGGGGTTGCAGACTTTTCCACCAGCTCCTGGAGTTGCTGTAGGAGCTCCGCATCGCCAGTCGGATCGGCATACCTGACAACCGCTCCCAGCAGCGCGATCCGGCTGTCGACAAGTTCCGATTCGAATTGCGCTGCTGCAGGGTTCAACGACTGGGACGCATCCACATTCTGAAGAAAATGGGTGGGCGGAACTGGTGTCGCGACTGTCGCGAGGATTTCTGTGCGGAACTGAAGCAGAACTTCAGGGGGCAGCCAGGGAGCAGTGCGGATTGCTGTGTCAAGAAAAATCGGATCCTCGGACAGCGGTTTTTCAGACGCCTGAGTCAATGCGGTAAACCACTCAGGCGACGCCACCCACTCGGCTGGCTCCAGGCGATGAGCCAGGACTTCGAGAGCAGCGGGGATCCCGGTATATGGTCTTGTGCCGGAAAGGCGGGCACGCACTGCGACGGCATTGAGCGATTTCCAGAGCTGTTTTGTCCAGGCCCCGGCGGCCTCTGCCGTCATGCGCGGCGCAAGGGTGTGGATGACATACACAAGCACTTCAGTGGCCCGCGTTTTTGCCTCACCGTCCGGCA
>JBEIEK010000177.1:0-11749 GCA_040382995.1 Planctomycetaceae bacterium
CGACTGCCGGAGCCGACCTGCCATTCGTGCTTGTGCCAGCTGAGCCAGCTGCCGACCTGAGCATCTCCGGGGAAGAGCAGCACGCTGCCGGTTTTGATGATTTCAATGGCCAGCACAAGACTGGTGTTGTTCACGGCGCCATCAAGCTGCAGGGCGAGCCGGGCGGAGACATTCAGCCAGTCCGCGTCCACATTCCGATATTGCTCTTCCTGTTTCAGATACGTGCTGCGAAACCATGGGTCCTCGGACATTTTCTGAGTGGGGACACCCAGCTGTTTGCGGAAGGGTGCGCCCGGATTTTCATCCCCGGAGGCTGGTTGTGCATCGAGGGCCTGCATAAAGCCGCTCAGACCACTGGCATCAAGCCCGAAGTACGTTTCCTTGTTGTCACCGCTGGATGGGTTGGATTTATTGAGCAGCTGATCGCGGGGTGGTCCGAGGACATAAATGCGAACGCCACGCGGGAGGTCACGGGCGGGGACGAGCGTACCGGGAGAGAAGTACCGTGCTCCGCTGCCGCTGTTTTTCGCCAGTGCCGTGATATGTTCCATAGCCGCCTGAGTGGAAGTGCTGATTTTCTGGTTGCTTTTGTAAGTGATGCCACTGTCGGACTTCAGCGGGAGGCCGTAGAATTCACTGACGTCTGCGACGGCATCGCTGAATGCCAGTTTCGCCGCCTGTTTTTTACGGTGCTGTTCAGGGACAGGTGCCCTGGACTTTTTGGGCGTCGCCTGCTGCAGTCTGCGGGCTGCTTCCTGAAGTGCCTGAACGCCGCTTCTCAGGCGTGAATTGATCTGTACAGCCTCGCGATCGTGCGGATCCTCAGTCCAGCCCATCCAGACGCTGCCGATCTGGAAATTGTCGAACCATTTGCGGTCCGGGTGGAAGAAGGAAATGTGATCCCAGTGTTCGTGGGTAGCCACCAGAGCATCCAGCTGCGGGGCAGTGGCCCCATGCAGAGTCAGTTCCGTCCTCAGGTCCTCCAGCATGTCTTCAGGCGGTACCAGTTTGCGTGAGGTGTTCAGCTTGATGCCGCAGTCGATGAGCATCGAGTAGACTTTTTGATTGGCTGCCATGAAGGACAGCAGGAAGCAGTCGCCGAATCCGTGACGGTACATCCGCACACGAACGGCATCCACCACAGGTTTAGTGGCCATGGTGATCTCTGGCAGAAGGGACGTGGGAATGCATCATGGCGAAGGGGCCGATGGCTTTTTGAAGTGCAGCATTGCCGAAGTACAGTGCTGGAGCGGATCCCATGCGTCCGGAGGTGTAATTGAACTGCCGCAGCATGCGTTTTTGATCGTCGAGCGGTTTGCTGATGGCATACAGCAGCGAGAGGTCGTCGAGATCGAAGATCAGGGTGCAGCCGCCGCGGAACTGGATGTGGTTGTTTTGGGGCAGCGGTGTGCGGTCGTCGTCACTCGGCACGAACCAGTTGTCGTCGTCGACGACAAATTCAGCGTCGTCATCTCTGGTTTGACGAAACGCCACGCCGCGTTTCTGGGCGAGCGTCACGATGACATGATTGAGAATCCGGCCGTCGGGGGCGGCTCGGCGGGCCAGCGAGATATTGTCGACGGCGTAGCGGGCCAATTTTTTCGCCAGATAGCCGTATTCAATTCCCAGCTTTTCGCACTTCTCTTTGCCCGTTGGAAACATCAGCCCTGTCAGTTTCTGAAGTTTTTTGGACTGGTTGCCGGCGATGGCCTTTTCGATCAGCAGATGCAGGCCCCCCCTGCCGTCGTCGTCCTCGATGAATCGCTGTGTTTCGGTGAAGATGTCTTTGCGTTTGGCGAGGTATCCGACTGAGGCGGCGAATTCCCGAAGAAAGCCGGCGATCACCTTGACTGCCGGATCTTTGGGTCCCAGCGGGTGCCGTTCGTAAGCGAGGTCTTCGATGGCCATGCTGGGCACGCTGTCTGCGCTGATGCCGCGGCGACGAAAGGCTTCCACAAACGCAACCCGGTAACCTTTGTCGTCGATGGAGACCTGATCGAGGTCCGCTGTGATGATGGCTCGCAGGTAATCACCAAACGTGAGATCCATCGGGGGACAGTAGTCCAGAGCGCGGATGCAGATCCGGAGCACTTCGCCGGCGGTTCGCGCGGCAGCGGCGGCCAGTTCGTCAACCAGATCCGGATGAATGGCTCCGGGCGGAAGAATGCCGGAACCACCCGTGGCGATGCGGCGAATACGTTCCACCCGTGACTGATAGACGGTCACAAACGCTTCGAAAATCGCAGCCACCAGCAATCCACCGCGAGCGTGGGGTTCCAGCTGCGTTTCGTAATCGGAGGGATCAGCTTGCCGCGGGTGCCAGTTGCCCTGTTCGTCAAAGCTGCCAAGGGCGTCACGCAGGCTGCCGTAGCTGCCGGTGGCCTGACCAAATTCCAGGGCCAGCTGGGCGAGCAGATTCTGTTGCTGCAGGTCACCGCGGGTGCGGGAAATCTGGCTGCGGAGCACTTCGGGAAATGTAAAGTGCTGCAGCAGGGCGACGAGGTCCGCGAAGGCTTCGTGGAACGCCAGTGTGTCCGGATGGGTGGGATCGATGTAGCGACGATGGACGCCATCAAGGATCGCGTGAGCTGTTTCGTGAGCGATGATGTCGTGGCTGAGACAGGTAAAGACCGTGGATCCAGGCAGCTGCAGCTGACGACTGGCTGGACGTGACTGAAAGTAGCCAAACAGCAGCGCCTTGCGGTCCGGGTCGTAAAACGCGTTGCCCTGACGAAGTGCGTGGGGATAGACGCGAAGGCGCTGGACGAACGCTGGCTTTAAAGGTGGCTGGTTTTTGCGTTTTCGTCGGCGTGAGTTGTCCGTTACGAATCGTTCGGACCACATGATCGGTCGCCCGAGTGCCTTTTCGAAGTTGGCGATCGTGGTCATGATGACTGCGTACACCATTTGCTGATGGAACTGCGGATTGCCAACGTTGGGTTCCAGTCCATCCTGCACCAGCAGCGCGGGATCGTTCAGATCGACTGGTTCGTAGACGACGCCGGAAGCCGGATCCACATCGATGATTTCGATGTATTCTCCCGTAGGGACGGTAACTGAATTCGCGGCGCCAGTGCGGTGTTCCAGTTCTTCCCAGCGGATCTGGTAGGTCAGCTCGTTGAATCGGTACGAGCTGGATGAGAGGCTGACGCCGGGATCCAGCGCGTATCCGCGCAGCCAGCGATACGGGGGGCGTTTGTTGGGACTGACCACGGCGGTGGCCTTTGGAAGAGGGGGAGGAATGTGCAGCGGCAGGTGGCGGTTTTGCAGCACCTGTTGCTGTCAATCGGGCACTCCGTATTGCCCATCGCTCCCACAATCCCGACGTGCGTTATTCGGATCAAGTGAAAACCCGAATAAACGGTCCGCGGTGCCGACCAGTCATAACCAATGTAACGGTTGTGAGTGTAATGACGGGGGGCGGGGTGTTTCTCGGGACCTGGTAACGCGTTGCCGGGGTTCTTTGCCCGCGGACTGCCGTCCGGCGGCTAAGGACGATTTGCCATCCGGCGGCTCAGCAGGACGGCAGTCACCGGGAGCGAACGTGGCTGGACGGGCATGTGCTGGTGATGTTTGCTAGGATTCAACCTGACTTGTGCTTCCGTTCCCTTCCCAGACTCAGGCCGTGTCCATGTCCACCTATCGTCAGCAGCTGGAGCAGCTGCGTCGGGCGTTTCCGCAACCGGTTTCCGATCAGGAGCACGATGCGTGGTTTGTGTTTTCGGTGCTGCGGGCGCTGGATCGGGTGGATGCGATGAAGTCGCAGCGGCCAATTCTGGGAGAGCCGCGGGAGATCGATTTTTCCCAGGCCGTTCAGGCGCGGATGCCGGAGTCGATGCAGAGCGTGGAACAGGTTTCACGGCAGCTGGTGGATCATCTGAGCGGCATGTTCATCTGGGGGCACCCGCGTTCTCAGATCAATGTCATTCCGCCACCCTGCATTCCCGGTATCCTTGGTACGCTGCTGCCGGCCATCTACAACCCGAATCTGTGCAGTGAAGAAGGCAGTCGCGGAGTCGCACTGGCCGAAGCGGAAGTGCTCAGCATGTCCGCCGCACTCGTGGGATTTGATCCCTGCCAGGCCGGTGGCCTGTTCACATTCGGTGGTACGGGAACTTTACTTTATGCCATCCGCATTGGTCTGGAAAAAGCGGTCCCGGGCAGCCTCCGCAGCGGACTTCGCGGAGAACCTCCGGTGATCGTGTGTTCGGACCAGGCCCATTACGCCGGGAAGACAGCCGCGTCCTGGCTGGGGCTCGGGCTGGACAATGTCGTCGCCATTCCATCGACTGCCGCATCTGAAATTCGCACCTGTCTTCTGGAAACAGAGCTGCGTCGTCTGCTCCGTGAAGGTCGCCGCATTGCCTGCATCATCGCAACAACGGGAACCACCGACGCGTTTGGACTGGATGCGCTGGATCAGATGCGCGAAATCCGCGACCGGCTCGCCGACGAATTCCAGCTGGACTATCTGCCACATCTGCATGCGGACGCGGTAATCGGCTGGGCGTGGAGCGTCTTTCGGGACTATGACTTCACTCAAAATCCACTTGAGTTCCCGGATCGCACACTCCGAGCCCTTGCGGGCACCCATCGCCGCATGCGACATCTGCAGCTGGCAGATTCGGTGGGCATCGACTACCACAAAACCGGGTTCGCCCCCTACGTCAGCAGCGCGATCCTTGTCCGCGACGCCGCCGAACTGAAACTGCTCAGCCGCGACCAGCAGCTCACGCCCTACCTGTTCCAGTCCGGCAGCTGGAATCCCGGTCGATTCTCACTGGAAACCAGCCGCTCCGGCTGTGGCCCGATGGCCGCACTGGGAGCGCTTTCGCTGCTGGGAGTGCAGGGGTTGCAGTCGCTGCTTGGGCATCTTGTAACGATGGCCGAAACCCTCCGCACCCGACTCTCTGCCCACCCCTGCATCAGCGTGATGAACCCGGACAATTTCGGCCCGGTCACGCTGTTTCGTGTCTATCCGGATCAGATCGACACCTTTGAATTTCCGCGGCGCGAACAGACCGAAGCGAGGCTTACGTCGCGGCTGCAGGCAATCAACGATTATAACCGCCGGATCTTTCAGCGAATTCAGGCCGAGGCACTGCAGGGGGAAGGCGTGGTGATCTCAATGACCGACCGGTTCCGCGAATCCGATGCAGGTGCCCCGATTGTGGCGCTGAAATCCTACATCATGAGCCCCTTCTCGGATTCACAGTACGTCCAGGCGGTCGTGGATTCGATCGACCGGGCACGGGCCGCAGAAGGGGCCGTGATTCTCCCGGACTAAATCCGCTGATTCAGCCGTCGGACGGCAATCCGCGGGCGAAGAATGCTGGGACGCACCGCGAACGCCGCTGCCAATCGGCAGACTTTCTGTTCACAGCGCAACCCGGGACTTACCGTTCAGTTTGTATTAATCCCGGCTGCCGGTGCCAGCAGCGGCAGGTCATCCGGGTCTTCTTTGGCTGCCGCCGCAGGAGACTCCGTCTTCATCCGATGGGCCAGAACCTGTTCACAATATACACGCAGCGGTGAAATCAGAGCGGCGTAGACGAACTGCCGACGCTGCTGGAAGTCGGTCTCCCGAATACCGGCCGCGGCCGCCAATTCCTGCATTTGTTCCATGGCCTTCCGACCTGCGAGGACCGACAGATCCACGTCCTGCTGCACACGGACTGCCGATCGTGGCTCCCATGCCGTCCGCGCTTCCCAGCGTTCAATCAGCTTCTGCAGAACGGCATTCAGCAGATCATAGCGTTCTGCCGGGTCAGCAATCAGCTCGGGCTGTTCGACCAGCATCTGCAGTGCTGAAATCGCCGGCCGCACGGAAGCATCGCTGGACGCCGCATAAAACACCAGATGCAGCCGGTGCCGCAGCTCGTCAGCAGGGTCAGGACGCTGCAGCAGTTCGTACAGTCGCACAATTTCATAATGCGAAAACCAACCCAGCAGTGGCTCGCCACCCTCCGAAATTCGACTGAGTTTTCGCACCGCCTCCAGCGAACGCGCGGGCGCGTTTTGCACCGACTGCAGGGCCTCGCCCAGAGTCAAAAAATAATCCTGCCGCAACGCGTCCAGCGGATGTGTCGAACGAATAATCCGGCCGCCCTCCACCTTTTCCACCGGTGGCCGAGGACTCCGTTGCATCTCCATTCGCAGCGATCGCCGGTAAGTCCATGGCTGATCCGGCATACCTGCAAGGATCTCCACCTGCTGCTGCAGTGCGGCCAGTCGCCGTTTGGCTTCCTCATGGGCTTCACCGGAAGGCACAGCGGCAGCAATCTGACGCTGAAACGGAGCAAACGCTGCCCGCAGCTTTTCAGAATTCTCAGCCGCAGCAGCTCCCGGAGTTGACAAAGGCAGCAACGCCCCGCCGGAAGATACGGTCAGCAGCGGCGGTGCGCTCGCTTTCACAAACACACCCGACTCCCCACCACTCTCCGCAAGTGGCAGCACGGCAATCTGAGCCCAGTCCCAGCCGCAGGCTGCCGCCTCACGCTGCACATGCCCCCGCTGCAATCGTTCCAGTAGTTCAGGATGAATCAGGCCATCCTCAGAGTCTGATGCTGCCAGCAGAAAATCTCCGGGCAGCATCTGAATCACACCGGCATGCTGAAACTCCGACGACAGCGTCGCCAGCACCCGCCGCAGCAGTTCAGGATCCGCCTGATCCAGCGTCAGCCGCTGACAAAAAACACCGCCAGTGCTCAGCCGCGCACGCACCGCTGCATAAAACTCACGCGTCAGCAGCGGCACGTGCCCTGAAGCAGCAGCTGGTCCCCCAGCCGCGACGACCACATCGAACTGCCCCAGCTCACGACTGCGAACGGCCAGCGGAAGATCTGCATGCAGCAGCTGCACGCGACTGTCCCGGTCCGGTCGATCCGCTGCATGTCGCCAAAGAAACTCCGTCGCCGCAGCCGTCGTCGCTGTATCCACCCGCACAGCCAGAATCTGTTGCACAGGAAAGTGCGTGCAGGTCCTCAGCAAAGCCCCCGAATCATCACCCAGCACCAGCACTCGACCCGGACGCGGATGATTGCAGAGTCCCAGAATGGCCGGTAAGACCTCTTCCGGTGCCTGTGGCTGAATCCGCGTGTCACTGCTGCCCTTTGCTGTCACCACGCCCGATCTCAGTATTTCAAAACTGACTGCCGACTGACGCCAGACAGACAGCTCACCAGCAACACCCGTCGCTGAACCGGCCAGCCGTGCGGGTTCCGTATGGCGAATCAGATCCATCCCCAGGCCACGATTTCGAGCCTCCAGCGTCCGACCAGCAAACAGCAGACGCGATGCCCCCGGCAGATCAAACTGCGGGGCCACCAGCGGAATCGCAAACAACACCAGTGCCAGCGGTGCACAGGCCCGCAGGCCTGCTGTTCTGAGCCTTAGATATTCGCCCGCAGACAGCCGCACCACAAAACCACACACGACACACAGGCCCAGCACGATCGGCAACAGCGTCGCAATCGCGATGCCTGTATTCAGGACGACACCGATCGGCAACGCACACACAAGAGCCACAGCGAACCAGCGATCCGCGGACGCTCCCACTGACGCGCCGCGCGCTGGCACCAAACCACAAAACAGCACTCCAGTCATCACGCCCGCAGCGACGGCTCGCGCAGCCAGCTGCAGCAGCCCCCGTTCAGTATTCTCCGCAATTCCCAGAAACAATGCCGGAAGCTCGGGCTGCAGCCACGCAAACAGCAACAGCAGCAACAGACATGAGCCGCTCACCAGCCTGCCAATGATGCTGCCCCAAGACCTCATTCGCAGGCTCAGAAATGTCACCGTAGCCACCGCACCCAGAAGCTGCAGCTGCAGAATCGTGAGCGGCAGCATCTGCCCCCAGAAACGACAGAGAACAACGGCCAGCAATCCGGCCGAAATACCGCTGCCGACGGAGAGTATGCGGCCATTTCGCAGGTGCAGCGTGCCCAGTTCTTCACCCGCTTCTGACCCCGCTGCCGTCACTCCCTGTCCAGGCTGCACAGCAACCACGGGAAACGCACCCAGCGACAGGCAGACCACCGCGAAACCTGCAAACGCAGCCATCAGCATCACCGGTGAGATCCCGGCCACGCTCAGCAGATACACCGCTGGCAGAGCGATCAGTGGCAGCAGCAACTCCTCCGGACGGAACCGTCGTTCTGCCCCGTCAATCGCTCGACAGGCAGCAAACACGATCGCCAGAATCACGCACGGCAGCGGAGCCAGCAGACCGTAAATCCAGACAGCTGAAAGGCCGCCCGGGATTGGCAGCAGCCCGACTGCGAGCGACATCAGCTGCGTTAACGACCACGGCAGTATGGCAGAACCGGCAAGTCCCAGCCCCGTCGCCAGCAGCACAGGATAAAGCTGGGGACCGTGACTGCTGCGGGGAGCAGGCAGAAACCGCTGCAGCCAATGCGTCAGCCCGCAGGTGGCGGTGAAAGCCGACAACAGCACTGCCTGGCTGATCGCGGACAGGCCGCAGAGGGCGATCCAGACGCACAGCACATGAAACACGGCGGCCGCGGACAACAGCACACACGACGCTCGGCGAAGCAGCGAGAGACCTTGGAAAATCGACACGGACCGGCATCCTTGCCAGGGCTCCAGCGAGCCGTTAATCGAGGAAACTGAGCTTTTTTGCGGATTTTCTCGGCAGCCTGGACAAGGAGCAGCCGCTCTGGCAGGATCCTGCAGAATCTTCCCGCAAACTCCGCCGGGAATCCTACCGCAAATCTCCATTCAGCCTCAAGACCGAAGACAGGCATGCATCGCTTCCTTGAATGTTCGCTCACGGGCGAGTCTCACGACGCCTCCGTCCTGCAGGGACTCAGCCGCGCCGGAAAACCCCTGCTGGCCCGCTACGACCTCCACTCCCTGAACCAGTGGAAACCCGAACATGTGCGGCACAGTCGCGTACGTTCAATGTGGAAATTCCACCCCGTTTTGCCGGTGAATTCACCGGGAGAAGCTGTGAGTCTGGGCGAAGGCCTCACTCCCTTTCTCAAATGCCTTGAACGCGGACCATTCCAGGGCTTCGGTGACCTCTGGGTGAAGGACGAGGGATTCAATCCCACGCAAAGCTTTAAGGCGCGGGGCATGTCGGCCGCCATCACTCGCGCGGCCGCCCTGGGTGTGCGCGCAGTGGCACTGCCGTCGGCCGGAAACGCCGCAGGAGCGGCCACGGCCTACGCCGCAAGGGCTGGCATGCAGTGCGTGATTTTCGTCCCTGAGGACACCCCACCCGCCAATCTGCTGGAATCCGCCTGCGGCGGAGCGAGCGTCGTGCTCGTCAATGGTCTGATCAGCGACTGTGGACGACTCTGCCGCGAAGCCTGCCAGCGTTTCGGCTGGTTTGATCTGTCAACCCTCCGCGAACCATTCCGGATCGAAGGCAAGAAAACCATGGGGTACGAACTGGCCTTCGACCTTGCCGATGCCAGAGACACTCCCACCTTACAACTGCCCGATGTGATCCTCTACCCGACCGGTGGCGGTACGGGGCTGATCGGCATGTGGAAAGCCTTTGATGAAATGGAACAACTGGGCTGGATCGGGTCCCAACGTCCCCGCATGGTGGTTGTCCAGGCGGAAGGCTGTGCGCCCATCGTTCGCGCGTTCCAGCAGCAGGCCAATTCCGCTCAGCTGTTTCCCAACGCTCACACCATCGCCTCGGGTTTACGAGTCCCTGCAGCGATTGGCGACTTTATCATGCTCGACATTCTGCGAAAAAGCGGTGGTACCGCCCTGACCGTGACCGATGCCGAACTGATGCACGGTGTCGACGAACTCGCTCAGCTGCAGGGCCTGCACTGTGCTCCGGAAGGCGGCGCCGTCTGGAAAGCCACCCTGAAGCTGCGTGACTCCGGCTGGCTGCGGCCGGATGAAACCATCGTGCTTTTCAACACCGGTGCCGCGGTGAAATACAATCACCTGCTGCGTTGTGACAATCCGACCCGACTGGATCACACCAGTCCCGCTGCCATCGACGTGCTGGCGGATTCTCTGAAACTCTGAGGCGGCCACGCGATGACCATTGAGCCCACCCTGCAATTGCTCCGAAATTCAGCAGCTGACCGCCGCCTGTCCCGGGAAGAACGTCAGCGGCTGAAGGAAGCCACCAGCGCGTTGCGTCCCGAAGATCTTGGACGCCTGCGAAATGCGGCCTTCGATCTGCTTCGCGAACGCATCACCGACAACGCCCTGCGTGAACAGCTTGGCTGGCTGGAAGAAGTGATTCGCAGTCTTTCAGGAGGTGCTTCGGCAACCACTGAAACCGCCACAGTCCACGAAGCGTGGTTCAGCCCCCAGCAGAACTGTCCGGGGAAAATTCGCGAATTGATCGCAGCCACTCGAAAATCACTGGATATCTGCGTTTTCACGATCACCGATGATCGCCTCACCGTTGCCGTCATGGACGCCCATCGCCGCGGCGTTCAGGTCAGAATCATTACGGACAATGACAAGGCGGCAGACCTCGGTTCGGACGCGGACCGCCTCAGAGACTGTGGCGTGCGTCTGCGAATCGACCGCACTCAATACCACATGCACCACAAGTTCGCGATCTTTGATCGCAGCCTGCTGCTCAACGGCAGCTACAACTGGACCCGCGGGGCGGCCGAGCAGAATGAAGAAAACTTTCTGGTGCTCAGCCACCGCCCGCTGATCACTCGCTACCAGGAACAATTTGATACGCTTTGGGATTCCCTGCACGATTGATCGCAGGGTTTTCCGGTTCCGCTGCACAAACAGGCTGCGACCGTGAGGGAGCAGTAGTCACTGGTCATTACAAAGCTTCGCACGGTCGATACTGCCTCACGAGGTGAGCAGACGGCTTCACAGAGCTGTGTGGTTCAGGTGACGCTTCGCGACACCGCAATACACTGCCTCTTTCAACAGGATCCATTCCCCGGTATCCTTAGTAAGAAACTGGAAGTCGCGCGGCTGGAGTTTGTACTTATGACCGCTGAATCGCCCTGGAGTCCCACCCGTTTGCCCCCGTCCACCGAACGTTCAGCGTCCCGTCTGCTTTCCCCGTTCGTAGCCATCCCTGCGCTGACGGTCCTGCATTCGGCCATCTTTCTCGCGACAGTGCTCATTTCCTACGGCGCTTCCATGGACGCCTTTGAGACCGGCAAGTCTCCGTCCGGGGCCGGTGTTATCGCCGGGCACATCAACAGCGTACTGCAGTTCCCACTGATACCACTGGCGCAAAAGTTTGGTCCATCGGGGCGCTGGGGCTTTCTGATCGTGCTGACCAACGGTGTGATCTGGGCGACCGTCACATGGCTGCTGCTGCGGCGTTTCACGCGCCGCAGCAGTCAACAGCCTTAGCCTGCGGAGTTCAGCGTCCGATGGGGATGCTGAGTAGCTGGGTACCATTCGCGGTCCGCACAAGCAGCACCAGCTGGCCACGTTCGCGTGCGGCATCAAGTCCGGCTTTGACCTCCTCGGCGGAGCGGATTTCCGTGCGGCCAATTCGCAGCAGAACCATGCCAGGACGAAGGCCGATCTGGGCAGCGATGGAATCACGGGCAACTCCCGTGATGACCACTCCCGAATCCACGTCGACCTCAAGTTCCCGAGCGAGTTCCGGGGTCAGAACCTTGACCTCAACTCCGAACTCCTCGATCGATGTTTCGTTCTGAGCGACTTCGGCGGGGAATTCGGCAGCCGTGACTTCCAGCTGCACGTCCTTTCCACCGCGAATCACCACGAGCGGGACTGCCTGACCAATTCGCAGACGTTCGGC
>JBEIEK010000178.1:0-11748 GCA_040382995.1 Planctomycetaceae bacterium
CGTCCGAGGATCCATTCGAGTTTGTCGTCGCTGAGTGCCAGCGGATCACCACCGGAAATCACCACATCGCGAATCGTGGGCGTTTCTTCAAGGTAGTGGAAGATGGCCTCAAGACGCTGAGTATTCGGAAGAAGTACCCCTTGCCCGACAACGCGCGAGCGGGTGCAGTAGCGACAGTAGGTGGAACAGAAGTCGAGCGGCAGCAGCAGCACGCGGTCGGGATAGCGGTGAACGAGGCCCGGGATGGGGATGTGGGCGTCTTCACGAAGAGGATCATCGGCTTCGCCAGGCGTGCGGATGCGGTGACGGGACTGCCAGCGCCAGTCGTTCCAGAGTTCGTCAGTGATCTCTGAAAAGAAACGCAGTCGGAACAACATCGTTCGAGGATTTTCGGCATGCCCGGAACTTCGAGAATTGGGATTTGACGTCCGATCTCCGCAGCCCGTGTTTTCCACGACACGGCGTCCCTCTGCTGAGTGTTGCACGCGACTTGTGTCGGCATTTGGGTTCGTTTCTGTCTCGGTCATAGAAATAGTCAACCGGGGTTTGAGTCACTGATTTGAGCCGTGGAATGCTTCGGATGACCGGAGCGAAGGATTGCAGTGAACGGCCAATGGTACCGGTCCAGTCAGCAACAACATGCGTCCGTGACCGTCCTTGTTATCTACGTGGTATTTAACATCCACCTGGTTTATTGAACAAAACAAGCGGAACAAGATCTGATTGGTGAAATGCGTAAAAATCTTAGGCGAAACCACCGGATTTTTGGCGGGCAATTAGCTGGGGGCCGTTTCGACGGAGCGAAACGCGACATTGGGCACGATTCGTGGCATTTCGTCATCCCAACGAGCGACGGTGGAGTTCCCGAAGCCAGCCGGATAGAATGGGGAACCATCTCCGCCGCCCCCCGCCAGCTCCCTGGAGTCCTCCGTGAGTCTTGACGTCGTCCGTCGCATTCTTACCAGCGTCGAATCTGCGGTACTCGGCCAATCCTCCACGGTCCGCCTGTCGGTCGTGGCCCTGCTGGCCGGTGGGCACATCCTGCTCGAAGACGCCCCGGGACTTGGCAAGACATCACTTGCCCGTGCCATCTCCAAAACCCTCGGCTGCAACTTCGTTCGCATGCAGTTCACTCCGGACCTGCTCCCCAGCGACATTCTGGGATCCAGCGTCTACCGTCCGGGAACGGGTGACTTTGAATTTCGGCCCGGTCCCATCTTCACCAATGTCCTGCTGGCCGATGAAATCAACCGCACCACCCCGCGAAATCAAAGTGCCCTGCTGGAAGCCATGAGTGAGCGTCAGGTGTCGATCGAGGGCATCACGTACCCTCTGCCACAACCGTTCCTCGTGATCGCCACACAGAACCCCTGGGAATTCGAAGGCACCTATCCATTGCCGGAAAACCAGCTGGACCGCTTCATGATGTGTCTGAGCCTGGGTTATCCGCGGCGGGAATCCGAACGCGAAATTCTGCGCCGGCACCGCACGGGGCAGCCCGTGGATGAACTTCGCGGCGTAGCCTCCGCCGATGAACTGCTGGCGATCCAGAAAAATGTTCAGCAGGTCCGCGTGGATGAAACGCTGGCAGACTACATGCTCGAGATTGCCGACCGCACGCGGAACCACCCGGAACTGACACTCGGCATCTCCACTCGCGGAGTGCTCACGCTGTACCGCGCCGCACAGGCTCACGCCTGGGTCGACGGTCGTGAATTTGTCATCCCTGACGACATCAAGCAAACGGCCATCCCGGTGCTCGCGCATCGTCTGGTGTGTCGCGGTGTGGTCACGGAAAGTCGTCGTCAGCGGGCTGCTCGAATTCTGAGAACCCTGCTGGATGCCATCCCAGTCCCCGGCTGATGCCGCTTCCCCAATCGTCTCCCATGTCTGTTCCAGGCCCTCCATCTGTTCCGCCTGCAGTGCGTCGTCGTCGCCGGCGTTCGTGGCTGCGATCACTCAGCCTGCTGCTGCTGCTCCCCTGTGGCGCGGCCGCGGGGATCTTTGGCGTCTTATGGTGGCAGGAGCGTCCCCTGCGGCAGGCCGAAGCTCTCCTGCTTTCAGGCACCCCCACCGGCCCCGCTCAGGCCCTGAAAATCGTCGATGCATGGCTCAGGTCCAACGGCGACAGCGGTTCCGGTCAGGCGCTCAAAGCCCGCATCCTCGTCCGTCTGGGAGACCCGGATCAGGCCCTGCGAATTCTGCAGCAGGTAGGAGCTGACGAAGTCACAGAAATGCAGGCATGGACGGAAGCCTGCCTGCTCCTCGAACGCTGGACCTCAGCCCTGCCCGTGCTGGAGCATCTGGCAAAGCTGCAGCCGCAGAACGCCGATGTGCTCCACCAGCTGTCTGCCTGCCGCGCTAAGCTGGGACGCTACGATGACGCTGTAAATGCCGCGCGGCGTTTCGCAGCACTCCCCGAATGCGAAGCCCGTGGCCAGACACTCATCGGCATGCTGGAACGTGACCGCGCCAACTATCAGAAGTGTGTCGAGGCGTGGGACCAGCTCTTCCGGATTCAACCCGATGCCACTGGTCTGCAGATTTCCCCGGCCGAGATCTTCCTCGAATACGGCAAGGCCCTGCTGCAGCTGGGCCGCAACGACGAAGCCGTGCCCGTCCTGCAGAAAAGTGCCAGCCTGCAGCAAACCGCCGACGCTGCCGCCTTCCTCGGTAAAGCCCTTGCCGGAAGCGGTCGCCCTGCCGAAGCCGAATCGGCATGGAAAACCGCTGTGCAGCTCAATCCGGAAAGTCGCATCGCCCGCGAAGGCCTCGCAGAACTGTCCCTGCAGAACGCCCGCTTCACAGATGCCCTGCAGTGGCTGACACCTCTGGAAAACAGCCCCAGCCTCCGCAGCTCCACCGCATTTCTCCTGCAACGCACCTACGCACTGCTCAAACAACCCGAAAAATCCAGCGCCTGGAAAGAACGCATCACCCAGCTCAAACGCGAAGAAGACGCACGCATTCAAATGGAGCAGGTGATCTTCACCAGCCCGGATTCACTCTGGGCCCAGGTCTTTCAGGCCTGGCATCTGGCCGAACAACAGAATCCCGAACAGGCGAAAACCGTGCTGTTTCCCTTCGTCCGCGACGATTCTCATCCGTTCATCAAAAAGCTCTGGACCGCACTCGAACAGGGCTCTGCGATACCGGGACTGAATGAGGTCCCGATGGATGTGTATTAAGCAGACTTCTGGCGATTTCCCGGACGATCGGCCCCGCCGCACGGCTTCCCGAACCGCCATGCTCCAGCACAGCCACCACCACAAACTCCGGCTGCTCAGCCGGAAACCAGCCCGCAAACCACGCATGATCCGGTTTCCCCGGAGCCGCTTCTGCTGTGCCCGTCTTGCCCGCAATTCGCAGGTTGGCAAGTCTGACAGTGTTGTAGCCGGTGCCGATCGGGTCATTCACAGCCGCAATCAAACCCTCGCGTATCGCCTGAAGTTGTTCATCGTCAATGCCTTCCACGCGCCGTCGCTCGGGCAGGCGTGCACCAGCGGATTCTTCCAGCAGCATGGACTGGCCGTCTTCACTGGCGATATGCGGCGTCACCAGCCAGCCACCATTGGCAATGCAGGCTGTGAATCGGGCCAGCTGCAGCGGGGTCACCGTAAGACGCGACTGGCCGATCGAAAACCCCAGCGTCTCGCGTTCAAATCGTTTCCGCTCCCGCTCTGAAATCTGCTGCTCGCCACCGGCGCCACGTTTCAACCGCGGCACCTGTCCCGCCGACTCGAACGGCAGATCAATCCCGGTCCGCTGTCCAAACCCCAGCCGTTCGGCCCACACAGCCTGAGGTTCCGTTCCCAGTCGCGCTGCCGCATCGAAGAAGTAGACGTTGCAGGACTGCGCGAGGGCTGTACGCAGTGTGACCGGGCCGTGGCCGTGCCCGAAGAGCCGAAACGTGAGGCAGCGATGTTCCTGCGGTGTTCGCAGATATCCCTGGCATTCAAACCGCTCGTCCGGTGCCATCACTCCCGCCTCCATCGCCGCGAGCGCTGTGGCCATTTTCCATGTGGAACCCGGCGGCAGAGACATGGCAAGGAATCTGGAAACAAACGGACGCCGCACGTCACTGTTGACAGCGTCCCACTGCGCCGTTGTACCGTCAGTGAACAGAGACAGGTCGAATTCCGGAGCACTCGCCAGCGCCGCAATTCTCCCGCTGTCCGCTTCCATCACCACAACGGCTCCTCCCACCGGAATATGATCCGGCTCCGGCAGTTCAGGTGGCTCGGCTGGGGACTCGGACTTTTCCGCGGGCCGCAGCAGCACGGGTTCAGCGTCGCCAAGGGCTTCAGACAGCAGCTGTTCAACAGTCAGCTGCAGCTGCCAGTTGATGGTGAGCAGCACGTCCCGGCCGCTGACGGGTTCCCGCACCAGCTCTGTGCGGACGACCCGCTGCCGTCGGTCGCGGACGATCCTCCGCAGGCCAGGCACTCCTGCCAGCTGCGAATTGTAGCTCTTTTCAACGCCGAAACGCCCCACACGTGCGGCCGTGGGATTGATGGACTCCCTGTCACTGTCAGCCCCGGACGAACTGGTGCCTGCACCTCCGGCGGTGCGGGCTCCCGTCAGGTGCACGGCGGTGTCCGGGTGCGGATACGTGCGGCGCGTCTTGCTGACAATCCGCACTCCCGGGAAACGCTCGGGTTGTTCGCTGATGGTCGCCGTGATCTCGGGGGCGACGTCTTCCAGCAGCGTATGCCAGGATTCTTCTTCGCGCACAACAATCCGCTGTTCGGCTTCGCGGCGCGGGGGTGTGGTGAGTGCCGAGCGGACGGCTCCGGCCCAGCGGAAGAAGATTCCTGCGGGCTCGTCTGCGCTGTCCAGCCCAGCCTCATCCTCCGCTTCATCACTGCCGTCGCCTGTCTGCTGCGCTCGTACCCTCGCGCGTTGATTCACCACCTGCTGCAGTCGCATCACCTGCGCATCAATCCGGTCGCGACGGGCGAGCAGTTCACTGAGTGGCACGCGAGCGGTGTCTGCCAGCGTCTGCAGCAGCTGTTCACGCTCATCCCGCAGTTGCTCTTCCGCCGCCTGCACACGTTCCGGGTCGCGGCGTTCTTCGCGTGTGAGTCGTTGCCGCAGCTGCAGCTTCACCCAGTTGGGATCGGCTTCAGCCTGCAGCCAGCGGTAGTGCACGCGCACATCAGACAGATCCACGTCCTCAGCCAGCACCTGAGAATCAGCCAGAATGCGGCCGTCCCGCGCTGGCAGCCACTCCTCCTCCACGCTGGTCGCCCGCAGGGAATTCAGCCACGCACCCGAATGCCCGGCCTGAATCTGAGCGGTCCGCCAGAGTACGGCGGCAGCAGCCACCACAAACACGCCGCCCAGCAGCATCAACCGCCACGGGCTTCCTGACGCCAGCCGCCGTGGTGCGGAATCCGGTCCGGAAAAAATGGCTGGCAGCAGTGAATTGCGCATGACAACCTCCGTCAGCCTGAAGCCGCCACGCGCCGCAGTCCCAGCTCTTCGCTCAACTGCAGCAGCAGAGCCAGTACGCCACTCACCGGCAGCAGCACCAGCAGTGCAGGTCGTCCATGCTGCAGGGCTGAGCGAGCCGCCGTGAGCGGATCCCGCCAGACGTTCCACGAATCCAGACTCACAGACTGTGCCGTCAGCAGCACTCCTGCCAGCAGCGGCAGCAGCAGCGGAGCAGGAATTCTGAATCGTCTCCGCTGCAATCCCGATTCGTCAGGCCCGGCAGTGTTGAGCAGTGCAGCGAACAGCGGCAGCAGCAGCGGTGCAGCCGGAAACGAGGTCGGCCGGGCAATCCAGTCCAGCAGCAGCAACACTCCACCCAGACACAGTCCACTTGCCGATCGATTCCACAGCACCACTGCACAGATTACAGGAAGCACGGCGGCTCCCCGAGGCAGCCACTGTGGCAGTGCCTGTTCCAGAACCTCTGCCAGCCACACCAGCAGGACACCAGCGCCGGTACCGCGCAGACTCATGGAGCCACTCCCTGCTTCAGCCACTCCCACCGCAGCACCTGGACGGATTCCAGATCATCCAGCTGCACGGCGGGTGCGACCTCGACATCCCAGGTGCCGCCTGCCAGAAAATCGGCCCGCACCACGCGTCCGAAATACAACGGCGGGCCTGTCAAACCTTCAATCCCCGCAGCCAGCACTTCATCACCGGCTGCCACGGCGTCGGTTGGCCCCAGCCCCGTCAGACGACAAACGGCCGTCCCGGTGCCCTCCAGCAATCCTGTCGCTCCGGGATGGCGTTCACCCTCCGCAATCCGCAACAGCTGCACGCGGGCTCGAAAACCTTCCGCGGTGACCGGCTGCACCAGACTGATCCAGCGGGCGGAGCGTTCAATCCGGCCCACCACGGTCAGTCCATCCAGTACCCGATCACCAGCCTGCACCCGCTGCTCACGCCCCGCATCGATCACGCGCCCCGCGCCCTGCACCACCAGCTCTGAACGGTTCAGGCCCTGAGCACGGCCGGCATCAATCGCCAGCTCCCGCAGCACGTCCGGCAAAGAGTCCTGTCGAGTCAGCACCCGCGCTGGAATCACACGCAAATCCAGAATTGCCGGCCGCACTGCCAGCTCCTCTGTCTCCGCTTCGGGCTGCCACGGATCCGTCCGCTGTCGCTCACGCTGCAAATCCCGCCGCAGCCGCGCGTTTTCAATGAGCAGTTGTCGCAGCAGCAGTTCACGGGCGGCGGACGGACTTTGCGAACCACCGCCAGCGGCACCTGCAGCACTTCCCTGAGACGCAGTTTCCAACCTTTCCGGCGACCTTGTGCCGGACGAGTCGAAGGGGGCCAGGGCCAGCACCACCAGACGTCCGGGACTGCAAATATCAAGCAACAGCGGACGCACGGATCTCAACGCCCCCAGATGCTCCGCACCGGCAGCCGCGCACGCCAGTACCATCAGCACTGCGGCCACCTGCCATTTGCGAGTTCGTTCAGGGTTCGAGTGCATGCAGAAGAGAATTGAAGGAATAGGAAATGTGAAAGCCGAAAAGGACCAGCCAGGCCCCGAATCAGGCCGCTCGCAGCCCGTCATCCAGAGCAGCTTTCCAGCGGTCCAGGTGATCAAGGCAGATCATCGCCCCGCGAGTCACGGCCGTTCGCGGGGATTCGGCGATCCGCACCGGGATGCCCAGTTGCTGATTCAAATACCGATCCAGACCGCGCAGCAGCGCCCCGCCCCCGGTCAGCACCAGGCCCGTGTCGGCAAGATCAGCGATGAGTTCCGGCTGGCAGCGTTCAATCGTGCGGCGGATGGTGTCGACAATTTCGGACAGTGGATCCACCAGCGCTTCGCGAATGTCTTCACTGGTCACCAGCGCTCGCCGTGGAATGCCACCAGCCGTGTCCAGTCCGCTGACTTCGGCGGTGAGTTCCTGTTCCAGCACTGCAGCACTGCCGATGCTGAGCTTGAGCTGTTCAGCGGTCTGCTTGCCGATGCGCAGCGAATATCTCCGCCGCATCCAGCGAACGATGGCCTCATCCATGGCATCCCCTGCGGTGCGGATCGAGGAGGCGGCAGCGGTGTCGGCCAGGCTGAGCACTGCGGTTTCCGTGGTGCCGCCCCCGATATCACACACCATGCTGGCCAGCGGTTCTGAAACCGGCAACCCGGCCCCCACCGCAGCCGCGCGCGCCTGATCAATCAGCCAGATTCGCCCGGCCCCAGCGCGTTCCGCACTGTTAAAAACGGCCCGCCGTTCAACCGCAGAAATGCCCCCGGGGACAGTAATCAACACGCGTGGACGGAGTCCACCTCGGCCACCGGATGCCTTTTTGAGGAAATACCGGAGCATTGCCTCGCACAACTGAAAATCCTGAATCACCCCATGTCGCAGCGGCCGCACCGCCTGAATCCCCTCCGGCGTCCGCCCCAGCATCTGCCAGGCCAGCTTCCCAACCGCCGTCCCCCGCCCGATCACGCGATGACTGCCCCGCGCAACGGCGACCACCGACGGTTCGTCCAGACGGATGCCTTCTCCCGACAGAGCAATCTGCGTGGAAGAGGTGCCCAGATCAATCGCCAGATCAGCACAGAGTTGTCTGCGCAACCAGGAAAACATCGCGGAATCCATTCCTTGCAAGCGCCCTGCCACGAAAACCCACTCTTTTTGTCGCCGCCACAGGACTACCGCAGTGTCGGAGGTTTCGGCGATTTCTGCAAGATCAGTGACGATTCGGCGAGTTTTGCCTGCCTGTGGATGCCTTTGTGCCCGCCGGGAAGGCGATGTGCGAGCGAAGAAACACTGGAAAAAGGGACAGCCTTCGGCCAGACAGCGTCTGGACGTTCTGGCAGCACCATCCGGAGATTCAACGCCAATGCAGACAGACGGTCGCTGACGAATGCCGGCAGTGCGGAATCTCAGTAGCCGCCTTTAACTCAAGCCGACGACGTTTGCGTCATCCCTGCTTCATCCAGGATGGTGAAACGGTGGTAAGAACTCCTGATGCCGTCCTTCGGACTGTGCCCCACGTGACAAGGCGTGCGGGGGATGTCAATCCCCCGGTAACGGTGCGGCTAACGCGCGGATCGGTTTTTGACGGATTCGCCGTCAAAAACCCGGCTGTGGCGACTTGAGTTTTATCACCATCATCGAACCGGGGGGCGTGTCGCTTCCATGAGTTCCTGAAGCTGGATGGCAAGTGCCTGGAGTTGCTGCAGCGACAGCGTCGCCAGCGATTGCTGGGGGGTGATCGGCTGTCGCAGAACTTCCTGAAGAGTGCGGATGCGTCCCATGAGCAGTCCCTCTTCACGGCCCATTTCGCGACCCTGTTCAAGACCCTGTTCACGGCCCTGTTCAATGAGCGCTTCAAAGCATGTGGGCATTTGATTCTCCGCGTCGATCTTCAGTCCGGTTCTGATCGCATCTTGAAACCACGTTAGCCGTTGCGCATCGAAAACCTGACACAGATACGGAATGATATCATTCAGAGCATCTTGATGCGAAGCGATTTCTCGCCAGAATTGAAGGAGTCTGAAGATGGCGACGACGGAGTCGAACCGGAGTTCTGCGCGGCGAACGAGCTGTAACGTGCGGATTCGGGCTTCCAGTTCCGGGACGTCCGCGAAGGTATCGGGGGATTGCCGAGTGAAGTCGATGACGATTGCCTGCATATCCGGGATGAAGCCGCTGAGCTGTTGGCTGGCGGGGATTTTGTCGCGGAGTGATGTCGGTTCGTCCCACGGTTTGTCACCGTGGTAAATAACGATTGGTATGACGACACAGAGTGGCTGATTGTTGCGTCGACGCCAGTCATGAATTTTCAGAACATATTCCAGAAGCTGCAGGGCGATGCGACGGTCGACGTAGCTTTTGTGTTCCAGCAGGAAGTAGATGAGCACTTCGGTGCCGTCAACGAAGTTGGCGGAGTAGAGCAGATCGATCCGTTTTTCGTTTTCGCCGGAACTGAGGAATGTTTCCCTGGTGTGTTGGAGTGTGTCGAGGCGGAGTTTGGCGAGGAGTTCGGGTGGGATTGATTCATCACCTGAATGGTCTGTGCAACAACAGCCTGTGTCCATGCAAATCGGCTGTGTGCTGTGTGAATTTTGCGCGGTGATTGAGGGACGGTTGGATTGCAGGGATTGTGACGGTGGAGCGTCGAATCACCCACCGCATGGCGCCACCATGGCGAGCGGGGCGAGGCGTTTCAGCGGGGAAAGACTCATCCAACGTGCTCAAAACACATGAAAGCCAATGCCATTGGGGGGCTGGCAGCATTCAGGTGCCGCGGGATTCCAATCTCATGCGACACGTATCAGCGAGAGACAGCTCTGGAGGATCCCGTTTGGCCTTGCTGACCACTCTACCCAAACGGCACACTTGCCCGCGGCAGGGGAACGTTATGCCCGGATCCACGGATATTGCGTCCAGCGATGACCTTGAAAATCGCGTTCGACGACTGGAAATGACTGTCCAGTCACTGCTGCGAACAGAAACCTGAGGACGAAAACAATTCACGGTCGCGGAGCACTCGAAGAGCCCAATCACTACGAAAGCCCAGAACTCAAAAGTGCTCGGAGACGCCACTGAGTATTACGCGCTCAGTCAGTTTGCATTCGCTGGGCGGCCGGGAACCAAAATGCCCGACCTCCCGGAAGACGTGGATGTGGACCACCTGATTGAGCACCTGCATCAGCGCGTTCAGGCGTACACACCACAGCATTCAGGCCAGGACTTCCTGCACGACAGTGCCATATACGTCGGTCAGTCGAAAGTCGCGGCCGGCAGAGCGGTATGTCAGCTGCTGATGATTGATCCCCAGCAGATGGAGTATGGTGGCGTGCAGATCGTGCATGTGCACTTTGTTTTCCTGGGCAAAGTAGCCGAATTCATCAGTTGCCCCGTGGCTGTATCCTGCCCGGACTCCGCCACCGCTCAACCAGATCGTGAATCCGGCGGGGTTGTGGTCCCGACCATCTTTGCCCTCAGCCACTGGTGTTCGACCGAACTCCGTGCCCCAGACCACCAGTGTTTCCTCCAGCAGCCCTCGCTGTTTCAGATCAGTGAGCAGTCCAGCGATTGGCTGATCTGTGGCCAGAGCATTTTTTGTATGGCCCTTTTGAAGTCCTGCGTGCTGGTCCCAGACATAGGGGGTGCTTACCTGCACATACCGCACGCCCGCCTCGCAGAACCTTCGCGCCAGAAGGCACCGGTGACCGAAGTCTGCAGTTTCCGGGCGATTCAGGCCGTAGAGTTCACGAGTCGCTGCCGTCTCACCGCTGATATCGATCAACTGCGGCGCCACAGTCTGCATTCGAGCGGCCGTTTCAAAGCTGCGAATGACACCTTCAATTCTTGAGTCCTGCACCTGGTTCAGATGTTTCCTGTTCAGCATCTGCAGCAGTTCCAGCTGCCGCTGCTGATCCCCCGGGTGCCTTTCGCTGTTCTCCAGGAATTCAATCGTAGCCTCCGCCGTCTTACTGGCCGAATGCCCCAGCGTTGTGGCCTGATGATGAATCGGCAGAAATGCGGCTCCATAGTTTCTGGTACCCCCGTGACCTGCTGGCGGAGTCACACTGACGAAGCCCGGAAGGTTTTCGTTCTCCGACCCCAGTCCGTAACTGACCCATGCCCCCACCGAAGGACGCAGCAGATTGTCGTCCCCCGTATGAATCATCGACACCGCCTGGCCATGCGATGTGCCTCGTGTGTGCATTGACCGAATGAAACACAGGTCGTCGGCATGCTTTGCCAGCTGCGGCCACAATTCACTGAACCACGCTCCGCTCTGACCGTGCTGCCTGAATCTCCACGGGGAATCCAGAACCTTCCCGTAACCCGCTCCATCCTGCAGTTCAATATCCAGTCGATCCAGACCGCGAATTGGCAGTGGCTTTCCATGCCATTTCCGCAGAGCAGGCTTTGGATCAAACGAATCCACCTGAGATACGCCACCGTGCATGAACAGGAACAGCACGCGCTTGGCGCGCGGCGAGTGATGCGGAAGCACGCCCCCCGCCGCTGTGGCCCTGGCAACCTGGTCTGCAAATGCATGAAATGCCAGCGCACCAAACCCGCACGCAGAACTCTGCAGCCACCGCCGACGGTTTTCCACCCGTTCAAATCTCTGACAGGAATGTCTCACAGCTTCACCATCCCCTGTTCCGGACCAGCACCAGCACCAAAACCAAAACCGCCACCAACAGAACTTCAGTCAACAAATCGGAATTCGGCGGAACTGAACATCACCTGCACCAGCAGCGCAATGGCCTGCTCTCTGGTCCGGCCCTCCGCCATCACA
>JBEIEK010000179.1:0-11747 GCA_040382995.1 Planctomycetaceae bacterium
GGGGAGGGGAGGATCGGCATTCTCAGGCCTATGCCACGCTGCTGGGTGAGACGGCTGCAAGGATTGGCAGAGCGCTGGGAAGAGATGGAACAATTCATCGGGACGTTCGCTGCATTGCCTGTCACTCTGCCTATCCCCTTTCGCAGTTAGCTGCTGAGGACCTGTTGATTGGCGAGTCTTTGCAGACTGACCTGAAGCTGACTCAGGGAGTAAGCTGTGAAGGTTGTCATGGTGCGGCTGGCGGCGCGACTGCGGGCGGAGCCGAATCTTCACTCGAAGGCTGGTTGAATCCTCACGTGAATTCTGACAAGTGGCGGTTTCTGTCGCCTGAAGACAAGTGCCGCAGCGGTTACAGCGATGTTCGTTCTGTGGTTTCGCGTACGAAGATCTGCGCCAGCTGCCATGTGGGTGATGCTTCGCTGGGACGCGTCCTGACCCATGAAATGTATGCCGCTGGTCACCCGCCCCTGCCGCCCTTCGAGCTGGAGACTTTTGAGGACCTGATGCCGAAGCATTGGATGGACTTCCGGGACAAGAGCGAGGTGTTGCGGGAGCAGTTTCAGCAGCGAGCGGCTGTGAAGATGTCAGACGCGGAGTCTTCGAGGAGCCGAACCACTGTGATTTCAGCACTGGTTGTGTACGGAGCCTTTCTGAGACTGACGGCGGATCTGGCGGACCCGACGGGTGTTGCGGAGATTCAGGGCCTTCCTCGGCCAGCCTGGCCGGAGTTTTCGCAGTTTGACTGTTACGCGTGTCATCATGACCTGAAGAGCAAAAACTGGCGGCAGACGGCTCAGGCTGCCGGACGACCAGGGCGTCCGCGTCTGGTTCCGTGGCCAGCGGCGCTCGCGCGGGCTGCATCTTCATTGAAAGCAGGTGAATTTACTGCACTCGAGCAGCGGCTGGTCGAAAGTGTTGTGGCTACTCCGTTTGGTGACGGCGAGACGGTGACGAAGGCTGCCCGGGAACTTGCAAGGGCCTGTGATGCCCTTGCGATCTCGATCGAATCCTCGGACTGGACGCAGGATTCGCAGCGGCAGATGCTGGAGGCTGTTCTTTCGGCTGGGGGCGGGCTTGTGACGCCGGTTGCGGACTACGATTCGGCTCGTCAATACGCCTGGGCATTTGGAGTTTTGCAGGCGGAGTTGGCCGGGAAGAAGCGGTCTGCAGTGATTGATGAATGGTTCGGCAGTGAGTCCGGCCTGACTACGCGGTCTGGTGTGCCTCTGCTGCTGGACCTCAAAGTTGGTGAATCGGTGCAATTGTTGATTCCGGGCGCTCGGAAGGAACGTTCAATCCTTCAAATCGACCCTCAGCGTGTGCTTCCGCCGATTGCCGGATATGACGCGATTCAATTCCAGGCGGCCTTCCGGGAAATTCAGCAAAAGCTTACGGGGCCGGCGGCTGAAAAGTGACGTCGAGCCAGGTGAGTTCTGGTGGGCAGTTCCAGCGGAGCGGGTCCTTGCTGCCAACACCTCGCGAGACGTGCAGGGTAAAGTTGGGCCACGTGAACAGTCCGGATGCGAAGCGGACACCTGTGAAGCTGGGGCTGTAAACGGGGCCGATCAGGGGCAGCACGACCTGTCCGCCGTGAGTGTGACCACTCAGCATCAGCTGGTAGCCATGGCTGCGGGCCGTTCTTTGTCCGTCCGGCGTGTGACAGAGCAAAATCTTAAGGTCTGCTGCCAGGTTACGGGCATCGGGAGGTGGGCTGCCCATCCATGGTCGCTCGCTTCCGGCGATGAAGACGGGGATTCCGTTAAGTTGTGTCAGCAGACCATTGCCGACCGCACACTTCCACCCGGAATCCTCAAGAGCGTGACGGATGAATTGGTGGTCATATCGCCAGTCATGATTTCCGAGGATGAACCAGCAGGGGGCAGTTTGTGTGAGTGGTCTGAGGATTTCGATGGCTTCCTGCAGAAGTGTGGGGTCGTCGATCAGGTCCCCTGTGAAGAAGATGGCATCGGCGGGGTGTTGTTGAGCGAGGCGGACGAATTCGCGGTAGTAGGCCATACCGGGAGTGCCGGTGAAATGCAGGTCAGAGAAATGCAGGAGGCGGAGCGATCGCAGGAGAGATTTCTGCGAAGCTGTTGAGTTTTGTGTCGGACCAGTTGCAGGAATGCAGATGGATTTGCGGTTGAGTTCAAGGTGAACGAATTCGTTGAGTGGCCAGATGCGAGCAAGCGTTCTGGGGAGCCCCATGACGGTTTGAAGTGGGGATGCCTGAGGTGTGGTTTGGGCGTTGGGATGTGTGTCCCTGAGGTTGAGGAGGGTTCGAGCATCGGCAGCGAGGAAAGCTCTGCGTCCCGAGGCATTCCAGCGGATGATTCCAAGCAGCAGGGGAATGCAGCCGCTGACGGCGCATGCAAGGAGCAACTGGATTGTGGCAGGCTGTTGAGCTGGTGATCCGCCATTCAGCAGTCCCTGTTCACCGAAGCCTGCGACAGCGACAAGGAGCAGCGGGAATGCTGGGACCGCGATATCATGGAGCATGCGAAAACGGCGAAGTTTGGGAGCGTGAACAGGAAATGCGTGCAGTCGATTGACTGCGATGACCCACCATTCGGCGTGACCGGCGGCTGCGAGGAGGACGACCAGCCAGCCGCTCACTGAGCTGCTCCGAAATCGCGGCTGATGGCGACCAGCAGTGGGGCGAACTTTGCAAAGGCTTTCGCGCGGTGGCTGATGCGATGTTTGACGACGGCGCTGAGTTGTCCGAAGGAGCGGTGGTATTCGGGGACAAGGAAGTAGGGGTCGTAGCCGAAACCGCCTGCACCGGAGGGCTGGTGCAGGATGCGTCCGCGGCAGGTGCCCTCGCAGGCGACGCGGATCTGTCCTGTGGGGTCGGCAAGGGCTACGCTGCAGACATAACCCGCGCCGCGTTTGTCGTCGGGGACATTGAGGAGTTCGTGGATCAGTTTCTGGTTATTGCGTTCGTCAGTTGCGTCTTCGCCGCTGAAGCGAGCGGAGTAGATGCCGGGTGCGCCGTTGAGGGCGTCCACGGTGAGTCCGCTGTCTTCACCGATGACCCATTGGTTGAGGTGGAGGGCGACTTCGCGGGCTTTTTTGGCGGCATTTTCCGCGAAGGTGCTGCCGTCTTCATCGACTTCGGGGACATCCGGGAATTGGGTGACGGAGATAATGGTGAATCCGAGTGGTGCGAGGATCTCGGAGACTTCCTGAGTCTTTTTGCGGTTGCGCGAGGCGAGGACGATGGAGGGCATGCTTGTTTCCGGGGCTGGCAGCGAGGTTTATTTCAATGGTGGGGCATCGCGGAGGATGCTGATCACGGCCTCGCGAAGGTGACTGCAGACGGAAACGCCGTCGCCACCATCGATGGTTTCGTTTCCTTTCCAGTCGGTGCAGGAAGCTCCGGCTTCGCGGAGGATGGGGATGAGTGCTGCGATGTCCCAGGGAGACATCAGCGGATCGATGGCGATTTCTGCGCGGCCGGTCGCGACGAGAATGTGTCCGCAGCAGTCTCCCCAGCCACGGGCAATGCGGACCTGGTCCATGACTTTGACGATGGCGTCAAAGCGGCTGGTTTTTCGCCAGTGGGTGGGTTCTGTGAACATCAGCCGTGCATCGCCGAGGGATGTGCACTGGGGGGCATGCGTCTGGCGGGGCGGTTGATCGCCGATCTGCCACCAGCAGCCGGAACCCTCGGCTGCGTAGACAACTTCGTTGAGTGCCGGCATCCGACAGACACCGGCAGCCATGCGGTTTTCGCATTCGATGCCGATGAGGGTGCCGAAGAGCGGAATTCCGTGGACAAAGGCTTTGGTGCCGTCGATGGGGTCAATGATCCAGCGATAGCCGCTGCGTCCGGAAACGCTTGGGAATTCTTCTCCCAGAATGGCGTCATCAGGGTAGAGATGCTGGATGCGGTCACGGATGAGCAGTTCGGCGTTGCGGTCGGCGACGGTGACGGGGGATTCGTCGGATTTGGATTCGACGAGGAGTCCATCGCTGCGGTAGTGCTGGAGAATCAGCAGTCCGGCGTCATGGGCCAGCTGGAGTGCGGACTGGAGGCGTTGGGAGAGGGAGTTCATGGCGTCTGCCGGGGAACAGAGGGAATAGTGCAGCAGACGGAAGGATACTCAAATGGTGTGTGCTGTCCCAGAGCAGGCGTCGAGGAGCGGATTTTTCATAATTGGGGAAGAATTTGCGGGTTTTGGGGTTTGGGGAGCTGATTACCTTGCCGTTTGCGGCTGGTGCAGCGGAATTTCGGTGCGGAAATCGGGAGAGAATGTCGATTCCACGGTTTTCGCGGTTTTGGGTTTGAAGATAGGGCGAGTGGCTGCAATAATGCGGGCTTTCCTGTTTTCGAGCCAGCTGGGTTCGAACGATCCGAAATCATTTTTTCCTGCTTTTCTGGTGTGCCATGCTGAAGGACCGAACTCGCATTGAACGTCAACTGTCACTCTCACAGCAGCAATTGTCTGCGTGGGAAACGCAGCTGGAACAGCAGGGTGTGACGGGCAAGGCCAAAAGCAGGAATGCAACCTGGCGGCACCTCAACGCCGACCATCGGCAGCTGAAGCGTCGTCTGCACGCCGTCGCGGCTCTGGAAGCTCGCGAAGCGGCCGTAGTGCAGCGGCGGGCAGAAAAGGAAACGGCTGCCCAGTCCGCAGAGGGCTAAGTCGACTTCGATACAGGCTTCACGGTTGTTGCTGCATCCGTGAACCGAGGGAGAGGTGGCAGAGTGGCCGATTGTGCAGCACTGGAAATGCTGTGTCCGGGAAACCGGACCGAGGGTTCGAATCCCTCCCTCTCCGTTCTTCAAACCCTGGGTGACCCCTGGGGTTTTTTGTTTTGCGGAACTCCGGTCTCCCGCGTGTCGGCCCTTGCTGGCCCGACGATCGAGGGGCGTCGAGAGTTCCCAGGCCACGATCGTTAAAGAATCGAGCTGATCACTGGGCCGGATGTTTACGACACGATCTCATTGACGACGCGCGCAGGTAGAACACCGGTCAGGCGGAAGTCGAGCCCCTGAGATCGGAAGGTGAGGCGTTCGTGGTTGATGCCAAGCTGGTGCAGGAGCGTGGCGTGAATGTCGCGGACATGAACGGGGTTTTCGACGGCACCGAAGCCGAAGTCGTCAGTCCGGCCAAAGGTTTGGCCACCGTGGAAGCCACCCCCTGCGAACCACATGGTGAAGGCATCAATGTGATGATTTCTGCCGGTGGACTCTCGGACTTCACCCATTGGCGTTCTGCCGAATTCACCGCCCCAGATAACGATGGTATTTTCGAGGAGACCACGTTGCTGGAGGTCGCGGACGAGCGCCGCGCAGGGCTGGTCAATATCCCGGGCTTTTTCGGGCAGATGTTTTTCAAGGTTTTCGGTGGCACCGCCATGATGGTCCCAGTTGGTGTCGTACAGCTGCACGAAGCGGACTCCTCGTTCCACCAGCCGGCGGGCGAGCAGGCAGTTGCGTGCAAAACTGGCTTCCTGGGGGTCTTGAATGCCGTAGAGTTCAAGGGTTTCGCGGGTTTCGCCTGAGGTATCCATGAGTTCGGGTGCACTGGACTGCATGCGAAATGCCATTTCGGCGGCGTTGATGCGAGTAGCAATTTCGGGGTCACCGGTGGTATTCAGTCTGTGTCGATTAAGAGCGGTGACCGCATCGATGACCTGCCGCTGTTGTTCGGAAGTAATCCCTAACGGTGTGGACAGGTTGACGATTGGATCGCCCTGACTGCGGAGCGGGACCCCCTGATAGGTTGTGGGCAGGACTCCACTGCCCCACAGCACTGCACCACCGCGAGGTCCGCGTGGGCCGCTTTGGAGGACCACAAATCCAGGGAGATCGTCGCACTCGCTTCCCAGTCCATAAGTGATCCAGGCACCCATGCTGGGGCGTCCGAAAAGTCCGCTGCCGGTGTTCATGAAAAATTTGGCAGGCGCATGATTGAACAGGTCTGTTTTGCAGGTGGTCACAACAGTGATGTCGTCGACGATACCTGCGGTGTGCGGGAGCAGGTCGCTGAGCCATGTGCCGGACTGTCCGTGTTGCCGAAAGCGTCGTTTTGACGCGAGCAGATTATTGCGATGGCTGCTGTCCATGAACGCGAACCGCTTGCCTGCGGTGTAGCTTTCGGGGATGGGTTTTCCGTTGAGTTCTGTGAGCAGCGGCTTGTGTTCGAATAAATCGAGTTGTGAAGGGCCACCTGCCATAAACAGGTAGATGACATTCGTGGCCCTTGCGGGGTGATGCGTTGGTTTGGGCTGCAGAGGATTTACAGCCTGGATCGGGTCTGCAGTGGCGTTGCGGGAGGCCAGAGTTGCCAGTGAAATTGAGCCAAGCCCAACGGCACAGCGTTCGAAGAAGTGTCGCCGCGTGGCTGACAGCATTTCGGCGTTGCAGGGCAAGTGCGGATGGTTGAGGAGCATTGTGTCAGCGGGGGCACTGTGGGGTTGATTGTTCATGGCATTCACTCGCGTGTGACGGTTTCATCAAGATTCAGCAGGGTGCGTGCGGCGGTCAGCGGATCGAGTTGCCTGAGGAGTTCGAGTTCTTCGGGCTGAGGATTTCTGGAGGTGCAGCGGCGGAAGGCAACTTCAAGTCCCTGGCTGCGGATGATCTTTTCGAGAGCCGAGGCGAACTCGAAGAAGGCGACATCATTAAGCAGTGTGAGTGCCTGGAGCGGGGTGTTGCTGCGAATGCGTCGGGTGCAGGAACTGAAGCCCTCGGGCGCGTCGAAGACTGTCAGCGATGGCGGTGGTGATGCTCGATAAATAAACGTGTACAGGCCTCGCCGATAGCGATCCTGTCCCGTGCTTTCCGCCCAGACCCGACGGACCTGACCGACATTGAGTGATCCGGGGGGGACGGGAGGGTAGACTGGGGGACCGCCCAGTTTGTTTGACAGCAGTCCACTGGCTGCGAGTGCCACGTCGCGGACGATTTCTGCATCAAGCCGAAGGCGACGTTGACGGCAGAGCAGGTAATTATCGGGGTCTTTTTCAATGTGGTCTTTGGTGATGACTGAACTTTGGCGATAGGTTCGCGAGTTCAGAATCAGGCGATGGAGTTCCTTCAGGCTCCAGCCGCGTTCGATGAATTCTATGGCGAGCCAGTCGAGAAGTTCGGGGTGAGTTGGCAGAGTGCCCTGAGAACCGAAGTCGTTCTCTGTTTCCACAATTCCTCGGCCAAAATACTGTTGCCAGACACGATTCACAATGACTCGAGCCGTCAGCGGATTTTGAGGGCTGACAATCCAGCGGGCGAGGTCGAGGCGATTGGGGCGAGCGCTGGTTTTGTGGAGTGGGTGCAGAGCGGAGGGGGTACCTGGCGTGACAGTTTCTGCGGGGCGAGTGAAATCGCCATTAACAAAAACTGTGGTGGTCCGTGGCGTTGATCGTTCCTGCAGAACCAGCGTGGTTGTGCCCTGGTTCAGGATCACGTCGAGTTCATTGTAGCGGTCGTTGAGTTCGCGAAATGGGCCGACACCGCCGATGCTTCCGGCGAAGAGCGTCCGCTTCTGTGCGAATCCCCGTTTTTCAATCGGAACATCCAGTGCGTTATTAATGGCTGCGGAAAGGCTTTTGCGGGTTTCCGCGGTGAGCGTTGCTTCCCAGTCCGCGAGCGCTGCTGCATGCTGCTCCATCCATGCGGCCAGCCTGCCTTCGAGTTCCCGGAATTCGCGCGTTAATTCTGTCACGTTGACACCGGGGTCGAAGACCTTGAGTGTTGGTTCATCCTGATCATTCAGGAAAGCAAACAGCTGGTAGTACTCCCGTTGTTGAATTGGATCAAACTTATGGTCGTGACACTGTGCACAGCCAACGGTCAGGCCCAGCCAGACGGTTCCGGTGGTGCCGACGCGGTCAAAAACGCTGTCAATGCGGAACTGCTCACGATCAATGCCACCTTCCTGATTAATCTGAGTGTTGCGATGAAAGCCTGTGGCGACTTTCTGGCCTTCGGTGGCATTGGGGAGCAGATCCCCGGCGAGTTGTTCGATGGTGAACTGATCAAAGGGCATATCGGCGTTGAGAGCGGAGACCACCCAGTCGCGATATTTCCAGATTTGTCGGGGTGCATCGATCGAGTAGCCATTACTATCGGCATACCGGGCCTGGTCGAGCCACCAGCGCCCCCAGCGTTCGCCGTAGTGGGGGCTGAGCAGCAGGCGATCCACGAGTTCGCGACAGGCGCCGTCAGGATCCGTCAGCGACGCAGCAGTGAAAGCCTCAACTTCCTCGACGGTTGGTGGCAGTCCTGTGAGGTCGAGGGAAATTCGGCGAATCAGTGTTTCGGGAGGGGCTGGTGGTGAGAGGGCCAGGCCCTGCTGTTTCGCCCTGCGTTCGATGGCGATATCGATTGGGGAACTCTGAGCGAGCTGCGGATCAGGGCTGATGGACGCATTGCGTTTTGGCGGCAGAAATGACCAGTGCGGCTCATACGTCGCTCCTTCCTCGATCCAGCGTCGCAGAATCTCCTGCTGCGCTGGCGTAAGCGGATTGCGATGTGACTTTGGGGGTGGCATGACGGTGTCCGGATCGGTACTGCGGATGCGTTCCCAGATCGCGGATTCGGCAGGATTTCCCGGGACAATGCCGCGTACACCGTCGCGATTGGCTGTGGCTCCGTCGAAGGTGTCGAGCCTGAGTCCGGCTTCACGATGCTTCGGGTCAAAGCCATGGCAGGCGAAGCAGTTCTCGGAAAGGATTGGTCGCACATCACGATTGAATGAAACCGGCTCGGCGGCTGGCAGGGAGGCCGTCAGCAGCAGGAGCGAGAATATGAGTTGTTTTGCCTTCATGGTTTAGCCTGCAAAGACCTGAGACATGGCTTTCGAGAGAGCGACGTGGCATTGTCTGGCGGCAGCGACGGGATCGTAGTTCTGTGCGCTGGAAACCTGACCACTGACTTCGACGCAGACAGGGCCCGCGTAACCGTGTTCCTTCAGCAGAGTGAAGTATTGCACGTAGTCTGTCCGCCCTGCCCCGGGAAGCAGAAACCGGAACTTTGTGACATCACCTTCGCTGTCTTTCACATGAATGAATCGTGTGCGTGGGAGGAGGAGCTTCATGGATTCGGCCATATCGATCCCCTGCAGCTGAAAATGGCTGAAGTCGTAGGCCACGTCGAGGGATGGGGACTTTACCTGATCAAGCAGCCACAGCAGTCGCTCGGGTGAATTCACCGCACTCCCGACATGGGCTTTCAGGGCGATCACTGTGCCGGCCTTTTCGGCGGCCGCGGCCCAGTCGTGAAGGCGACTGGCCATTTCGGCTTTCTGATCCTGCCACAAAGCCGGGTTGCCACCGAGTACTGTTTCCAGTATCGGAGGCTGATCGGGCACAAGTTCGCGACCGAGGCTGGCAGCGGTGTGGATGAGTTCGAGGTTTTTGGTGTGCGTTGGATCGTCGGTTTTGAGGCTCATCAGCACCATCAGGCAGGGCAAGGCGAGCTTCAGGTTTTGCAGTTGGATGGCTGCGGACCGGCGGGAATCGGGAGTGAAGGCGGATGGTTCGGTTACGTAGCCTGCATTGAGCGAGAATTCCACGTGGGAGTAGCCAACTTCCGCGCAGGTCCTGAGGGCGACATCCAGTGCCAGCGTTTTCATGCCGTAGAGGCTGAAGCCCAGGCTGGGCCGGGCAAAGCGCTGCAGCGGTGCTGCGAGAGCGCCGCTGGCGACTGTAAGTGAACCGGCTGTGGCTGCGAGGAACGCACGACGGGGGAGGCGAGAGATTGTCATGTGGCGGGGGTTCCTGCTGGCTGTGCGTCGAGCATGCGGATCCAGGGGCCGACAAAGTGACCGCTGTCGTGGTAGGTGCGGCCACTGACCATATGCTGATCGATGACGCAGGGTTCGTTGACGTAGATGCCACCGCAGACTTCGAGATCAAATCTGCACTTCGCGACGGTGGCCATCCTGAGGCCTTTGACAATGCCGGCTCGCGCGGGAATCTCGACGCCGTGGCAAACGCTGGCCATAGGACGCTGATGTTCCCAGAACCAGCGAGTGATTCGCAGGAGATCGTGGTCCTCCCGGATGTACTCGGGGGCACGGCCACCGCTGAAGAAAATGCCGACGTATTCCTCCGGCTGGATGTCCCGGAAAGCGATTTCGGCCTCGATCGAGTAGCCCTCCCACTCCTTCGTGATGGTCCAGCCCGGCTTGACTTCATGCAGCACCATTTGATAGCGACGTTTCTCCGGAGCGGCCACGACCGGGCGATAGCCACCTTCGATCAGACGGTAGTAGGGGTAGAGCGTGTCGACGGTTTCGGTGGCATCACCGACGATGATCAGAACTTTTCGTTCAGGCATTTGAGACCCCTGGGGATGGAGAGAGAGGGCAGAATCGGAGTGGAAGTTGTCAGATGGTCTCGAAGCCTTTTCGCTGTTCGCGTTTGAGCCATGTGTCGGCTTCCCGATCGTCAATGAAGGCTTCTTTGGTGGGATCCCACTTTAGTGGTCGGCCGAGACGCATGGAGATATTGCCGAGGTGGCAGGTGGAGACGGTCCGGTGAGAGCTGTTGACGTCAGAAACCGGTGTGCGGCGGGACTGGACACAGTCGAAGAAGTTGCCCATGTGATTGACGATCGCGTCAAGCTTGCCGGCGCGGGGAGGGCGTTCGAGATTGTCGTAGTCGTAGACCTTCCAGTCTTCTCGCGGAAGCGGATGGGTTTGAAGCGCTTCGACTGGGGCTCCGGTGATTTTGCCGCGATTGACAAAGAGCCGTCCGGCATCACCTGTGAAGAGAATGCCGTTGTCACCGCCACTGTCGGCGACGGTCATGACCACTCCGTTGGCAAATTTGAAATTGGCGTGGAAATCGATGGCGACATTGAACCCGTTGGGGACGTCTGGCATGCGGGCGGTGCCATGAATTTCGATGGGATCGGAGTTGATGGCCCAGTGTGCGATGTCAATGTGATGTGCCCCCCAGTCTGTCATCTGTCCCCCGGAATACTCGTACCACCAGCGAAAGGTGTAATGCGATCGTTCTTCGATGTATGGGACGTCGGGGGTCTGTCCCTGCCAGAGGTTCCAGTTCAGATGAGCTGGAGGAGTGCGGGGCACGAACGAGGTGCTGGTGACGTTTTTTCCGAGGACGACATCAACTTTCTGCAAGTTTCCAATTCGACCGCCACGGACCATTTCGACAGCGAGGCGAAAGCGGTCGTCGCTGCGCTGCCATGAACCAACCTGCACGATGCGACCGGTTTCTCGAACGACTCGGGTGAGTTGTTTGCCTTCGTCGATGGTGAGTGTGAGTGGCTTTTCGCAGTAGACATCCTTACCGGCGCGGCAGGCATCGATGACCATTTTTGTGTGCCAGTGATCCGGGGAGCCGATCGTGATGACGTCGACGTCTTTTCGAGCGATCAGATCCTGGTAATTCTCGCAGGCAAAAGGCGTGCTGCCGAAAGCAGCTTTGGCCTGATCGCGGACGTGGCGATCGACGTCACAGACAGCCGTGATGTCACCGTAAAGTTGGGCCTTGTGGGCGATGACGCTGCCCTGATATCGCAGGCCGATCGCACCAACCTGAGGGCGATTGAGTGTTGACCGCGACGTGGCGGCCTGTGCAGGGGCAGCGTACAGGCCGCAGTTCAGCATCCAGCCTGCGGCTGCAGATGCCGAGGCTTTCAGCAGTTGACGTCGATTACCGGCCAAAGCAGTTTTGTGTTGATGGGCAGTCATGAGTTGGCTCCTGGGGTTGTCTGCGTCAGTGGGCGTCCTGGACCTCTTCGCCGGGCATGGGATCTGGCTGACTCACTA
>JBEIEK010000180.1:0-11744 GCA_040382995.1 Planctomycetaceae bacterium
CTCGGTGACGCCGATGTAGTAGTCTTCCGCGATCTGAACGTCATGCTGGGGTTGCTCTTCCGGCTCTGATATCCCTGTGCCTGGGGCACTGCCCAGCGTGACCTTGCCCGCAGGGATCAACTGCAGTCGGATGCCGGTTTTGTCCGTCAGAGTGGTTAGCGCGGCCGTGGAGGTCGGGGACTGAGCAGACGCGTGGGGGTTATCGAAGAACACGGTGCATGCCGCAGGGAGCAGACAGCTGATGAGCAGATGGAGATTGAGCAACCGAGTTGGGTTCACTGGGCCGGTTTCCTGATGATTGAGGTTGAACAATGATCTGCGGCACATTCGCTGCAGCCCCTGCATTTAACCCAGAGTAACTTTTTGGCGGAGGAATTTCAACCAGTCTGGCAGAGCCACGGGGGATTTGGGGTCTGAATCACGTTTGCCCACGTTCCCGAATTTCGCGATACTCTTTGCCACCCGCCCGCCCCGTCCTTACCGGAGACCCCGCGATGCTCCTGCCTGCTCTCACCGCTTCCTCCTCAGAGACTCCGGATCCCAAAGCCGCATGGGTGGCCAGCCAGTGGGCGTGGGACCGTCCGCTGATTTCCTGTCGCTTTGATCCCACGGGTGAATTTGTTTTCTGTGGTTCTGAAGACCGGAATGTGGAGCGATTTCGGTTGTCCGATGGTGCCCGTACAGTGCTCGCCGAGGGCCACCAGACGTGGGTCAATGCCTTTGCTTTCACTCCGGACGGTTCCACTGCAATCAGTGGTGGCTGCGACGGTCGGCTTACCTGGTGGAACGCGCGCGCCGACGCCCCGTCGCCTCAGCGGTCCATCGCCGCTCACGGCAGCCACTGGGTTCGGTCGCTCTCGATGAATGCCGAAGGTTCACTGCTGGCCAGCGGTGGCAACGACCGCATGGTGAGGCTCTGGAATCCAGCCGACGGAGCATTGGTAAAGGAGTTTGCAGGGCACGAAAAGCAGGTGTATACGGTGCTCTTTCACCCCGACGGCAAGTCGCTGTTTTCCGGGGACCTGGGAGGATCAATTCGGCAGTGGGATGTAGCCACGGGAGCCGAAATGCGGAAGTTTGATGCTGCACCGCTCTACTCCTACAACGGCGGCCAGCAGGTGGATTTCGGCGGCGTGCGAACTCTGGCCGTTTCCCCGGACGGCAAGCGTCTGGCCGCTGGCGGGCTTCACAAAGCCAGCAATCCACTGGGCGCCGTTCATGAACCGCTGGTGGTGCTCTTCAGTCTGGAAAGCGGGGCTGCTGAACGGCAGCAGATGGCGGAGGGCATCACTCAGGGGGTGCTCTGGCGGCTGGTCTGGCTGTCCGACGGCACGCTGATGGGGGCCAGTGGCGGCGGCAGCGGTGGCTGGCTGATTTTCTGGAAGCCCGATGCCGACAAGGATGTGCACCGCTTCCAGCTCCCCAACCTCACCCGCGACATGGACCTGCACAGGGACGGCATCACGATCGCCACCGCGCACTACGATCGGCACGTGCGAATTACAAAACTGACGCCGAAGCCAGCGTGAAGCCTTTCGCGACGGGCCTCAGCCTGCTGCAGTCGACTCAGGACATCGCCGCCGGAATTTACGGGTGTATTCTTCACTCCCTGACGGTCGTGGCTCGACTTGGGCGTTTGGGGGTGAGAAAGGATTTCCTGGAGGTTGGATCTGGCAACTTTCTGCGGCATCGTGGTAGAATCCACGTATGCATCGATCACTCCCGTCTTTTCTCTCAGCCCGCCTGCTGCAGGCAACGCTGCAGCTCATCATTGCAGGCGTTGTCTGCTCCTGCTGCGGCGTCGCCACCGCCTGTCAGCCTCCTGCCGATGCCGATGAATCGTGGTACACCGGCTACCAGGGGCTGCGGGTGCTGCTCGAAGAACAGGGCCTGTCCGCTCCCGAAGATCTTGAACAGGTGCTGCGAAATCCATCGCAGTCCGCAGTGCTGCTTTTGGGTTCTCTGCAAAACGTATCGCGGGACGACTGGCTGCGGCTGCGTCGGTTTGTGGCTCAGGGCGGGGCGGCTCTGGTCGCCTTTGAAGAGCCGTCCTTCGTGCGGATCCCGGGCGTCAGCACCTGGTTTCCTGGTCCGATCACATCAGCTGACCCGGCACTTCAGTATTCTGCTTTCAGCGACGTGCTGCAGCTGCCTGTGGAAACAGCCCATCCGCTGGTTCAGTCGGTTCCCTCAATCGTCGTCAATCGCAGTGGCTGGTTCACTGAGCCTGAAGACAGTTCCCTTTCCTGGACAGTGCTGGTTCGCTGTCCACCGCAGATGCAGCCTGCAGGTTCGGCGAACGCCGGAGTGCTGGCGATTGGCACAGATCCAGCGGATTCCGGGGGGCTGTTGATTCTGGCCGCCGACAAAAGCCTCTATTCAGACGGCATGATCTGGCACGGCAGCAACTCCATTCTGGCCATCAATACGGTGATGCGGTTGTCAGCCGGCCGCAGCCAGTACGCGGTGGTCGAAAGCGGTCAGTTGTCGTCCGCAAACCCGGGCCAGCTGCCACAGGATGGCCTGCCACCATCAATGCCACCTGCTCAGCAATTCCCGGACCTGCTTCGCAATGCTCCGCCCCCAACCATTCAGCCCCCGCCAATTCCGCCTTCACTCACTCCTCCCCCGGCCGATCTCCGAACCATCCTCCGCACCGCCAACGCGCTGCTCGATAAGCTCCAGCAATCCAATCTGCTCAACCGCACTCTGCGCGATCGTCCTCGCAGCGTGCGACCGGGCAGCTGGCTGCGGACGATGCTGCTGCTGGTCTGCATTATTGCCGGCCTCTGGGTCCTGCTGCTGCTCTTCCGCCGCAGGCTCCCGCCACTGCCGGAATGGAAAGCAAGATTGATGCGTTCGGTCTACGGAGTGCAGGCAGCTGGGCAGATCGACCACCAGGAATTCGGCGCGGCGGCTGAAGTGCTCTGCCGTCGCTTCTGTCTCGAAGTTACCGGCTCCGCTCTGGAAACAGACTGGCTGCGGCTGCGTGCCACTCACCAGCCTCCATCAGCCATCGCAGCGCTCCCGGCCCCGCTCAGAACAGGTCTCGACGACATCGTCAGCATTGCCGTTCATGGCAGCCGCATATCGCTCCCTGAGCACCGTTTTCGGCAGCTCGGCGTGTTCCTTCGCGACCTGCTCCTGCTCCATCGTCGCTCCCCACTGATCCCTGGTCGCCCCTGAATACGGATGGTTCCCAAAAGTCAAGGATAAGGGAGAAGCATGCGGCTGCCGGGCGACACGGAAATTCAGGATGAAGCAGCGGTGGAGCGGTCGCGGCAACTGAGCCTGCAGGGCAGCCAGCCCCCGGTCGAACCACCAGGCTACTCGGTCGTACGGCGGCTGGGAACTGGCGCCTATGGTGTCGTCTGGCTTGCGCGTGAAGATCGAACCGGGCGGATGGTGGCGATCAAGTTCTACCCCCATCGTCACGGACTCAACTGGGCACTGCTCAACCGCGAAGTCGAAAAGCTGGCGGCGGTCTACACATCCCGCAACATCGTGAGGCTGCTCGACGTCGGCTGGAACAGCGATCCGCCGTGGTTCGTGATGGAGTACGTCGAGAACGGTTCCCTGGGCACGCTCCTTGCCCGCGGTCCGCTCGCCGTCGACGAATCCGTGCGACTGGGAAAGGAAATCTGCAGCGCGCTGATCGATGCGCACGGTGCCGGCGTGCTGCACTGTGATCTCAAACCGGACAATGTGCTTCTGGATGGCCAGCGTTCTGCAAGGCTCTGCGATTTCGGTCAGGCCCGAATGTCGCACGAACAAAGCCCAGCGCTGGGAACACTCTATTATATGTCACCCGAGCAGGCGGACCTGGATGCTGCTCCCGATGCACGCTGGGATGTCTACGCCGTCGGTGCCCTGCTCTTTCACATGCTGACAGGACGGCCCCCGCACCGCAGCGAACAGCTGCAGGCTCAGCTGCAGGCCGCCGAAACGCTCGATACACGGCTGCAGATCTATCGGGATGCGGTGCGGGCTGCCGGTATCCCCACGGCCCATCGCCGACTCCGGCAGGTAGACCCGCGACTGGCCGAAATCCTCGAACGCTGTCTCGCCGTGAACCCGGCCGAACGCTTTCCAAACGCTCAGGCAGTCCTTGATGCGCTAAAGGCTCGCGACCGTCAGCGAGCGCGCCGCCCTCTGCTGGCTGTCGGACTGCTGGTCCCCCTGCTGCTCACCGCAGCCCTCGTACCGATTTTCGTGAGTGCTCTCAGAGAGAACCTGCGTGATGCCGAAGAGCAGCTCACCCGCCGCGCCCTTGAAAGCGATGCCCTCTCCGCCCGACTGCAGGCCGCAGCGCTCGAAGATGAACTTCAGGATCGCCTTGACGAACTGCAGTCCCTGACCGCCAGCGAAGAAGTCCGCCGCGAACTGGAATCACTGCTGCTGCGTCCCAGCTCCGAAGCCGCCGCTGAGATGCTCCGGTTTGCCGAAGCCTCGATGGAGGCCCGGCCCCGCTGGATGCAGCTGCTCGACCGCGCCTGGGAACGCTCCCAGGCCGCCTCCGCCGCCCGCAGCCGCGGCACCGACACCAGCTGGTTCCTCACTGATGCGTCCGGAGTGCAGATCTGGAGACGCGACTTCAGCGAACGCACGCTCGGCGACAACTTCGCCTGGCGCGATTACTTCCACGGTCGCGGACTTGATTACCCCCGCGACAGCGTCCCTTCAGACATCCAACCACTTTCCCAGCCCCACGTCAGTCTCGCCTACAAGAGCACCACCACTGGCCGTCAGACGGTTGCATTGAGCGTTCCCGTGCGGACCACTGCCGGGAACGTGATCGGCGTCTTCGCTCGCACGGCGCATCTTGGTGATCTCCAGTCCCGGCTCCGTGGACAGATGACCGGTAAAGGCACGGCCGGCATCGAACGCGTCATTGCCCTCGCCGAAATCCGCAATAACTCTCAGGTCCGACTGCTCGACCACCCCTGCCTCACCGAAGAATTCCTGCGCACCGCTGAACAAAACTCGGCCGACAGCGAACTCTTCCAGCAGCTCAGTCTCGATCCGCAGATCGCCTTACTTATCGAATCCGAAAAAGGGCGTCCGGCGGCCGAAGAAGTGCGACTGCCGTTTTACTACGATCCCATCGGTCGCCTCACCGCACCCGCCGCAAAAGCGTGGTCCGGGGAATGGATGGCTGCACTGTCAACCGTCAAACGCACCAGCTGGATGGTCATTGTGCAGGAACGTCGCGATGGTGTGCTGCAGCCGGTGCAGCACATGGCTGCCTCTGCCAGTCGCCAGGCGTGGCTGGCTGTATCCATCGCGGTCGCCGTGGTTGCCATCGTCTGGCTGATTGTGTTCCGCGCCTTCAATCGTTCTGGTCAATCGTTGCAATCCCTGTCGCAGGAGGCCTGAAATGTGGATTAAGATCTGTGGAATTACTCGTGGCGAAGACGCCCTTGCTGCCATGCAGGCGAAAGTCAGTGCGATTGGCTTCAACTGCTTTCCGGAGTCCAAACGATTCATACCAGCCGAACAGGCTGCGAATATCGCCGGCATGCTTCGCGACACCGCAGCCGCTCAGCCTGAACTGCAACTCCCGGAATTCATCGGTGTCTTCGTCAATGCTTCCACGGATACCATTCTGCAGACGGTTCAGGACGTCGGACTGACCGGTGTCCAGTTTCATGGTGACGAAACGCCCGAACAAATCCTCGCCTGCATGCAGCAGCTGCCGGGAATCAAATGCATCCGGGCACTGCGGGTTTCCGCAGACCGAGTGGCTGACTGCCTGGCAGCCGTCAGTGCCCTGCAACGGCTCATCCGGCCCGACGCTGTGCTGCTTGATGCCTTTGTGCCCGGACAATACGGAGGCACCGGACGCACCGTCGATCCCTCGGTCCCCGCTGCCTGGCGACTGGCCCCGCGTCCCCCGCTGGTGCTCGCCGGAGGACTCACGCCGGAAAACGTCGCCCGCGCGATCACCGCCACTTCTCCCTCGGGAGTCGATACCGCCAGCGGCGTTGAATCCTCGCCCGGAATCAAAGACGCAGCAAAAATTCGCAGTTTTGTGCAGGAGGCGAAACGAGCCTTCACGGCCAGCAGTCAAAATCGCAGGTGATTGCAGAACGCACGGCTACCGGTTTAGAGGTGCCGCACGCTTCTCGATTGTCTTTCGCCGGTCCATATGCTATATTGGCCTTTTGCACAGGGGCCCATGGCTCAGTTGGTTAGAGCGTTCGGTTCACATCCGAAAGGTCACAGGTTCAAGTCCTGTTGGGCCCATCGAAATCCCGGCGTCAGCTTCGATCTGACGCCGGGATTTTTTTTGCGCGGACCGGCGGACTTTCACCGGTACCGGACGGTGAGCCGCCCTACGGCAGTCCGCGGGCAAACAGCCCTGTCACCGCAAAAAATGCGACAGGCGAGCAGTGGATGTTAATCCCTCGGTAACCGTGCGTGCCCTCCCGGCCAGCGTCGCATCAGGAGCGGACCGGGGCCGCACCGGCCGATTGACATCGACCGCACGCCTTTCATGATCGAAACCATGCGTGTCAACACAGAAACTACTGTGCAGAATGGCTTTACGGCGAGGGGTGTTCCCGAATCCCTCACGGTCGCGGCTCGGTTGTGAACGCGACGCGCCGTGCGGGGCTGAATCCGTACGAAGGATCCAGTCACCCGCCTGATTTCGATCCGGGATAACGGGCTGCGGTGAAGCTTCAGCGACGTCGCGGGCGACCACCGTCGCCGTCACGGCCCCGGCTGCCTTCACGTCCCGCTTCGCGGCCGCCACCGGTGCTGCCGCTGTCCCTGCCACCGCCCGGCGAACTGCGGCGATAGCGATTTTCGGTGCGTCGTGCGTGGTCTTCGGACGGTGTGCGCAGCGACAGGCAGCCAATCGCTTCTTCCCAGGTGGGGACATCGCGATATTCGGGAGCCACCGGTGCTGGTTGCGGGGCACTGCGAGTTTCTTCACGATCGCGAACGGGACGGCGACGTCTTGGTTCGCGTTCGCTGCGCGGTTCCCGCTCTTCGCGATCATCCGGCAGATCACGGTCATCGCGATCATCCCTCTCGTCACGTTCGTCACGTTCTCGACGCTCACTCCGAGCGGGCCGTTCTGGACGTTCACCACGTGCCGGTCGCTCAGCACGTTCGGTGCGTTCGGTGCGTTCGCCTCGCTCCGGTCGCTCGCCGCGTTCAGTGCGTTCGCCCCGCTCCGGTCGTTCGCCGCGTTCGCTGCGTTCGCTGCGTTCCGGTCGCTCGGTACGTTCGCCGCGTTCCGGTCGCTCACTGCGTTCCGTGCGATCCCCGCGTTCACCGCGGGCGCGGCGTTCCTCACGAACCGGGGCTGTTCGCGGTTCTTCAACTTCATCTCGAACATGTTTGACCCGACGGGGGGCCGGTGCTGGTTCGTCATCGTCAAAGCCGACCGGACCTTCGTCTTCTGCCTCGAAGGCGTCCTCGTCGTCGGGTTCTGGTTCACGTTGAACGGGTGGTCGGCGAGCGGATTCAGCGCGGGGCGGACGGGCTTCGTCGCGATCTCTGTCTCGACCACGACCTCGTCGTCCCCTGCGTCCCCGCCGGTCAGAACGCTCAGATCGCTCTGCGGGCTCTGTGGTTTCGCTGTCACCGGCTTCATCGCTGTCGGAATCTTCGGCGACGGGTGGGCGAGGTTCTTCGGCGAGACGCTGTGCGCGGGCGCTTCCGGCAGAGACGCTGACCACGTCCTCATGGTCCTCCTCGAAGAGGATCTCGCTGAGGTCATCTTCGGGGGCGTGGGATGTGTCGGCGTCGGTGGTGTCGTGAGTGTCCGCGGCGGGTGATTCTTCACGGCGGCGACGGTTGCGTCCGCGGCCACCGCGACGTCGTCCCCGACGACGCCCGGAACGGGCTTCAGACGTGCCTTCGCCACCTTCCGGTGATTCACCGGCAGTCGATTCTTCAGCGACATCCTCATCATCGGCTTCATCGGAACGCTCGGGCACTGCCGACTTTGGTTCCGGTTTGTTCTCTTCCCAGACCCAGCGGTCCACTTCGCTCCAGTACGTCTCGTCGTCGCCGGCACCGGAGACGACGTTGGGCCGAGCGCGTTCGGCAGGTGGTTGCTGAGGAGTTTCCGGGCGGCTGCGGCCGGGAGCACGTGAGCGATCAGCGACCGGGGTTTCTGAGCGAGCTGCAGTGACGCGGCGCGGCGTCTCTTTCACGTCGCTGCCGAAACCGAATTCGTCGTCATCCTCCGTGTCGCTGTCGTCCTCGTCTTCATCCTCGTCTTCGTCTTCGTGATCTTCTTCGTCGTCGTCATCCTCTTCATCTTCGTCTTCGTCATCTTCGTCATCATCCTCGAAGTCAAAATCTTCGTCGCTGACTTCGTCTGCGGAATCGTCTTCTTCTGAATCCTCTTCATCATCGTCTTCGTCGTCCTCGGGGAACACGATGAGATCATCGATGTCTTCGTCGAAGGAATGGCCGGAGGCTACTGGAGCGGCAGCAGCGTTCTGAGCCTCGGCAGTGGCTGACGCGACATCGGCAGCGGATGCGGCAGCCTGACTGTTGACGGGCTGGTCATCGTAGTCGTCGAAGAGCACTTCGCCACCGACGTCGTCCGGGAGCGCACCAATATCTGACAGCGGGCGAGCCCAGCGGCCTGCGGGATTTGAGGGGCGTTTTCCTGAGTCGTCACCGGAACTGGTCATCTTCGATCCGTTGGTTGAATGAGAAATCGAGTCACTGCAGTGTGAATAATGCGAAGACTACCGCGGAGTGCCCTGGATTTCAATTGGCACGGGATCTGCGGACCGGCAATCACCAAAAGGTAAAGCATGCAAGCGGTTGGGCGGAAACCCCCGGCTGCGATTCGCACCAGAGGTGCGCGCGCTGTCGAGGGGCGTTTGCGGTCGCGTTGGCAGGGCCGTTGGCCCGCGGACTGCCGCCATGCGGCTGGAAATGCGAGCGGATGGGCGGAAGCCCCCGGTTGCGATTCGCACCGAAGGTGCGTGCACTGGCGAGGCCGTCTGCGGCCACGTTTACAGCCCCGTTTGCCCGCGGAGACGCATCGTTACTGGAGCATTTACACCCCCTTGCGGGTTGTCATGCAGGGTGTATTCGAATAGTCAACATGCGGTGTTCTTTACGCCGTTCCGCAACGTTTCTGACATGTGTTTGCCGTTCCTTGTGCTCGGGTGGACGCACCGATATAACGACCGCCCACAGCAACGATCCTGCCTGCTGTTCCATGGAGTGTTTGATGACGATGCTGAGCGACACCTCACTGACTCTGCTTGAGCGCGTAAAGCGTGGGGAAGTTGCCGCCTGGTCTGAATTCTGCGGCCATTGTGCGACAGTGCTCAGACGCTGGTCTGGCAGAATGGGATTGCAGGCGGCGGACGTGGACGATTTGATTCAGGACACGCTGCTCATCGTGATTGGCCGAATTCGGTTATTTCAGCGGCGCGGGACGGGAAGTTTTCGGGCGTGGCTGCGGGTGATCGCATGGAGGTGCTGGTGCGACGCGGTGGCGCGCGCAGCGAAGCAACCGCCCGGAGGTGATCGAGCATCTGCGAAATTCTGTGCAGGCCAGGATTTCGCTCGAAGAGGACCTTGACAGGCTCTTTGAACAGCAACTTCTTGAACAGGCGCTGGCCAGCGTGAGAGCCCGGGTTCAGGAGCACACATGGGAAGCATTTCGTCTGATGGTTCTTGAAGGACGGCGGGGCGAGGAAGTGGTTCAGATAACGGGCATGCAGTTGAGCGCCGTGTACACGGCGCGGTGTCGGATTCAGAAAATGGTCACGGACGAGTTGCAGCGACTGGCCGAATTCGATCGCGCAGATTGAATGGCAATTTTTTTGAAGTAATCAGCCACTGTCGGCAGATTGACTGTAAGGAAACGCCGGGCTGGCAGTTCTTGACAAAGAACGCACTTTTTGCGTTTTTCGCACCATCTCTGTCTGACTCCATGAATCACCATGACTCTCACAACTACGCTTCCGTGTCAGCATTCCTCCCTCATCCCTGACTACGTATCCGGAAAACTTTCAACTGCCGCAGCAGATGACTTCGATTCTCATGTCGAGCACTGCTCGGTTTGCTGTGAGCAGCTGATTGCGGCGGTGGAAAAAACACCACCCCCTCCGTGGATATCTTTGGCTCAGAGCGCTGTCGGACTGCACACCGAGAAGTCGACTCTGAGTCATCGCCTGGCCGGTGCCAGCGCTGCCACCGTCAACCAGACTGGGGCGAAGGTTGTCGTGGAGCCTGTGTTTTCTGAGGAGCCTGCGGCGAGTGTGCGATATTCGTGGCTGAGGCGAATCGGTTCTGGCGGGATGGGGGACGTCTGGGAGGGCTGGGACCATCTGATGGAGCGATCGGTGGCCCTGAAGCGACTGGGCGTGCGTCAGGCCCACTTCGATGGTGTCCAGCGGCTGATGCAGGAGGCCCTGGCACTGGCGCGGTTGTCTCACCCCTACATCATCACGGTGTACGAGGTTGTGACAGACGAGGATCAGCCAGTGCTGGTGATGGAATATGTTCGCGGGATGACGTTATCTCAGTGGCACAGCGGCCGTCCGCTGGTGGCGACAGAGGCCGCCGAAATCTGCCACACGCTGGCAATTGCTCTGCACCATGCCCACAGGCACGGAGTGATTCATCGAGACGTCAAGCCATCGAATGTGCTGCTGCGAACTGATATTTGCGGTGTCTTGCCGCGACGTGAAAACGGCTCACCCGATCTGCAGCTTTCCGACTTCGGTCTGGCCAGAATCATCGACGATCCGACGCTCACGCGTACCGGACAAATCATGGGTACGCCCAGCTACATGGCGCCCGAGCAGATCAGTGCGGGGCAGACCGTGGATGCGCGGACGGACGTGTATTCACTCGGTGTGATCCTTTACGAACTGCTCACCGGACGACCTCCGTTTGCGGCAAGCGAAGCCGTGAAGGTTCTGGAAATGATTCGCACCCTTGACCCGTTGCGTCCGCGGGTGCTGCAGCCGCACGTGGCAAAAGATATCGAGACGATCTGTCTGAAGTGTCTGGAGCGTGATCCGGGGCGGAGATATGGCAGCGCCGAAGCCGTGGCGGAGGATCTGCTGGCGTTTCTTCAGCATCGGCCAGTCAGAGCGCGGCCCGTCAGTCGCCTGCAGAGGGCTGCGCGCTGGGCGACCCGCAACAGAGCGTTCGCAGCTCTTGCCCTGCTGACTGTTGCAGCCCTGACTTTCGCATTTGTGGCAGCGATCAGGACAGCCAACTTCGCTCGGCAACAGGCGAGGCTGGAGCGACAGGGCCGGGAGCAGGCCCAGGCGATGCTGCTCGATGCGATTTCAATCGTGGACAACTACATGCACCTGATCGGAGAACCCCAACTGCCGCTCACTCCGGTCACGTTGGAAATGCGGATGGCTGCGATCGGCCAAACGCTTGATGTCTATCGGGACTACATCCGGAACATCCAACCTGCGGAAGTGCTGAGCCCCGAAGATCTGAGGATTGTCTGCAGGTTTCTTGAACTGCAGCGGTACGGCGACAGTTTTGAACTTGTCGAACAATGTCTGGGGCACCTGGACGCATCCCTGAAAACATACAAGCTGGCTCCCGCGGACCCTGAACTGCTGGTGGATGCACTCCTTGCTAAACACCCGTATTTTGCACCGACAGAGGCTCCGGACGCTACGCAAACACGGCTTGTGGCCGAATGGCTGGAATACGGCGGAATTTTTCTGCAGGAGGCGAAGGCGGAAGGCGTGGAACCATCACGGAGGTCAGCGTTGTTGCGA
>JBEIEK010000181.1:0-11630 GCA_040382995.1 Planctomycetaceae bacterium
AGGCGCGGGCTGACTGACCGATGTCCGCAGCATCGAAGTCAACCGGCAGCGGACGCCAGCCCAGACAGACCTGACCCTGAGCAGCGATGATTTCTTCGACAGCCTGTCGACACACCGTGCGCTGGTCGGTGTCCTGCGGCAGAAACACGATGCCCGCCGCATATCGGCCCGGAGACGGCAGGGTAATCCCGAGCGATTCGTGGGCGACCCGCTGCAGAAAGCGATGCGGGAGCGCCGTGAGCATTCCGGCGCCGTCGCCCGTGTTGGATTCACATCCACAGGCACCGCGGTGATCCATGTGACGCAGAATCGTCGCCGCATCCTCGACAATCTGGTGACTGCGGACACCTTTAACATGAGCGACAAAGCCGACGCCGCAGTTTTCGTGCTCGAACTTCGGATCGTAGAGCCCCGCTGCTTCCGGAGCTCCGTAGGGAGGGCGGTAGGGAGCTGGATACTGATTGCCGCGGAGATCTTTCATCGGAATACACCTGATTGTGGAGTCTGCCAGCCACCCGGCTGACCTGGGGGAAACGCGCATCGAATTGCCACCGAAACTCGCTGACGCACTTCCTGTAATCATCTGAACAGGGGATCAGCGAGGTGGCAGGGACGCCCGTTTGGACGCAGCCGCGCTTTTGATACCCACTCGAAACTGACCCACCGACACCGCACGCGCAGGCACACCTTCCGCTGCCGTCAGGCAGAACGGTGGAGCGAAGCAGGTGTGTCGACCAGAGGTCGAATGCGTGTTTGGCAAGGTGGATGACATGGTTCTGGAAATCAGTGAGAACTGATGGATCAGAGACCGCACAGGCCGGTGGGTGGCCTGAAGAATGGACCGGACAAAGTTGGTTTATTTTGAGCGGGTGCGGGTTGAAAAACAAGTACGGAAGCGGCGGAAGAAGCGGGATTCTTGATCTGCTGCATTCAGGCGGTGACTCCAGCCCCAGCGCCCGCTTTTCCGTTCCTTCCCTGTGCCGCGAGTGGATTTTTCCAGCGAAACCTGCGAAAACCGCAGCCTGCCGCCCGCAACGCCCGCAACGACCGCAACGGTTGTAACGGTCGTCCCGGCCCCGGCACCCTCGCTTCGCGTTCCTGCCATGATCTTTTGGTGTGCTATTGTTGCACTTTCCTGGGGATCTCATTATTCAGCACCCTATGTCTGAAACGCTCTCTTCACACGCCGCCGCCGATGCCGACCCCGCCGCATCCCCGCCTGCGCTCAGCCCCACCCAGGTCGCCACTCCGGTCGCCACCGACCGGCTGCTGACTCCCGTGCAGTACGTCCGCGGTGTCGGCCCCCAGCGTGCTGCACTTCTTCGCAACCTGCAAATCGAAACCGCCCGCGACCTGCTCTTTCATATCCCCACAGACATCCACGACTTCTCCAATCTCAAACCCGTCCCACAACTCCAGCCGGACATTCTTCAGGCGGTTCAGGGCATCGTCGTCGACCGCGACTCACGCGCCACCCAGCGCGGCGGCTGCCTCGTGGGAATTCTTCTAAACTGCGACGGCCACTTCGTGCGTGGCCTGTGGTTCAACCAGCCGTGGATGGTCCACCGCTTTCAACCCGGCGACCGCCTGCTCTTCCACGGTCGCCCCCGTCGCCGCGCTGCTCGCTGGGAATTCAACACTCCCGAAGTGCACGTGCTCCCCGCCGACGAAGACTCCGAAGATCGCGCCGGAGTCCTCCCCCGCTATCCGCTCACCGAAGGCATCCGCATGGATGCCATGCGCCGGCTCACACGCGCCGCCGTCGAACACTGCGCCGATTGCCTCATCGATCCGCTCCCACCGCACTTTCGCCAGCAGCACAAGCTCCCGGAACTGGCCCCCGCCGTCCGCGCTCTGCATCTCCCTGCCGATCGCACCGAGTGGGAACAGGCCCGCCGTCGCGTGCTCTTCGACGACCTGCTCGAATTTCAACTCGGACTGGCCGTCCGCCGTCACTCCTCCCGCCAGCTCCACACCACCCCCATCCCCGTCTCCGCTCAGATCGATGCCCGCATTCGCCGCCTCTTCAGCTTCCGCTTCACCCCGGGCCAGGACGAAGCCGTGCGGCAGATCGTGGGTGATCTTAATCGCCCCCAACCCATGCACCGCCTGCTCCAGGCCGACGTCGGCGCTGGTAAAACGGCCATCGCCGTCTACGCACTGCTCGCCGCCATCGCGGCCGGCCGACAAGCCGTGCTCATGGCCCCCACCGAAGTGCTCGCCACACAGCACTGGGAAACCCTCGACCAACTCCTCAGCGCCAGCCGCGTCACTCGCTGCCTGCTCCTCGGTGGCCTACCCGCCGCCCGCCGCCGCGAACTCATCAGCGGCATCGCCGACGGCTCCATGCAACTCGTCATCGGCACCCAGGCACTCATCCAGGATGCCATCAAATTCGCTCGACTTGGCGTGGCTGTCATCGACGAACAACACCGCTTTGGCGTCCGCCAGCGCGCCGGATTCTCCGGCACCGGAAACTCCGCCGATGGCCTCAGCCCGCACGTGCTCGTCATGACCGCCACCCCCATCCCCCGCAGCCTCTGCCTCACACAGTTCGGCGATCTCGACGTCTCCGTCATCAAAGACCTCCCGCCCGGACGACAAAAGGTCGTCACCGCAAAAATCAGCTCCCCTGCAGAACTCACCAAAGTCTGGCACTTCCTCCGCCAGCAAATCGCTCAGGGACGCCAGGCTTATGTCGTCTGCCCCCGCGTGGAAGGCCAGTCCGAAGACGACGCCGCTTCCGCCGAAGCTGTCTTCAATCGCCTCCGCATCCACGAACTCGCCGGACTCTCCATCGACCTCCTGCATGGCCGCATGGACCGCGAACACCGCCACGATGTCATGGACAAGTTTCGCGAAGGCACCACTCAGGTTCTGGTCTCCACCACAGTCATCGAAGTCGGCGTCAACATCCCCAACGCCACGATCATGGTGATCCAGCAGGCCGAACGCTTCGGAATCGCACAGCTCCATCAGCTCCGCGGCCGCATCTGCCGCGGACGCCATCAGGGCTACTGCTTTCTGCTCTCCGAAGCCGAATCCCCCGAAGCCAACGGCCGCCTCAAAGCCCTCGAACAATCCACCGATGGCTTCGAACTGGCCGAAACCGACGCCCGCCTCCGCGGCCCCGGCGACATTCTGGGACTCCGCCAAAGCGGCGCCATGCCACTCCGCTGCGCCGACCCCGTCCGCGACCTTGAACTCCTCCAGACAGCCCGCAACATTGCCCAGGACCTCGTCGACTCCGGCGAATTCCACCTCCCCGCCTTCGCCCCTCTCCGACAGATCGTGCTCGAACGCTTCGCCGGGCTCCTTGACCTCCCCCGCAGCGGCTGATCTTGACAGTCAAGCCCTGCCAAAGAAAAAACCGGCAGTTTCTGCCGAATTGTCCGTTGACCGCTGCAAATCGCGCGCCTAGCATTCCCGCGTGGGGCGTGGATCAGTGAAACCAGGGAGGATTTGTCATGTTAGTGCTGTCAAGGAAGGTCAACCAAAGTATCGTCATTAACGGCAACATTGCCGTCACCGTGGTCGATATCCGCGGCGACAGCGTGCGGCTGGGCATCCAGGCCCCCCGCGAAGTCTCCGTTCACCGCGAAGAAATCCTGCGGGCGATTTTGCAGGAAGAAAGTGTGAACCCCGCCAGGCCCAATTCCGAAAAAACGTCACAAAGCGAGCCAGCTTTGAATTGATTTCCCTGCTGGGTCGGCTATACTCTTCGGCCCGACGGCCCCATCGTCTAGTCAGGTCCAGGACATCGGATTTTCATTCCGGTAACAGGGGTTCGAATCCCCTTGGGGTCAAACCCTGATTTCGCGTTCAGTGAAATCAGGGTTTTTTTACGCCCTGTCCGAAGCGTCATCAGCGGCTGGGCGGAAGCCCCCGGCTGCGTTTTGCACCAAAGGTGCGCACCCCCGGCAACTCACACACCCGGCGACGCCTGCGCCCTGACCAGCGCACTCAGCCGGCGAAAGTTCGGGTGCTCCGCTGTTTCGCACCATTCAAACACCACCGACTCCGCCGTGCTCACCGTCACTCCCGCGGCCGCCAGGCGAACCAGCGCCGCAGACCTGTCCGCCTCCTGCCTGCTCCCGCTCGCATCCGCCGCCAGAATCACGTCCCAGCCGGCAGCAACCAGATCCAGCGCCGTTTGTTGAACGCAGATGTGCGTTTCAATCCCCGCCAGCACCAGCTGTCGCAAACTCGGCCGCAGCAATCCAGCGTCCTGCAGCGCGTCCGCTCCGCTGAACCGCAGCTTCTCCAGAACCACAGCGTTCGCAGCGACTCCCCGCAATGGCTCAATCGTGGTTCCAAGGCCCCGAGGATACTGTTCGGTGATCACGACCGGCACCGACAACAGCCCCGCCGCCTCCATCAAAAAACGGCACCGCTGCGTCAAACGGTCGGCCGCGTCGATTACCGGCAGCAGGCGTTCCTGCATATCAATCACCACAAGGCAACTGGAAGCAGCACTGGCCAGACGAGGACTGCGGAGCAGCGGCATGAGACACCTGCGGAAAACACCTGAGCATCAAAACGGGAAGCACCACAGTGTTCATCAGACTCTGCGTCCTCTGCAACCCGCAGCTCCGTTCGGAAACTGGATTTCCGTGAAAAACACCAGCATTAAGCTGCCCACGTCACCGCCCAGCCCCAGGATTCCCACAAATTCTCCAGTGCGGAACGGCTTGCGATTCCGCAAAGAACCTGTTAGACTCCTCCCCCCGAAGCAGACCCGCAGACACAGTCAGCACCTGCCTCCGCACTCGTAGCTCAATTGGATAGAGCATCGGTCTACGGAACCGAAGGTTAATGGTTCGAGCCCATTCGAGTGCAACTTGAACAGCCGCAAGGACTTAGTATTGGTCCCTGCGGCTGTTTTTTTGCGCCCACCGGGGGGATGGCGAAGTTCCATCTGAGCCGCCCGGCACTCCCGAGTCACCTGCACGCCCGCTGGACACCCGCGACCTCGCGGTCCCTGCCGCGACTTCTGTCGGTCCAGCGGAAGCTTGTTTGCATTGTCTCCCCCGACCGCGAGCGTATCTTCTCTGCCAGCCCGAATGGGCGTCTCTCCAGGACGTACTCTGGTCGGTTGTGGGACACCCATGACACTCAACGGACTTTGTGCTCCACTGCTGTCACGCAACCGGCTGTTCGTCCGCGATGTGAGTCACCACAGGACAGCCAGATTCTCGTTTTTCAATTGGCGCTCAGCAGCCGACATTCGACACGAACGCGACGCATGGTATTCGACCGCAGCAACAGATCCGGACAATCACCGATCTTCGATAACAATCTGCGAACGCCCGCGTTTCATTGGTTTGATGGAGACGCCCGCAAGCGTCACCGGGGGCAGTCCGACACTGCGGCAGACAATTTCCGGATGTTGCGTGAAAAGTTGAATCAGCCGCAGTGCCGCATCTGAAGGATGCCGAGTTCCCTGTTCCCAGCTCTGCAGCGTCTTCGTGGACACACTCAGCAGTCCGGCAAAGACTGACTGTGACATGGCCGCCTGGTGCCGTAATGCCGCCAAAGTTGCCGCATCAATCTGCGGAGGATCCTCAGGCACCTCGACCGTTTTCAACGTCAACTCACCACGACAGTGAGCAACACTTTCCTGCAATCCTTTCTGCAGTCTTTCAAACAGCGATTTTCTGGTCGTCCCATTCATGGTAGCTCTTCGCTCCTGCGGCCTGCCGCAAATTTTGCCTGCGTTTTCAGTTCTGTGGCCAACTGTGAAAGTAATCGTCGGTCTGCCGCCGAGAGGTTCTCCTGCTCGTCTTTGCTGTAGATGTCAAGCATAAAGAACCAGCGGGCTTCGGGAACGTATAGGTAAATCACACGACAACCACCTCTTTTGCCCTTGCCGCGACTCTCATTTGCCACGCGCAGCTTACGCAGCCCATTACAACCGGGAATCACCACCCCTCGGTTTGGTTGCTCCATCAGCAAACGCTGCAGGTTCGAGTAGTCTTCGTCATTCATGTACTCGCGAATGGTAGCGGTAAATTCACTCGTTTCGACGAATTCAGCCCTCGTGAACCGCCCAATTCTATCCCACTGTGTGGGATGCGTCAAGAAGCAGTGTGAATCGCTGCAGGTGGTCCCGGGACAAGGTCCCTCGCCGATTATCGCGAGGAGGAGCGACTTTGGGCAAGGGCGAGCGGCCCGTTGACCGCATCAAAGACCTCTGAGGCCAAGCAGAAACCACACCCAAAACAGCGGCAACGGAGCCCCTCAACTGGCTCAGGAAGCAGCCCTGGGATTCGTGGGCGATGCAGCCTGGCGGTCTCTGCCGCGGCTCATCGAGTAAGCCACTGCTGCCCGGGCGTGTCACCATAGCCGCACATCTGAGCCGTACGTTTATGGTGTCGTGCCTGCTGAAGTGATTTTTTGGAGTACCGCCTGGTCAAACCACGCAGGAAGCTGACGGCCCTTAATTTCCAGAATCCGACCGTCAGTGATCTCCGCGTCGTCAGTAGCGATGAAGTACAAATAGGTGCGATATCCCAGCAACTGGGCCTGCTTCAGAAGCTGGACCTTATCCGGGGACGACATCACAGTCTCAAGGGTTAACGAGGCTCGCTGTTTCATCAACTGCTGCCGGAGCCTCTGACAGAAATTGGGATTGCTGAAGGAAATGGAGCAATTCATTGTCTGTTCCGGGAGTGACTGCCAGGCCGAACTCGTCGACACTGAGGAATCCGTCCCGACGAATGCGGGCTTCGATTTCGTCCGGATTCAGATATACGCCCAGCAGATCCGTTGGAAGCACCGTCTTGAGCGTACTCTTGCCAGAGCCGTTGGGGCCAGCGAACATCCGCAGTCGAGGAGACACTGTGGTCATCGGATCGAGAAGGCGACACCGGACGCCGCCGGAAAGCTCGACTCCAGCAGATCGAGCTGCTGTTCGTTAATCGGAGGATCGGGATTCGCCATGTGTCCACCTTCGTTGTTGAGTGCGCAACAGGAGTTCAACCGCGCGGACGAATGTCATGCAGTATCCACAATGCGGTCAAAATACGCATATCTGTGGACGAGAGAGCCCGAGATCAGCCAGCACTTTCACGTGCTGAAGGCGAGGGTGTTGCAATGCCCACGACCTGGGCCAGGCCCCGAAATCACGGGAACCGGCATTCGCCGGTCGAGTGTCATTTTGGCTCCTTTGACACACGTTTTAACTCGGGAAACGACGTAAGGAGCTGTAACAGAATTAATTACCGGATTTGATATTGTGAGATCTCGTAGAAACTGACATGCTTCATGCATGCCAGACAATACTCAAGTTGAACGGATTCGACAGAAGTACGTTGCGATTGCACCGCATCTCGACGAGCGGGGGCGTCGACAGTGGGCTGCAGTGGAAGCTCGAGCGATAGGGTGGGGTGGCGTAGCCACCGTGGCTGCCGCAACAGGTCTGTCGGACCGTACCGTTCGCACGGGAATTCAGGAACTTGGTGATCCCGACCGCATCGAGCCGGGCCGTCAACGACGGTCCGGGGCTGGGCGGCCTCCGAAAGAGGTGGTTGAACCAGAACTGGTATCCGCTCTGGAATCGATCATCGAGTCGTCCACGCGTGGAGATCCTATGAGTGCCCTCCGCTGGACATGCAAGAGCACGCGAGCTATCGCCACGGAATTGTGGACTCGGGGCTTTTGCGTCAGCCACACAAAAGTGTCGAAGCTACTCAAAGCCTGCGGGTACAGCCTGCAGGCAAACAGGAAAACTATCGAGGGAACGCAGCATCCTGATCGAAACGCTCAATTTGAACACATACACCGGCGGATACTTGCGTATCGTCGAATGAAGCAACCTGCGATTTCTGTGGATACAAAGAAGAAAGAACCTCTCGGGCTGATGAAAAACCCCGGGCGGACGTATCGCAAACATCGGAACCCGATTCGTGTGACAACGCATGATTTTCCCAGCAAGGAGCTGGGCAAGGCGATTCCTTACGGTGTCTACGACATCGCCAACAACGAGGCCGGTGTAACAGTGGGCATCAGCCACGACACCGCAGAATTTGCAGTGACTGCCATCCAGCGTTGGTGGGAAAAGCTCGGTCGCAAGCGATTTCCAAAGGCGAAACGTGTGATGGTCACGGCGGATTGTGGGGGCAGTAACAGTCCACGCACTCGACTCTGGCGACTTGAACTCCAGCGACTTGCCAACGAAACGGGACTTCAGGTGGAGGTTTGCCATTTTCCTCCGGGCACATGCAAATGGAACAAGATTGAGCATCGTCTTTTCTGCCACATCACCCGCAACTGGCAGGGTGTTCCATTGGAAACACTGGAGATTGTGGTCAACCTGATCGGCGCTACGACCACGCGCGAGGGACTGGAAGTCCACGCATGGCTCGACGATGCTGAGTACCCAAAATCACGAACGGTTAGCGACAAACAGTTGCTTGATGTGCAAATTCAGCGGCATGAATTTCACGGCGAATGGAACTATACGATCATCCCAAATCGAGAATTACCAATCCGGTAACTTATTGTCTTACAGCTCCTTAGTCGATCCACCTGCCTGACCGCCTGCCTGACCCGCATGCAACTGCTGCGCCCGCTCACCCCCGGTGCCGGTCGCAAGCCCGGGTTCAAGCTTTCGCGCTACCCCCAACTTCAGCCACCCAGTCGGTCCAGAGAAATCTCAGTCCGCCGCCAGCCTTCCCGCAGCATCGATATGAGCCGTGCTGTCAAAAGCTATCTGAATCCAGCATGCGTGCCGTTCATCTTCAGGAAGCCAGGAACCTGATTCCGGCTGGGTACTGAGACAATGGAGTCGCCATCTATATACGCAATCAGTTTCTCTACATCATCCAGTGCATTGGGAGCCCAGACTATTTCAGCCACTGCCTCAACCTTTGCTTAGCAGCTGCATGTGAAATGCCTTCGCCGCGAGCCAGTTGCTGCTCAGACTTTTCCAGCTTGTCAAGCAGGTGCAGGTGCTCAATCAGGTGGTCGACATCCACGTCTTCCGGGAGATCGGCCACAACTTGTTCAATCTGTTGTTTCTTCATTTGACACCGTTTTCAAAGGTTGACCGCGAACTGTCACGTTGCAGCCCTATCCGGCGGAATCGACCGGTGGCATCCTATCAAAGATTGTGTGGCAATTCACGACATCTTCCAAAACAGTGACGGACCGAAGAAGATCTGGTCCGGAGAAAGTCACGCGTGCAATTCCCAGTTGTTCTCGTAGTCACAGAGTGGTTTCTTCGCCAGCTTTTCGAAGGAAATGTCCCTCATCCACGGATCCTTCCGTTTGGGACCGGGAAGGTTGTGTTTTGCTGATTTTCGTCTCATGCGCTGGAAAGTGTGCTGGAGTTTGGCGATGACAGAAAGGTTGTCGCCAATGTCCAATCAACGAAAACGTGTCAATGGTTCCGGCGAGGAGAAGGTCGCCATCCTCAGGGCTCACTTCGTTGAGGGGTTGCTGCAGGAGCACGTGCAGCTAAAAAAAGCCAATGGGGACCCTTGAGTCGACGGTGGGGCCCCCACGACACCCGTGATCAGATCGTCGCCTGCAGTCCCGGAACAGTCTACAACGTTCTGCGTCAAGCCGATGTGTTGCGTCAAAGTGGCAAGGAGTCGCGTAAAGGTAAAGGTTCCGGTTTGGTCCCTGACAACAATCGCGGGTGCGACAACAGAATTGATGCGGTGCCATTCAGTTGGCCGCATGTCGCGGCGGCGACTTCGGCCATGAGACTCGTCTCCCTTCACCCTTCGCGCATCAGCCCCGCCTGGGTCATCAGCGGCGGCGCCGGGTGGCCGCAGCGTAATGCGCAGGGCATTGTCATGTGAGGCACCCAGTTCAGGAATGTGCAGATGCCGCGTTAAATGTGTCTTGTTCCGATCCAGCGTTTAGCCGTCCGTGGGTCCGATCCCGTTGATTCTCCCTTCGAGCCTGGCCAGTGCCGCCAGGATGTCGTCGAAGCTTGCTGGCTCGGAGCGATACAAGTCGCCCCTGGAACAATCACCGTCAACCACCGTTTTTCATTTCGACGCCGGCAACAGGTGTTCGGACTGGATCACCATCGTGGGGTTCACTGTCAGGTATGTGCAGAGTTTTCAGGATCGTTCTGGTGGATCTGGACTGTTCTTCCAGAAGGCTGGCGAAGAGCCCTGAGAGCGTCCCTCCGGACTCAGCCAGGAGTTGTTCACGGACAGCATGCAATTCATCAAGTATCGGCTGCTTGTTCATCATTGAATTCACCGCCCAGAAATTCAGCAGGAGTGCAAATGAGCAGCCTGCCAAACCCTTCCCGAAGAAGAATCTGATAAATTCGCGGAAGCTTGTGCGCGTTTGCAATGTGCCTGCAGTTCAGAGTCAGCAGGTATTGTACACCTGCGAGAGCGGCCGCGGCAACATGCAAGGCGTCCGCAGCAGCTTTCTTTGGCATTGTGTGGGCCTTGAGCAACAGTTCAGCAGGAGCTTCCGTTTCCGGAGTCAATTCAACAAGTGGAATCTCTTCAAGCAGGGCCAGCCTGTTTGCTGCAGCGTCCGGGTCACCGGCCGCTGCTTCCCGAAGCGTCAGCTGAGATGTCACCAGGTCAAACTTCTGCCGCTCGAAAGTCCACCAGTCCCGTGCTTGTTGCTGCCGGGCGGCGGTTTCGAGGTCGCGACCTGGCCTGGAGGAGGCATAACTGACGATTGATGTTTCGATGTACACTCTGAGCATGGCTGTCGTACGATCTGCTGAAAAGAATCGCTGCCTGTTCGATATAAAGACGACGTTCGGAATCAGGCAGTTCAAGGAATTGGAGCTTCATGCGTCCTCCCCTGCCAGGTCCTGGAAGATCGGATGCATCCATGCCGGGGCGAGCCGGATGTCCTTGAGCAACTTTTGTCGCTCACCGGCCGGGATGATGCGTTTGAGATGGGTGATACGGGCGGGCGTCACATGATCCTGGCCAAGTTCGCGGAGGGCCTGGATCAAAATACCGCTCAGGCGCCCGGCCGTTTCCATGTTCTTCGGCGTCGTCCGGCGCAGATGGATGGTGGTCGGGCCGACCTTGACCACCCTGGCCGGGCCATCGGTCAGGAATACGATCCTGGCTGGAACCTGCTGGGATAATCCAAGGGTGTTCGCCGCATACGCCCCTGCGGGCTGGAGTCTTGTGCGGTCACGTCCGGCCAGTGCGAGAGCGATCGCCTCGGCGGACGGTTCCAGGGGACCGAGGACCGGGTGTTCCTTTGGGAAATCGTAGATTCCGCGTGCCAGTCGCCGGATCACCCCCTGACGGATCAGGCGATGAAGGGCCACGTCGACCGCCCGGCGGCTGCCAATTCCGAGGAAATCCGTTGGAACAAAGACCGAACCGCGTCCCTGCTTTCGGATGGATGCAAGGATTTTAGAGTCAACTGCCTGAGGTGATTTCGTTCTGCCGCTCATGTAAGAAATAGTACCTGTTTTTTCTTACAGAATCAAGCGGTTTCCGGGGTCCGTTTTGTCCTTCCGGAGATGGCAGGCCACAAGGCCCAGAAGGAGTGAATACACTGCCGGTCCGCTGCAATCTCCGTCCGCCGCCGGCCTTCCCGCAGCATCGATTTGAGCCATGCCTCAAAAATCCGTCCGCTGAAGGGGGGAGGGAGTGAGGAACGAGGGAATCCAGGAACGGACG
>JBEIEK010000182.1:0-11580 GCA_040382995.1 Planctomycetaceae bacterium
CATCGGACCGGAATCGAGTGCAGGTTCGATGCGGAACATGGTCACCCCGGTAACTGCTTCGCCCTTCCAGATGGAGTACTGAACCGGGGCGGCACCGCGGTATTTGGGAAGCAGCGAACCATGCAGGTTGAAGGCACCCAGTCGCGGGATCGCCAGCAGTTCCGGGCGGAGAATCTGGCCGAAGGAGGCCACAAGGAACACGTCGGCTGCGGCCAGCCGCAACTGTTCCAGCACCTCCGGACGATTGACTTTTTCGGGTTGCAGCACCGGCGCGGCGAATTCTTCGGCCAGCTGCCTGACGACGTTGACGTGCTGATGATGCCCCCGCCCGGTTTTGTCAGGCTGAGTGACGACGAGGGGTACGGTATGAGCGGATTCGAGCACAGCGCGAAAGGCCGGGAGCGCGAATTCGCCTGTCCCCATCAGCAGAACCTTGAGCGACATTCCGGGAGTTCCTGAACGATGACCGCACTGGCAGTGACAGAAGTGCACTGTATCATAGCAGTTCACCGCGGATCCGCCGAGCCCGCCTGATGCCCTCTTCGCCTGACGCCCTCTTCAGCCCCACTGCTGTCATCGGAACTCACCATGATCAGACCTGGCCTCTCAACTCACTTCTGCTGGCTGTTGCTGACCGCTGCTGTACTGCTGCTGGCCGGGCCCGGTTTGGCTGACGAGAAGCAGAAACAGAAGAAGTCTCCTGAACGCTGGGAAAACGACATTCAGGCGATCGAGAAGCGCTGGACCACTCGAAATCCGCAGCAGGCCGATGTGGTGTTTGTGGGCAGCTCCAGTATCCGCCGCTGGGATCTGTCAAAGTCCTTTCCCGAACTGAACGCCGTGAATCATGGCTTCGGCGGATCGCAGCTGGCTGATTCCGTGCATTTCTTCAGCCGCGTGGTCACAGTCGTAAAGCCGCGGGTGGTGGTGCTGTACGCCGGCGACAATGATCTGAGTGACGGCAAGACACCTGATGTTGTGGTGCGGGACTTTGAAAAGTTTCTGGCCCGTGTGGACACCGAGCTGCCGGCGTGTCAGAAGGTGATCTTCATCTGCATCAAGCCCAGCATCAAACGCTGGAAGCTGCGGGAATCCATTCGTGAAACCAATGAGCGGATTCGGAAGATCTGCGAAGAACATCCGCGGGCTGAGTATGCGGACGTATGGACACCCGCACTGAACTCCGCCGGCGAGCCACGTCGGGAACTCCTGAGCGATGACGACCTGCATCTGACCGATGCTGGTTACGACGTGTGGAATCGCGTTTTGCAGCCACTGTTGAAGTGAGTGTCGGTGGGCGAAGTGTCCTCAGCCGCCGGACGGCAGTCCGCGGGCAAACGGCCAGGCAAACACGACCGCAAACGGCCGGCGGCAGCGCGCGCACCTGCGGTGCGAAACACAGCCGGGGGCTGCCGCCCAACCGCTGAGCCGCAGGACGGCAGTCCGCGGGCAAAGTGCCTGGCAAACGCGACCGCAAACGGCCAGCGGCAGAGCGCGCACCTGCGGTGCGAAACACAGCCGGGGGCTGCCGCCCATCCGCTGAGCCGCCGGACGGCAGTCCGCGGGCAAACGGCCCGGCAAACGAGACTGCAAACGGCCAGCGGCAGCGCGCGCACCTGCGGCGCGAATCACAGCCGGGGGCTGCCGCCCAACCGCTATTGGGGTAGCCTGGGCTTCAAATGCCTGTTGAAGAAGGCGAGGACGTCCGGTCGGAGGTCGCGCTGAGCGGGCTGCAGGTGGAAGCTGTGGGGTGCATTTTCAACCACGATCAACTGGCTGTCGAGTCCTGTGGCGAGTGCTGCTTCGTGAAGTCTGGTGGATTGGTTGAGCGGGGTGGTGGTGTCCGCGGTCCCATGCAGAATGAGCAGCGGCGGGTCGTCAGATGAGAGCTGTTTAACGGGGAGAGCGGAATCCCAGAGTTGCGGGGCGGTGGCTTTGTTCTGGGCGAACATCGGCAGGTTGTCGTAGACCTGCAGTGGAGTTCCGCCTTCCCAGGCTGCCGCACAATGGGGATAGAGTGGTACAGCGGCCTGAACGCGGCAGGAGTATTCAGGGTCGTCGGCGGGATCCAGTCCGGCATCCGGGCCGGTGACGGCAAGGAGTGCGGTGAGGTGCCCGCCGGCGGAACCGCCGATGGCGCCGATGTGTGCGGAGTCGAGATGCAGTCGTTCGGCGTTTTTACGGAGCCAGCGAACGGCTCGCTTGCAGTCCTGAATGTTTTGCGGAAAGGTGGAATTGGCGGGGGTTGCAAGGGCGTAATTGATGGACAGACACACATAGCCGTGCGAAGCGAGCGTGGTGCCGATATTGATTTCCCGGGCCGCTCCCTTGTCACCGCCGGTCCAGCCACCACCGTGGATGATCACGATGCCGGGATAAAGCGGCGCCGTGGGATTGGCGGGGGGCTGGTAGAGGTCGGCGCGTTCGCTGCGGTCGGGTTCGAGGTATGCGATGTTCCGCTCAATGCGAACAGTTGCTGCAGCCGGGGCGGTGTCTTTGTTTGCCGGTGCTGTCTGGGCGCTGAGCGATTGTGGGAGCAGCAGAGTGGCGACACAGAACAGCCCGTGCGCGATGACGCGGGACAAAAGCATTTGCAGTTTCCTTTTGCTGTCAGCGAACGCGGGTCTGAGAAGCATCGCCGTATTTACGCAGACGCTGCGGATTCGGTTGACAGACATTTGTCGATTTGGCGGACGGCCTGGCGCAGACGCTTGCTGTTCTCGACAATCGCCAGACGCAGGTATCCTTCGCCTTCCTGACCGAAGCCGCGACCTGGGCTGACAGCGACGCCGCCTTCGTTGAGCAGTTTCAGGGCGAAATCGATGGAGCCCATTTTTCGCCAGGGTTCGGGGATTTCGGTCCAGACGAACATGCCGGCTTTGGGGACGATGGGGTTCCAGCCGATGCGGCGAAGTCCATCGCAGAGGGCATCGCGGCGGATCTGGTATTCCGCTGCCATCTCGTCGATGGCGTGGTCACAGTGTCGCATGGCGACGATGGCAGCGATTTGAATGGGCTGGAAGATGCCGTAGTCGTAGTAGCCTTTGATGGTGGCGAGGGCCCGCACCATTTCGCGGTTGCCGCAGCAGAAGCCGATGCGCCAACCGGCCATGCTGTAGCTTTTGCTCATGGACGTGAGTTCCACACCGACATCAAGGGCGCCTGGCGTGGAGAGGAAGCTGGGGGCTTTGTAGCCGTCGAAACAGACGTCGGCGTAGGCAAAGTCGCTGATGACGAGGAAGTGATGTTTCTTCGCCAGTCGCACCAGTTCCACGAAGAAGTCCTGTTCGACCACAGTGGAGGAGGGATTGTGCGGGAAATTGACGACCACGAGTTTGGGTTTGGGAACCAGATGCTCGCAGGTGTAGGCGATGTTGCGGAGGAATTTTTCCGGGTCACGGACGTCGAGTGCGATCACGTTGCCGCTGGCGAGCATTACGGAGTAGACGTGGATGGGGAAGGAGGGAGCTGGAACGATGGCCGTATCGCCAGGGCCCATCATCGCCAGACACATGTGACTGAAGCCTTCTTTGGAACCAAGGCAGGCGAGCACTTCATCGTTCGCATCGAGCCGCACTCCGTAGCGTTTCATGTAACGGGCAGCGACCTCCTTGCGGAGATTGCCGATGCCGTTGGAGACGGAGTAGCGATGGTTGCGGGGGTCGGCGAGCGATTCTTCGATTTTCTGGACGATCTGTGGGTCCGGCGGGTCCGTGGGGTTGCCCATGCCAAGGTCAATCACGTCGACGCCAGCCACCCGCAACTGATATTTGCGTTTATTAATGGTGCCGAACAGATAGGGGGGCAGACGGCGGACGCGGTCGGCGACGGGGATCGAGAAGGGATTGTCTTCAAAGAGAACTTCAGATTCGCTGCGCATTGGAAATTCCGGTTGGTGGGTGACGACGCGTGCCTGAGGCGTCAGCGGGTATTTTTCGCAACGTGGGAGTTTAGTGACAGTGGAAAACGGCTGCGACGGTGGATTTCTGCAAAGCTGGAGGCGGATTTTGGGAGCAGGATGTGGCAGATTTCGCCGGTTTGGGCCCCCGGAATGACCGCCAAAGGCAGCAGGACCGGAAAAGCAGTCACGCACGGAACAATCGGTACAGTTTCACAAACAAGGGAACCGATACCTCCGACAACACCGTCAGGTGCGCCAGCTTCGGTGACATTCCCTTCCGATCTGAGCCGGCTGATGGCGGCAACCACGCGCAAGCAGTGGCTCACTGCAGCTTTTCCAGGAATGGATCAATGCGGATTCGGCACTCATTCAGGGCTGTTGTGCCCTTTTTACTGATGCTCTCGGCGGGGCGTGCAGCTTCGGCCCAATACGCTCCTCCGCAGGCCGCTGTGCCGCCTGGATACCTGCCCAGCCCGGGAGGCCCGACGGCCGCCGGTTCCCCCTATGGATCCATGTACGAGCAGACGTACAATGACAACGGCACCTGGTTCCAGGATCAGCGGGGCGGCATTGGACCGTTTTCCCGATCCCGCGCCTTCTTCTTCAACCTTGACTACACCCGCACCAAAACGCGGCAGATGCGAGGAGTGTTCGGAAGTCCCACTGCTCAGAGCTATCTGCAGCAGAATGACCCCAACAGTGACGGCATCATCGACGGGCTGGCGTTCTACAATTACTTCAATGCCAACAGCCCGGGATCCATTGAAGATCTCTGGAACAACGGCATTCGGGCCAGTGGCGGGTTCTGGAACGTCGATGGCACCGGTCTGCTGATGGATGGCTTTTGGCAGGCGAAAAACACGGCCACCTACAATGGTCGGGAAGCAGGCCTCGCCGGCAGGCTTGACACAGCCACAATCCTTGCCCTGCAGCAGGGTGGCGGCAACGCCATCGGCCAACCAGTGAATCTCAACGGGCAGACTGACCTCGGTCTGACCATGGGCCAGATTCTGGCTCCGGGAGTTCCCTTCGACGATCAGGATGCCAACGATTTCGGCTCCTTCGGTTCCACCTTTGATATTCTCGATCGCACCCTGCTGAATCTGAGCGGTATTCCGATCGACGATGGCACCGCCTTCGGTGCCACGATTCCCTATGACATTCAATTCCTGATGCAGCACACGGTGACGTCCGTCGGTACCTCTGCTGATATCGCCTTCACACCACTGCATGATGGCAGCGTAGTGCGAATCAATCCGATCGTCGGTGGTCGCTACTCCCGAATCACCGAAGAATTTGCGTTCTTCGGCATCGACAGCGGTCTCGGATACCTCGGTGATTCTGACGGCGATACTCCGGAAAACGCCAAAGTCTTTGCCCCCGGCGATGGCATCGACGACGACGATAACTTCATCCCCGATAACCCGGGTGAACCTGATGGTGATCCGGAATTCACGCAGGTGAATCCCTTCGATCCGGTACTGGTGCAGGCCCACCATATGGCGCAGGTGAAAAGCAGCCTCGCAGGCCCTGAAGCAGGCTTCCACTATACACTCGGAAGCAGCAAAGGCTTTTCTGTTGTCGGCTTTACAAAGCTGGCCGCGATGTTCAACACTGAGGATATTCGCATCAGTGGCGACAATCTGTTCAACCACATGAGCGTCTCAGATACGCCGAACCCAGCCAACAATAACCTGTTCGATCCGCTCGACGGTTACGACACCAATAATCTGAATGGCCCCTCGGCCAACGCCTACAGCAGCACTTCCAGCAGTACACATCTGTCGCCACTGTTTGAACAGTCCCTCACGGCAGAAGTGCCCCTGTTTGGACTCACCCCAGTCCTGAAGGACCTGCGACTGCTGGAAAACGCACGCCTGCGACTCGGCTGGCAGTTCCTCCTCATCGGCGAAATTGCTGACCCTGTGCAGTCGGTTGTGTACCAGTCCAACCCGCGGCTCAACCTGTTCCCAACCATCCGGCCGAACCGCGACACCTTCCTGCAGCACACGCTCAGCGTCGGTGTGAACTGGACGTACTGATCATGACGCTTGATGAACTGCAGCAGCTGATCGCCGCCATGTATTCACGCAAGGACGAGAAGCGTGGCGTCGAAGGCACGTTTATGTGGCTGATGGAAGAAGTCGGCGAACTGGCAGCAGCGTTGCGAGAATCTTCTGACAAGGAAGAAATCGCCAGGGAATTCGCCGACGTTCTCGCCTGGCTGGCCACGATTGCCAACGTGGCCGGCATCAATCTGAGCGATGCGGTAAGGCTGAAATATGGCCACGGCTGCCCGGGTTGTGGGCAGATGGTCTGCCAGTGCGCGGACACGGAAAAGCCGTAACGATGATCCGGATCCTCACGGAAGAAAATTGGGATGCTTTGAATCTCCAAGGGATTCGAGGTAGGCCAGCAGATCCAGAATCTCTTCCTTCGTGAAAGTATTCAGCAGACCGGTGGGCATCGGGGAAGTTTTTGACAGTTCCCGGGTTTCGATGTCGGCCTTCTGCACGGTGACTGTTTCCGGGGCCAGCGGATTCGGTCGCAGCACCACCTGTTCCTCCGTCTCTTCCACAATGCGTCCGATGACCACCTGACCGGCTTTGGTTTCGATGGCCGTGTTCATGTACTGTTCGGAGAGCACTTTGGATGGTTCGGTGGAGGATTCAAGGAGGTCCTGGCGTTTGAATCGCGTGGCAACGGCGGTCAGGTCCGGTCCGACAGCGCCGCCCCGGTCCCCGTAGCGATGGCAGGCACTGCACTGTGCCTGGTGAAACACGTCGCGTCCCCGCTGGAAGCTGCGACCTTTGCTGACCTGTCCGAGCAGCGGCTGCAGGTCGGCAGTGGTCCATTCCTGAACCAGTTTGCGTGAGCTGAGTGGAGGTGCAGGTTCCTGGGTGTGACGCGCGCTGTATTCGGTCAGCAGGTCATTGAGGGCCACGATCTCTTCGCTGGTCAGAGTGAATTTGGCTTCTTCATGAGCATTGGCCATGAAGTTTGCGTAGCTGGCGCCGTTGTTGAACGGAATTCCGGCATCGCTGAACCACTTTGTGACTTCGCTGCTGTGGGCAGTGGACGCATGCCCGTTCCACCATTCGAGATAGCTGCGGCGCAGGTCGGTGTTCCAGCCCGACTTCTGATTCCGCAGATTCACGATGCAGGTGATTTGTTCTTCCTGAGTTTCTGCGGCCAGCAGGAGCTTGATGGTGCGTGGAACGACTTCGGGAGCATTCATGGCGATCAGAATCTGCGACAGTTCACGATTGAGTGCTTCGCTGTTCGCGGGGTAGAGTGGATCGATGTCAGCCAGCACGTGCCTGGCGGCGTCACCGGCCGGAACTCCGTGTCGGGCAATCGACACCTGGATCACTCGCAGCTTTTCCAGCAGCAGTGGCTCGGACAATCCTTTGGAAGGAATGGCCGTCAGTGACTTCAGAACCGCAGGCTGAACATCGGCGGAACCCAGCCGTGCCAGCGCCAGCAGGGCTGTGAAGGCAGCCGCTGGTGACTTTTCGGACAGAGCCTTTGCCTGCCATTCGCTGACCGGGTTGCGTTCCACAGCCATGCGAGCGGCATAGCGGATGTAGCGATCTGAGCTGTTGAGGTGGGGCCATGCAAAGCTGACGGCTGCGGGATCAGGTCGGACGTTGAAGGATTCCAGTTTGTGCCGCAGAGCGCGAGCATCACGGGAGGTCTGATCTGCCAGTTTTTCAGCGGGGAGCGGGGCGGCTGGTGCGGAGCCCCGCCAGGCAACGCGGAAGAGACTGGCCTGAGTCCCGCGGCCACCGATGGTGAAGTACAGGGCTCCGTCATCGCCGATGACGGCGTCGGTCAGATTGAGCGGCATGCGGGGACCCTTGCCGCGGAGTGATTTCGGGGCCACAAAGTTTTCAAAGCTGCCGGTGTAGCTGGCGCCGTCAGGACGCAGATGCACGGCGATCAGACGACCGTAAGTCCAGTCACAGATATAGAAGGCCTGCTGATACCTGACAGGGAACGCTGCGCCGGTGCCAAAAGTGACTCCGGTGGGGCAGCCGATTCCGATCGTGGTGGTCTGTGGCAGACCGTCAGGGTAGTACTGAGGCCATTTGGCGGTGCCTTCGCGAAACCCGTTATCTCCGCCGCGGACGGAGTGGAACACGTGGACCGGGCGATACCATGGCGTGCCCCAGTCCCATTCCATGTCGCTGTCCCAGCCGAACAGTTCACCGTCAGCATTGAAGGCAATGTCGTAGGTGTTGCGCTGGCCTGAGGAGAACAGTTCGATGTTGCGACCATCGAGATCCATGCGGGCAATGTATCCGCCGGGCGGTTTGGCGCCGGCACCAAATCCATTGCCGTCTTCCATGCGAGGCAGGGCGAGGTCGTCAGCGTAATTGCGATGCGGGGATGAGTCGGTCAGGTCCTGGGGCAGTCCGGTGAAGTTGCCGCAGACCGCATAGAGCATGTTGTCGGGGCCCAGAACCAGCCCGTGGGAGCCGTGTTCGCCACCGCCGCCACGCCATTCGCGCAGAAATTCGACGTCGTCGTAGCTGTCGTTGCCTTTGGTATCACGGCAGCGATACAGAGCAAAGCCACGGCTGCCTGAGCCGCTGATGTAGAGGGCGTTGTTGACGAACAGCATGCCCATCGTTTCGCTGACGGGAATGCTGAGAACTTCCTGTTTCACGACTTTGCCGTCGCTGAGGGTCACTCGCGTGATGGGCTGGCCATTCTGACCTCCCAGCAGCAGTCGGCCTTTGGGGTCTTTGGCCATGCAGATCCAGGATCCGTTCACGGATGCATCCGCCTGAAGGACATGCTCAATAGCAAAGCCGGGGAGTGTGTCGAGGAATTCGGCGGGCTGCGTGTAGTCGAGTGGTTTGGAGCCATCGGCAGGGCCGTACTGAGCTTTGACAATGACCAGTTCCTGCCCGGCGGGGGCTGCGATTTCCAGGCGTCCGCCTTCGGGCACCTCACTTACCTCTTCCCTGTCACCGATGCGATATTCGACTCGCAGTTTCTTCGGTACCCCCGGTACCGTATCCCCGAAGGTCTCGTTGGTGGCGCTGATGGTCAGCTTGTTGTCGCTGACCGCAGCCACCACTTTGGTTGTCACATCGGTCTTGTCAGCGGCAACACCGGCTGCGGGGAACAGTGTGGCGGCGATGGCGGTGAGCAGCAGGGCGCAGCGGATGGCAAAGGGTGAATGGTTCATGGGGGTGAGATCTTTTGGGGGGTGGGAGGAGGAGCCTGAGGTCCAACGGAAACGAGGATAATGGAAATGCCTGCAGAATGCGAACGCCCGGAGCGTCCGGCGCGGCATCAGGCGGGCGGACGACGCCCGGCAGGTCAAGCACTGACTGCTGGCAGAGCGGAGATCAACACGCAAAAGCCGATGACATAATTAGTATTTAACGATATTGACAAATACGCCTGTTCACCCTGCAGGCATGAACGATTTTAAAATTTGAGCCCCCTGATTTTGCAGCCCTGCCTGTCTTAACATGTCCGCATAACAGTCAAAATAAATTCAATATCAGTGAGTTGAAATATACGCTTGTTCAATTTATACGTGATCCGCAGCCTGCATTGATTTGAATTCTTAAAAGACTGTGAATCTGCAGGTTATAAGGGCGAGTCGCCTGCACTGCCTGGTTTTATCAGACCCCGCAGTCTTACCTGGCGGTGCCGGCTGGTGTTTTACATCCTGAGGAGTGCGTCATGGTTTACGGTCGGTGGCTTTCGGTGGGTTCCGGCAGGGCGGTTTTAAATCGTCCGGTGATGAGTCTTCTGGCGGTGTGTTTTGGGTTTGTAAGCGGTGCAGGCAACGGCTTCGCGCAGAGTCGCGAGAATGCAGTGGAGTTTCACAGCGGCAATTTCCGGGTGGATGTCGAAGCGCCTCCGGGACAGCTGGTGGCCGAACTGCGGTCGCTGAAGTCCCGTGGCGGTGGGACGGCTCTCAGCCTGTCGAAGGATTCCCGAACTGAGTTCACGGATGACGGTAAGGGTTATGACCAGCAGGCGAAGGACGGTGTCTACACGGGCGTGGTGCCGGGGGATCTGGAGACCGAAACACGTCGACATGAGCAGCTCACAGAGCAGCTTCGGGCGGATTCTAAGATTCCGGTCTTCGTCGGTCAGCGGCTTGTTGAGTACAGGCCCAGCAGCCGATACATCCGGCAGATGTCGGAGACTCACGTGCCGATTCTGGAGGTGAGTGGCGGCACCAATGTGCTGATTCCAAATTCAATCGCCATCACGGATCTGTCAGTCGTCGAAGCTGCGGATTATACCTATAACCCCTGCAGCTCCACCGGGAACCCGAACGGTGTTTGGACGTTTGGACATCTGATGACGGAGCTGGCAGGCGCAGGTGGCGTTAACGCTTCTGATTTCTGCCGCAACTGGCTCGATTATTGGATGACAGACCAGACCATCAACGGATTTACCGCGACGGCACGGACCGTCGTTCGCGATGAAATCCTCAATGTATGGCCCGTGGACCAGAACGGCGAACTTTCCATGGCGGACGCTCCGTTTCGGCTGCTGGGGATCTTTAATCGCGTCGACCTTCGAGAAAGCTCTTACACCAATGGCAGCAGCGCCGGGGAGCTTCGATTTGTCTACTGCTTCACAGATGGTTGCTCATCACACCCTCGTCCATTTTTGGTGATCTTCGAATATCGAGTGAACAAGGTTGGCTGCGACGTGCAAACGTGGGGTCAGCAATGGGCGGCACTGAGTGATCTGCAGCTGGGTTCGACGCAGTACCTGGATTTGCTGTCGCAACTGACAAGAGAAGTTACGGATGTTTACAGCAACCCACAGGGGCATCAGCTGGCCCAGCTCCGCACCAACGAATTCATTGAGCGCCCGTGGGAGCTGCGTGAGTTTGTGACCCCCGGTCCGGGTTTCCTGGTTCAGAAGTCCGTCGCGGTCACTCCGGATCTTTCTCAGAACTTCACTTCGTGGCTGTCGAATGTGGTCAATTCTGGTCCGGCACCTCCGGCAGTACCCACCTTTTCGGCTCTTGAAGAAGGTGCGTCCTCTCTGAATCCCATTGCGTTCTTCTGGGAGGCGCCAGGTATCGCAGATAACAATAAGAGGCACCTGTTTTCATTGAATACCTGCAACGCCTGCCATGGTCGTGAGACGCTGACGGACTTTACGCACGTGAGGGAGGCGCCGTTTGGTACGCCAGCTCCGTTGTCCGGTTTTATGACCGGGATTTCGGTGCCCGACCCGGTTGACGGAACGGTGCGGAATTTCAACGATCTTGATCGTCGTCGCCAGGACCTGCAGAACCTGATCGACACACCATGTCTCAGTCAGGTGCTCGCCAACGCCCGCAGGGGTGACGACGAATCGCACTAGTCGATGGCTGACCCACCAGCGCTGTGCTGATGAAGCTGACCTCCGGAAAGAACACTTTCCGGAGGTTTTTTGTTTCAACGGGATGCTGCCGGCATTCTGTCCATCACCGAGTAGGTGGCTGTGAACACAGTTGCACAAGCGCCTCGACCACTCGCGGCACTTGTTCAGGGGACAGCTGCAGATAGCAGTGTCTGCCACCGGGGTCAGCTGCGAAGGTGGTGATGCCACGGTCATCGACGCTGACTGTGCCTTTGTCTGATAACCCGAAATAGCCCCGGTCCGGGTAAACAGCCCAGAGGACGCTGGTGAGGTCCCAGCAG
>JBEIEK010000183.1:0-11561 GCA_040382995.1 Planctomycetaceae bacterium
GCATCAGGCATGCCGACACGCCCGCCACAGCGGCCTCCGCACAACTCATCGAATCAGTCATGAACTCCCTGGCAACACCGCCAGCCGGCTTTGTTCCGCACTCCAAGGTCGAAGCATTGCTCAAGGCCCGCCGCGAAATGGGCCAGGGCAAAGTGCCGTTCGACTGGGGCGGCGCCGAACTGGCTGCTCTCGGAACACTCGTCTCCGAAGGCACTCGTCTGCGTTTCAGTGGCCAGGACGTGCGTCGCGGCACCTTCAGCCATCGCCACGCGGGCCTGTTCGATAATCGCACCGGCCAGGTCTGGATTGGCCTGCAGGAAATCGCCCCGCGACCAGATCTCGTGGACATCTACAACAGCCCCCTCTCCGAAGTCGGAGTGCTCGGGTTCGAGTACGGCTACAGCCTGGACTGCCCTGACGGCCTGGTTATCTGGGAAGCGCAGTTCGGCGACTTCGTCAATGTGGCTCAGGTGATCATCGATCAGTTCATTGCCAGTGCCGAGGACAAATGGAAGCGTCTCAGCGGTCTGGTGATGCTCCTGCCTCACGGCATGGAAGGTGCCGGACCTGAACACTCCAGCGCCCGGCTCGAACGCTTTCTCGCAATGGGCGCCGACGACAACATTCAGGTGGCCTACCCAACAACCGCCGCCAACTACTTCCATCTGCTCCGCCGCCAGGCGCTCCGCTGGTGGAAGAAGCCGCTCGTCGTCATGTCTCCCAAAAGCCTGCTCCGCTCCAAAGACGCCTCCTCGCCGCTCAGCCAACTCACAGCCGGTCACTTCGAGGAAGTCATTCCTGACACCACTGTCGATCCGGCTCAGGTCACCCGCGTACTGCTCTGCAGCGGAAAACTCTATTACGAACTGGCCGCCCAGCGTGAAACGCTGAATCGCCGCGACGTGGCCATTGTCCGCATTGAACAACTTTATCCTTTCCCAACCGCGGCCCTCGAAGCGGCGCTCGAAGTCTACCCGTCTTCGGCTCACCACTTCTGGGTCCAGGAAGAACCTCGAAATCAGGGAGCGTGGGGCTTCCTGCGGATGCGGTTCGGCGAGCGGCTGCTGGACCGTTATGCATTTCGCGGCATATCTCGTCCCGAAGCTGCCAGCCCGGCTACCGGCTCCGCTCACAGTCACCGGATCGAACAGCAGACCATTTTGACACAGGCATTTGAACTCGAATGAGCACACCGGAAATTGAAATCAAAGTCCCGCGTCCGGGCGAATCCATCACTGAGGTCATGATCGGCGAATGGTACGTCCGTGAAGGACAGTACGTCCCCGCCGACAAAAACCTCGTGGCACTCGAATCCGACAAAGCAACCTTTGACGTCCCCGCTCCCCGCGGTGGCATCGTGACTCGGATTCTGAAGAAAGCCGGCGAACTCGCGCAGGTTGAGGAAGTCATTGGATTCCTCCAGCCCGCCGAAGCACCAGCCGCCGCAACCCCCGCCACCCCTGCCCCGGCAGCCTCCGCCCCCACAGCGGCGCCGACAGCTGCGGCGCCCGCTGCCCCTGCCGCCTCAGCCCCTGCCGCCGCCGCAGGCACCGCCAGTGGTCACGTCATGCCCGCCGCTGAACGGCTCATGGCCGAAAACCGACTGCCGGCAGGTTCCGTCGCCGGAACCGGCCCGGGTGGTCGAGTGCTCAAGGAAGACGTGATCCGCACGGTTGCTGCCGGCCCTGTCCAGGTTGGTGGCTCCCGTGAAACCCGCTCGGTACCGCTCAGCCCCATCCGCCAGACGATCGCCAAACGCCTCGTCGATGCTCAGCACACCGCGGCGCTCCTGACCACCTTCAACGAAGTGGACATGTCTGCCGTCAAGAAACTTCGGGACGCCTATAAGGACAGCTTCGAGAAAAAATATAAGGTGAAGCTGGGCTTCATGTCGTTTTTTGTGCGCGCCGTAGTAGCGGGACTCCAGCAATTCCCGCAACTCAACGCCCAGATGACCGGCAAGTCGCTCACCTATTTCAACTACTGTGACATCGGCATCGCCATCGGTGGTGGCAAAGGCCTTGTTGTCCCAGTGCTCCGCAACGCGGAAAATCTCAGCTTTGCCGACATCGAACTGGCCATTGTCAATTTCGCCAACCGCGCCAAGAACAACCAGATCGGACTGGATGAACTGGAGGGTGGCACCTTCACCATTACCAACGGCGGCGTCTACGGATCGCTCCTGTCAACCCCCATCGTCAATCCGCCGCAAAGCGGGGTGCTGGGGATGCACGGGATCTTTGACCGTCCCGTGGCAGTCAACGGTCAGGTTGTGATCCGCCCGATGATGTACATTGCCCTGACCTACGATCACCGCGTCGTCGACGGGCGCGAAGCCGTGTCCTTCCTGAAGCTCGTCAAGGACATGATCGAAGATCCCACGCGGCTGATTCTTGAAGTCTGACAGCGTGGCTGCACTTGCATCTCACCGAACCGCTCGGGAAGATTCCCGAGCGGTTTTTCCTTGAAACTCTCTGCAAATTGTCCTGCAATAAGGTGCTGCCGATCGCCATGTCAGACGCATTTGACCTGATCGTAATTGGTGCTGGCCCAGGTGGGTACGTCGCTGCCATCCGCGCTGCTCAGCTGGGACTCAAAACGGCAGTCATCGAACGAGAATCGCGTCTGGGGGGCACGTGCCTTCGCGTGGGTTGCATTCCCAGCAAAGCGCTTCTCGAAACCAGTGAGCTCTACGAACAGTCGCAAAAGCACTTCGCCGAACGTGGCCTCAATGTCCACGGCGTGTCGCTCAACATCCCCCAGATGATGAAGCACAAGGACGGTGTGGTTGCCACTCTTGACGGTGGCATTCAGGGCTTGCTGAAAAAGAATAAGGTTGAACGGGTCACAGGGCACGCCACCCTGAAGGGTTCCGGCCTCGTTGAAGTCTCAGGCGCCGCCGGAAATCCCCCACGACAGCTTACCGGCCGCCGAATCCTCATCGCTACAGGCAGCGTCCCATCAGTGCTTCCGGGCATCCAGCTGGACGGTGACCGCGTCGGTACCAGTACTGAAGCTCTGTCCTGGCCTGAAGTGCCCCGACATCTGGTGGTCATCGGTGCCGGCGTGATCGGACTTGAAATGGGCACCGTCTGGCGACGACTCGGTGCCCGCGTCACCGTCCTCGAATTCCTCCCAAGAATACTCCCAGGCATCGATGAACAGGTGGCCACTGAAGCGAAAAAGATCTTTGAAAAGCAGGGCCTTGAATTCCGCCTCGGGACTCGCGTGACATCCGCTGTGGCCAGTGGTGATTCCTGCACGGTGACCATCGAAGGCGCAGACCCGATTGTCTGTGATCGAGTCCTTGTGGCGGTCGGCCGCAAACCCTGCACCGACAATCTGGGACTGGAACAGGCCGGGGTGCAGACCGATAAACGCGGCTTCGTGCAGGTGAATGCCTCCTATCAGACAACCGCCGAAGGCGTCTACGCGGTCGGGGACGTCATCGGCGGCGCGATGCTGGCTCACAAGGCCGAAGAAGAAGGCATTGCCTGTGTCGAAAAAATGGTCACAGGCCATGGCCACATCGACTACAACATTATCCCTGGCGTCGTCTACACAGCCCCTGAAATCGCATCCGCCGGTCACACAGAAGACGCGCTGAAAGCGGCCGGCGTGAAGTATCGGTCCGGTCGATTTTCCTTTGCAGCCAACGGCCGTGCGCGAGCGGGCGGTCACACCGATGGCTTCGTCAAGATCCTTGCTGCTGAAGATACGGATCGCGTGCTGGGAGTGCACATCATCGGGACGCACGCTGGTGAACTGATCCACGAAGCGGCAGTGGCCATGCAGTTCGGCGCAAGTGCCGAAGACATCGCCAGGTGCTGTCACGCCCACCCAACGCTTTCAGAGGCTGTCAAGGAAGCTGCCATGGCCGTTGACAAACGCGCGATTCACTCGTGATGAAACGTCAACCGAGCCACGACCGCCAGGGAGCGGAATCACCAACAATACCCTCGACGAATGCACACCTCTGATACAGCTGGATAAGCACGTCAGTACCGCAGGTGCTTTCCAGCTGGGCTTCGCAACGAATCGTTGTGTCCGCCTCCCTCACGGTCGCCGTCGATTTGCGTCCATGGGTTCCGGGGAACTTTAGAATTCTTCGGTTCCCTGCCCTGCCCCGGTGTCACTTTGCGGCTGATGTTCGTTCCATCGCAGCCACGCATAGCTCCATTCCATCCACATCCGCATGAGCGACCAGAGGAGGCGCATGCGTTCCAGCTGGTCGGGGGGGAGTCGGGTCTGGAGAGTTTGGGCTTCGCGAGCGGCGAGGTCGAGTCCGGAGCGTCTGGCGAGGATCCGGCACAGTGCATCCGCGGAAAGTTCCAGTTCAGGGTCATCTTCGTCTGCATCCTCGAAGGCCGCAGTGCTGGATTCATCCGGGATCAGCTGGTTTTGCCACGCCTGAACGAATGTGGCGAAGAGCCGTGACCGCCACGGTTCGATTTCGAGGGGCCGCGTGGCGGTCTGGGCATCGACGATCACGGTTTCGAGTTCACCAAGGATGGAGCGAATGATGCGCTGCCGCTGTTGGCGGGTTTCGGGATCGAGGAAGTCTGAAGGCATAGGTTGGACTTTGAGCAGTCGTTTCGCAGAGCGAAACGCGACGATGATCACGGATGATTTTTATAACGGACGGGGTCAGTGCAGCCGGCTTCAAGAAATCCCCGGAGCCGAATCTGGCAGGAATCGCATTCACCGCAGGCCGCGCCGTCCGGAGCGGGATCGTAGCAGCTGTGGGTGAGCGAATAGTCGACACCCAGTTTCAAGCCTTCGCGGATGATATCGGCCTTGGTCATATTGATAAGCGGAGCATGAATGCGGAATTGATCACCTTCAACACCAGCCTTGGTGGCCAGATTGGCCATCTGCTGGAATGCTGCGATGTATTCGGGGCGACAGTCGGGGTAGCCGCTGTAGTCGACAGCATTGACGCCCACAAACAGATCACGGGCGCCGACGGACTCGGCAAGTCCCAGTGCGATGGCGAGGAAGATGGTATTGCGAGCAGGGACGTAGGTCACAGGGATGCCGTGCGACAATTGGGCTTCGGAGCGATTGTGGGGAACGGGAATGTCGTTGGTCAGCGCCGAGCCTCTGAAGATGGCGGTATTGACGCTGAAGACCACATGTTCGACGACCTTTGCTGCGCGGCAGATGCGTTTGGCAGCATCGATTTCAAGGTAATGTCGCTGACCGTAATCGAACGAAATCGCATGGATCTGCCGTCCCTGGGCAGCAGCGATGGCAAGCGTGGTGGCGGAGTCGAGTCCGCCGCTGACGAGAACAACTGCGTTGGAGTTCATGGCGAGTGTTTCTGACGGAACCAGCTGAAGAGCAGGAGAAAAGCGGGGGAAAAGTCGTTTGGGCGATGAGAAATCCAGGTGGCGATCTCGTCAGGGAAGAGCCACTGGATGGCGGTGATTTCGCTGGGATCCGGCTGCGGGGTTTGATCGGAAACAGCGGAGTAGAGCACGGTGAATTCCCAGGACGTATCAGCGGTCGCGGGGAACTTGTGGAGTGGTGTGAGGGGGATGTTGTCGATGCCGAGTTCTTCGCGGAGTTCGCGGGGGGCCGTTTGATCGTACGAATCGCCTGCTGACACGTGACCGGAACAGGACGATGTCCAAACGGACGGGAATTCTTCTTTGGAATCAGCCCGTTTGTGGATCAGAAGTCGCCCGTCGGGATGAAACAGGAACACGTGCACAGCGCGGTGCAGGAGTTTCTGCTGGTGAACTTCGGAGCGAGGTCTGGCTTCGAGGACACGATCAAGCTGATCCACGACGTCGAAGAATTCTTCCGAGGTTGTGGCATGGGCAGCTGGGGAGTTCATCAGAGTTTGGGGACTCGTTTGGCAGCTTCGCTGCGTTGGCCGGAGGGATCCCAGAGACGGTCACCAACGTGGAAGCCGAAGCCCTGTCGGATTTCGGTTTCGGCACGGCGGGCCCACGGGGTGCCCGGGTGATCGGTGACGACGGCCTGCATGCGTTCGACGGCGGCCTTTTCTTCGGTCTTGACCATGGTGAGATATTCGTCGCGGGACATTTTCATCTGGAAGGCTTTGGCAAGCCGGCTGAACTGGGCTTCGTCGGGCACGATTGGCGGACCGCCCCACCAGAAGTTCCATTCGTTGGACTTTGGATTTTTGGGGGCCGGCATGTTATTGGCGTGCACATCCATTGCCAGGAGGTACTGGTAGAGTCGGAGCCTGAAGATGTAGAGCTGAGCGAGAGCGAGATCGTAGCTGGCGCGCCAGCGAAGCGAGGCTTCCTGGGCACGGAGGGGTTTGACGCTTTCGAGCAGGGCGATGGCTTCGTGAGTGAGATTCATGGAGCGGGCGGCCTTCGCCACCTGGGCGAGAGCGGCCTGCTGGAACTCCTGGAGCTTGAGGGGGAAGTGTTCGTTTTGCAGGTTGAGTTGCGGGTCGTGGGCGGTTTGGAAGAGGAGTTCATCTTTGTTGGGATTGAGTCGCGCGACCACCTGCCAGACAGCTTCGCGGAATTTGCTGGTGCTGCGTTCCTGGATGTAGGCGGGTCTGGAGGTGAGGTTTGGCTGGTATTCGCGCATGGAGAGGAAGTCGTACTTGCGGCGTTCGTTGGCCTCTGCGCCGACGAGAGTGGATTCTTCGCCGGGGAGCACGAAGAAGATGCCACCGGACTCGCGTGCAACGCGAACCTGTTCGTAGGGTCCAAAACCGGAGTTCTGCACGTCCCAGCGGGTATGGAGGCCATTCCACTGGAGGCATTCGGGGAAAGGAGTTTCGGGGCCGCGACGAATGCGAATCCAGAATTCTTCCTTGGTGGGTTCGTCGATCCACCGCTGATGAGCGTAGGGGAAGCCGAAGGTACTTTCACGTCCGAGGAAGTACACGGGGGCTTTGGCGGCTTTGGCTTCGGCGACGGCCTGTTCAACGAACTGGCCATCATCACCACTTTCGTCAGAAACGACGATGATCGCGAGTTTGCGTTTGCCCTGGATGGCCTGGCGTTTGTACTTGGAAATGGCCAGCGAGATGGATTGGCACATATTTTCCTGTCCGGACTGGTCAACAGGAATTTTATCGATGGCCGCCTTCACCTGATCGATATCGGAGGTGGGTCTGGGTGTCCATTCATGAACTTCAGCACCGTAACTGCAGACGACGGTGAGCAGTTGGTCGTTGCCGCCGCGTTTGATTTCCTGGTCGTCCTTTGAGGCGATGCCGAGTTCCTCGTAGACGCGATGGTAGTTTTCGCGAATTTCGCGGCGGTCATCTTCCAGACTTCCGGATTCGTCGAAGAGCCAAATCACGGTGACTTTGTCTTTCCGCATCATGCGGATGATTTCCTGAGTGATGATGCCCATGGCGGCTCCGTAGCCTTCGACCATGGCTCCCACTTCGCCAGTGATTTCGCCTTCGCCAAGTTCTTCGCCAAGGATGGCGTCGGACGGGATGGCGAGATCAGAGACGACGGGGCGGACGTTCATTTCCTTCATCACGGCCGCTTTTTGGACGTTCACGGCTGTGGCGGCGGGTTGCGCGGTCGCCGAGCCTACTGCGGTGGACGGTGTGCCACCGGCAATGACGTTGAGCGTTTCGGCGGGGGCGGTATCGAGTTCGAGGTCGCGGGTAATTTCTTCCTGAGGAATTTCCTCAGTGAAGACGGATTCGAGGACAAGGTCAAGCGACTGTGAGGCAACGACACGCTGGATGAAGAGCAGGAGCACGAGTGCGCCGCCGTTGATCAGCATGGAAAAGGCGAATGATGGCAGCGTTTTTCGCAAAGAGTTTACCACTGCACTGTCTCCGAAAAAGAATCGCCAGGCCTGAGACCGACGGACGAGTCCCGCAACGAGGGAATCCACCGCTCAGCCCTGACCGGCATTCTGCGGAAAGCCCCGCGTGATTTCAAGTGCCTGCCGAGGTAAATCGACTGTTCAACAGTCATTTGCGGCGTTTTTTCACGTTCTTTGCCGCAGCTTGAAGTCGACCGCGCCACATCCTCCTGCTATGCTCCCCTCCGACCTTTCGACATCCTGTGTTTTTAAGACTCTCCAACGCCGTCCCGAAAACACGCTCATGCCCCTGTTCGAGATTGAAACTGAAGCGCACATCATGATCGGCTGGGCCTCCAGTCTGGAGCAGGCTGAGCACATGGCGCAGAAAAACTATCCGGACGAAAAAGTTCTCCGGATTACTCGACGTCCCCGCGACATCTGGGTCATTTCCAAGCGATTGCTGGGGTTGGACAATAAGGTCCGCCCCTGCGATGTCGCTCGAGATTGCCTTGCGCGGTCATCCGGTGACAAGCTGCACGCCATTCGACTTTACATGCTGGACACAGGCTGCGACCTGACCACCGCACAAAAGGTGATCGAAGCCAACATGTCAATCGGCTGGTAGGATTCTGCGGGCCCAGCGGATTTTGCAGACTCTGCGAAGTCTGCGCAGGACGCGCCAGCAAATCGGGATGTAGCCGGGGTGCAACAACAAAAGCATCTCAAATTCGACAATTGTTTCAAGTTTTGCCCTGATCGATCGCTAATGTGTGGTTTCAGGGAAGGTTTCCGCGGTGACGCCGCGGAATTCAGGCAGGACGCCGCGACCGTTTCGCAGCCCCGTGTTGCGCGACAGCTTCATCGTTTCGCAGGTGGATACTGCCGTGATCCGTGCTTTCCAGGTTCTGCTGTTGCTTGTCCTGTTGCCCTTCTGCGGACCTTCGCGAGCGTTCGGCGAAGACCCCAAACCGGCTGTCGACGCCAACAGCTGGCCCGACGCCCAGTCGGCCCTCCGCGCCGGCGAAGTGCTGGAAACCAGCCGCCAGTGGGCTGACGCCATCGAAATCTACACCGCCGCGCTCAAGACGTGGTCCACCGACGAACCACTCAAATACGCACTCCGCCGCGCCCGCATCCACCTCAGCATCGACCGCCGTTATTCCGACACCAGCTTCGAGCAGATGCTCAGCAATCGTGGCGAAGGCGAACTGCTCAATCTGTGGGAAGACATCCTCCGCCAGGTGCAGCGGGAATACATCGACCAGGTTTCGGTGACCCGCTTCACATCCCATGGCACCGAAAGCCTGTACATGGCGCTCCGCAACGACCGGTTCCTCGAACAAAACCTGCTCGCATCCGGCGACGGCGCCATTCGCACCGTCCGCGAAACGCTCGTCCGCGAATACTGGAACCGCCCCGTTTCCAGCATCGCTGAAGCCCGGTCCGTGATCCGTTCCACCACTGCACTCTGCCAGCAGCAACTCGGACTGTCCCCCACCTCAGTGCTGCTGGAATACATCTTCGGTGGCTGCAACGCGCTCGACGAATACAGCAATCTGCTCACCCCCGATCGCTACAACGACCTCTACGGCAGCATCCAGGGGGAACTCGTCGGCATCGGCATCGAAATGAAGGCTGATCACGGCAAGGGCATGCATCTGGTCAACGTGCTGATCGGCAGCCCTGCCGAAGAAGGGGGACTCCGAGCCGCCGACCACATCATCGCCATCGACGGCACTGACTGCCGCGAATTCACCACTGACGAAGCCGCGCGGCTCCTGCGTGGCACCGCCGGCTCTCGCGTCCGGCTCACCTGGCAGAACCCCTCAGCCGAAGAATTCACCGGCGACTTTGTCCGTCGCCGTGTACAGATCCGCAGCGTCACTCGCAAAATGATGCTCGACCCCGTCCAGGGCATCGGCTATATCCGCATGGAAGGTTTCCAGGACAGCACAGCCCAGGAGCTCGACGAAGCCCTGCGGTCACTCGAACGCCAGGGCATGCGGGCGCTCATCTGGGACCTGCGTGGCAACCCCGGTGGACTGCTGGATACCGCCGCAGCCGTGTCCGAACGTTTCATCGACCGTGGCGTCCTCGTGTCCACTCGCGGCCGCGCCGACGGACAGAATCAGGAATACCGCGCCCAAAGCCAGTATGCTCGCAAGTATCCCCTGGCGCTGATCGTCGATGAAAATAGTGCCAGTGCCAGCGAAATCGTGGCCGGCGCCATTCGCGATCATCAGCGGGGCGTCATCGTGGGTCGCAAGACCTATGGAAAGTGGTCCGTCCAAACCATCGTCCGACTCCCGGGCGATTCCGGTATGGCCCTGCGACTCACCACCGCCAAGTTCTATTCGCCCAACAAACGCAATTACTCCGGTGAAGGCATCGCCCCGGATCTGCTGGTGGATGCCGACGAGGACCGCGAGGCAACTTACTTCCGCGGACGCACTCAGGAAGAAATCTCCGCCGACCCCGACGTCGCTCGCGCCCTCGAAGCACTCGAAACCCGCATGTCACGCAACTGAAGGAGCCTGCGAATCCGCCATGGCTTCTCACCTGCTTCAGAAGTGCGTTGGCGCCAGACCTGACGTAGTGTTCGAGGATTTCTTCCCCGATGGCATTGCGGCCCTCCGACTGTCGCTGGAAACCCGCCGCATCTGGGTTGCCACCGCCAATGGTCGACTCTGCCTGCTCGCCGCTTCCGGCGAACGACTCCGCGAAAGCTTCACCTTTCAGGGACTGCGCCTGCTCGCCACTGCCCACGCCACAAACCTTGCTGCCGCCGTGCGAAATGACGCCAGCCTGATTGCCATTGGCCCGGACCTGAAGCCTGAATGGGAATCCCGAGTCACCGGGCGAATTACCAGCCTGGCCATTTCCCCGGCGGGCGGGCATATCGCGTTTGCCACCGATTCCAGCCGCATTCACCTGATGACAACTGAACGACGTGAGATCGCCCGGATCGAAACACGCCGGCCTGTTGAGCATCTGCAGTTCCTGATGGAATCTCCGCAACTGCTGGCGGCCACCGAAGTTGGTCAGGTCACCCGCTATGACCTCGCCGGCAAAGTGCTCCACGATGAACAGCTCATGAGCCAGGTAGGGGACATGGCTGTGTCTGAATCCGGTCAGCGAATCTTTCTGGCAGCCTTCAATCACGGCGTGCAGGTTTGCGATCTGGACGGCAGCCAGCTGGGCATCTTTGCTGTGGATGGCATCCCGGCAAAGGTAGCCTGCTCGGTCAATCGTGAACGCGTCGCCGTCTGGACCATGGAACAGCGGCTCTTCTGGATGACCTTCGACGGAACCGTCCTGTGGGCCGGCGATTTCGCCACCGACCCATTGGTGCACTTCGTCATGCCCGCCCTCGGCGAAGGCCTGATCCTGGCATCTCAATCCGGCTGCCTGCTGCACTGCCGCTGGACCTGAAACCGCGTTCCACGAACCCGACTGCACTGAGAACCAAAGCAAAAGCGTTCTCACCTGCGACCACTTGTGTCATTCGTGGTCAAACTCACAGCTACGTCGCGACGGGATCCAGAACCACGAATTCACACGAATTTCCACGAATAAGCCCCAGTGGCAATCGTCTGAAATCAAATCAGCGAAACATATGTCCTGATTCGTGTCATTCGCGCTATTCGTGGTCAAACTCACAGCTACGTCGCGGCGGGATCCTGAACCACGGATTCACACGGGTTTCCACGAATCATCCCCTGTTGCGATCGCCTGAAATCAAATCAGCGAAACAAATGTCCTGATTCGTGTCATTCGTGCTATTCGTGGTCAAA
>JBEIEK010000184.1:0-11542 GCA_040382995.1 Planctomycetaceae bacterium
CAAACCGATCGAGGCGGTGGATGATCCGCAGGAAGCCATCGGCTTTGTGCTTCTGGGCGCGGGTGCGCCGATGGTGGTGTGCGCGGTGGACTGGACGGGCATTCTGAATTCCGCGCATCTGCGCTGGCGAACTGCCATGGCTGAAGCGGCCGGCACGACTCCAGACCGCGCTGCTGTTCAGTGCGTGCATCAGCACAACGCACCCTTTGCCTGTCTGGACGCGCAGCGTCTGGTGGATGCTCAGGGCGACCTCCCGAACATCATGCTGCCGGATTTCTTCGAGCGGTGTCTGGATCGGATTCGGGTGGCGATTCGCGAGGCGGTGTCCCGGGCCGTACCGGTAACGCACATCGGCCGGGGGCGTGGCCGGGTCTCTGAAGTGGCGGCCAATCGTCGCGTGAATCTGAGTGCGGACGGACGGATCATCAGCATGCGTGGCAGTGCCTGTGCGGACCCTGCCCTGCGAGCACTCCCGGAAGGCCTGATTGATCCCTGGCTGCGGACGGTGGCGTTTTACAGCGGCGACAAAAAAGTCGTCTGTGCGCATTACTACGCGACGCACCCAATGAGCTACTATGGGGATGGACGTGCCAGCAGTGACTTTCCGGGGATGGCACGGCGACAGCGACAGGAAGAGGAACCGGGGACCACGCATCTGTACTTCACCGGTTGTGCGGGCAACGTGGCGGCCGGCAAGTACAATGACGGCACCAAACCCATGCGGGCGGTGCTGGCGCGACGAATTTACGACGGCATCGTGGCTGCAGATGCCGATCTGAAGCGCGAACCAGTGGACACGGCCGAATGGAAAACAGCCGAAATCCTGCCGACTCCCCGGAGCGATCTGAATGCAGAAAAACTGGCGGCCATCATCGCCAACAAACAGAACCCGGTCGTCGGCCGCAACCGACCGGCCTTTGAGCTGGCGTGGGTCCAGCGGGTGGAAAAAAAACAGCCCATCATTCTGAGCACACTGTCGCTGAATGACGTGTCGCTGCTGCATCTGCCAGGCGAGTCATTCATTGAATACCAGCTGCGAGCTCAGGAGCTGGCGTCCGGTCGATTCGTGGCGGCAGCGGCGTATGGCGATGGCGGCCCGTGGTATGTGCCTGTGAAGGAGGCATGGCCGCAGGGGGGCTATGAAGTCAGCGTGGCCTTCTGCAGTCCGGAAGTGGATGACGTAATGACAGCCGGCATGCGAAGGATTCTCTGATGTCACGTCCTGAACCCGAATCGCCATCCGCTCATCAGTCTGCGGACGAGCAAACGCCGCTGCAGACGCTGCTGCACGGAATTCTCTACAGCGCCTCGCTGCCTGAACGAATTGTCCGCAGCGCAGTCGGACTCACGGCAGGCACGGCAAAGGAGCTGGCGGAATTCATCGTTCCGCAGGCGTTTCAGTCGTCCAAAAGCTACGAGGTGGCCATTCGCAACTCGCTGAACTTCCTGCTTTCAGCGGTTGGCGACGTGGGCGGAACTGGCAGTTCGGGCATGAACACAGTGGCCGTTGCGGGTGCAGCCAATGCGGCCGATGCGTCGGCACCGACGGCGGATACGGGCCGGTTTGTGGCGAAAAAAGCGATCGCCAACTTTATCGACATCACCGGGCTGACCACTCTGCATGTTTCACCGCTGTGGATTCTGGCCATCGTCAGCGACGCCGCCTACGGAACGCGAACATACCTTGAAGAACTGGCAACAGAGCTGCAGCGTCAGGGCTTGATTGATAACAGCTCCACAATCCATCGCGTGGAAGATTTGTTTGCTGCGGTGCAGAAAGCCAGCGGCCGTGCTGCGTCCGCCTTCGACCTGCCACCGCTGTCGCTGGCTGAACTGAAGGAATCCGTCGCGCAGACCCGGAAAGCGCTCAACGAAATCGACCCCACAGTGCTCATCCCCGAAACCGAAATCCGTCGGCTCTGGCAGGAGATGAAGGACCTTGCGGTCAGCGAAAACGTAAGTTTGCTGGGAGTTTCGGGCGCACTGGCCATGCACACGGTGGAGGCCATCCGCGAAGCCACGCAGGGAACCCTTGCCGGCCTGTTCGTGGCCGGGCGAATCATCAATCGCAATCTGTTCGCGCACTGCGCGGCCAGCCTTCAGCATGTGCGAACTCAGGGCCTGATCGCGTCTTTGAAAAATACCTTTGAACCCTACACCGAGATGGCCTGGAACAATTTTTCATCCTCGCGCACCACGTGGACCGAGGCCGTTCTGAATCCCGGCTGGGCCACGCGGCTGTGGCGAAAAGTGGGGGCCATGTTCTTCCGCTGGTGATGCAGCAGCTTGCGGCCTGCGGACGCCGCGACGGCTTGAAGAGAGCGGCAAGACAGTCTGCGTGACCAGCTTCTACAAATGACAGAAGATCATGTGCTGCCAACGTCCGTTGGCAGCCACCCGTACTTCCATTTGCTAAAGCCGGGCAACACATTCGGCAGAACCTGTTGATGGCCTCCCGGGGGTCTGTGAGCAGGCCCCAGCATCCCTCCAAACAGCACGCCAGAATTCCCCGTTGGTTTTTCAAGATCTCTCAACAGGCCAAACTCCAGGTCCCGTCTGACCAGTGTATTTGCGCGCCAATCCTGACGTAACCGTTACCGCCTGATCCCCAACTGTTCCAGCAGTACAGCATATTCAAACGCCTGCTCTCGCAGTGACTCATAACGCCCACTCGCACCACCATGGCCTGCGTCCATATTGCACTTCAGCAGCAACACATTTTTGTCCGTCTTCAGCGCTCGCATCCTCGCTACATACTTCGTCGGCTCGTGAAACAGCACCTGACTGTCATTCAGAGACGTTGTGACCAGAATTGCCGGATAATCCTTCCGAGCAATGTTGTCGTACGGTGAATACTCAAGCATGTATCGGCCAGCCTCCGGCTCCTTCGGATTGCCCCACTCCAGAAACTCCTGCACTGTCAGCGGCAGCGATTCATCCAGCATTGTGTTGATCACATCCACAAACGGCACCGCCAGATGCGCCACCCGACAGACGTCCGGACGCAGATTCAGCACCGCTCCAATGAGCAATCCACCTGCACTGCCACCCTCAATCGCCAGTCGCTCGCGAGCCCCGTACTGCTGCTGCACCAGATGATCTGCACATGCAATAAAGTCCGTGAACGTGTTCTTCTTCTTCATCAGCTTGCCGTCCAGGTACCACTGGTATCCCATGTCCGAACCGCCGCGGATGTGAGCCATCGCAAACACCACACCCCGATCCAGCAGCACCAGTCGCGAGGCACTGAAAACAGGCTTCGTACTAAACCCATAGCTGCCATAGCTGTACAAATACAGCGGCGCTTTGCCGTCCCGCACCAGTCCCCGCCGATACACCAGCGAAATCGGCACTTTCACCCCGTCTGGAGCTGTTGCTTCGATCCGCTCACTCACGTAATTCCGGGAATCAAATCCCCCCGGAACCTCCGTCGCCTTCAATAACTGACGTTCCTGGGTCTTCACGTTGAAGGCAAACACGGACGCGGGCGTTACGAGGCTGGTGTAAGCAAACCGCACGGTGTCCGTGTCAAACTCCGGATTCTCGCTCAACCCCACCGTGTAACTGGGTTCCGGGAATGCCACACGATAGGACGCCCCACTGTCAAAGTTGTGCACGCGCAGCTGCGGGATCCCAGCCTCACGCTCTTCAATCACCGCAAAATCACGGAACAGACTGAGCTCCTCCAGGAATACCGTCGACCTGAGCGCCTCAAAATCCTTCCAGTGCACGGATTCACACTGCGACACATCACAGGTCATCCACTTAAAGTTCACCGCTCCATCGCGGTTCGTGCGAATATGAAATCGACCGTCCCGATGATCCACCGCATACTCCACCCCTTCCTGTCGCGCTGCAATCAACCTGAAATCCGCCACCGGAGTCGCACTGTCCAGAAAATACTGCTCGGTCGTCGTGGAACTTGCAGAAGTCCGGATCAGGTATTTTCTGTCGCGAGTCCTTTCGATGGCCAGTGTGTACAATTCGTCCCGCTCCTCATAGACCAACACATCGTCGCTGACCGGCCGGCCCAGCTCATGACGGAACAGCCTGTAAGCACGCTTCGCCTCGTCCTCCACGATGTAAAACATCGAACGATTGTCGGCCGCCCACTCAAAACCCGCCGCCTTCACAAACCGATCCTCCACCAGATTCCCGGTGGACAGATCCCGAATGGACACGTAATACTCCCGAAACCCCGTGACGTCCGTCATGTAGGCATAAAATCGCCCATTGTCGCTGACTCCCGCTGGCACCGCCGACATAAATGTCTGACCCTCCGCCAGCACATTCACATCCAGTAACAACTCTTCCGCTGCCTCCATCGAGCCCTTGCGGCGACAGTACAGCGGATACTGCCGGCCCTCCTCCGTCCGACTGTAGTACCAGTACCCCTGATCCCACACTGGTACATCCAGATCCGTCTGCCGGATATGCGACAGCATCTCCTGATAAAGTACCTCGGTAAACGGCTGCAGATGCTTCGTCACAGCCTCACGATACGCATTCTCCGCCTCCAGATACCGAATTACCTCAGGATTTGTCTTGTCCTTCAGCCAAAAATAGGGGTCCTGCAGAGTTCTTCCGTGGAAGTTCACACTGTGCGGCTTCTGAGGCGCGACAGGTGGCTTCACATCGGCTTCGTCCGCCGCAAAACACACGCCCACACCCATAACCAGGCACAACAGCTGAAAGACAAGCCTCATATCCACACCTCCCCCCATAGGTTCTTTAACATCCTGATCCCCCTGCTCCTCGCCCTGACAACCGGAAATCCGGCTGCGAAAAAGCACAGTTCCGCTGGATTTTAACCCCGCACAGACGTGCGCACCAGAAACGGCTCTGAAACCCACAAATCGCCCCGCTGCACTCGGCACTTGCCAGCAGCGAATGCCTGAAGATCCGGAAAACGCAGGCTGACGGTGTCCTGAATCGTTTGGCTATCGCATGGTTGCCGGAATTCGAAGCACAGTGTCAGCTTTTGACGGTATCCGACTTTGTGTACTGATGAAACTGGCTGGAGCTCCAACGCCGTATGGGCGATTCTGTCGGAGCACGCTCGGATTACAGTGTTCAGTCTCGGCGAAGACGTGAACGGCTCCCGGATGCGATGTCCAGGATCATTTCCGACAACATGCCGCAGTTCATCGCGAACGAGTTCAAACACTCTGTTGATGGCCTCCCGGGGGTCTGACGGCTGGCCCCCAGCATCCCTCAAAGATCTCGCCAAACTCTGAGTCCCGTCTGATCAGTACACATTGACGTAACCTGCCCTGCGGGTCACTGCACGAAGGTGCGGTCCTGAACCTTTTCCGACAGGAACAGTTCCACATCATCACCGGTGGTGATCTGCAGGGAGTACTCAAGCTGCAGTTCCCTGAGAACTTCCTTAATCTGGTGGAACTCGGTGAAGGAATCGCGGGCCACGAAGAGGCGGACAACGAAGCTGGATCCGACATTTCGAAAACGCTGTCGGGCCTGTTCGCGGGCATCCGCATTGTCGCGAATAGCCACGCCGGCCGTGGGTTTCATGGTGATCTCGGTGCGGCCGTTGCGTTCCGTCACCAGGCAGTCCGTGCGGTTGATGGTCACATCCGTTACGTCGCTCCCGGGGCCGGAGAGGGTGTGCACGGAATAGAGGCGACCGTTGTCGAGGGCATACGTGAGGGCGAATTTGTCGGTTTCGTGAACGCGGCGAATGACGGCTTCGCGTCCCTGGCGAGTTTCCAGTTCGCTCAGCTCACTGGCGGCAGCCTGATGATCCTGCTGCTGCCGCTGCAGTTCTTCACGCAGCCTGACGAGGGATTGTTCCAGTTCCAGCTGCTGCTGTTCGGTCTCCAGCAGGTCCTCCGCGGCGACATTGCTGTCTGCCAGCAGTTGGGTGTGTTCTGAGAGCAGGTTCCGGACAGCGGTGGCCAGCTGCAGCGTTTCGCTGCTGGCGAAGCGACCAAGAAGTGCGGACTGCTGGGCGAGTTCGCGTTCGAGGGCTGCGCGACGGTCAGCGAGCTGCTCCGCCTCCAGTTCCAGCTGCGCGACTGCCTGAGTTGCCCCTGCCACCTCAGCCGCATTCATAGTCTGTGGTGCGGAATTCTGTGCGAGCAGTGACGCGAGCATGGATATGAAGATCACGGTGGCGAAGGTATTGCAGATGGTGTCGAGCAGCAGTTCGAGGCTGTCGTCGGGAGCAAGGTGGGCACGGCGGCTCATCGTGTCGCGGCCCCCCGTTCCGGATCGAGCGCTGTCTGATCCTGGCCCAGCAGGTCATAGCCGTGGGGGATCTGTTCTTCGCGGAGCGTTCCGGGTAACAGATCCGCGGCTTCCACGGCAGCCGGCTTGAGCAGAATCAGGAATTCAGCACCCTGCCGGTGTTCGGTGCGGATCCAGCGAAGCACTTCGGGGATGCCGGTGAATGCAAGAGGCTTCTGTGTGCGGCCGATGGGGGCTGCCTGAATGCTGCGGTCATCGGTCACCTCCACAATCCAGCAGGTCTCTGCGGTCCCGCTGTGCTGACTGTAGATGACTCGCGTGCCATCCGTCAGTCCCTGCAGGCTGGATTTCATGGCCGCCAGCTCGGCCAGCAGCCGCTGCTGTTCCTGTTTGGATGCTGCCTGCTGCCGGGTCGCTGTGGCGGTGACGTCTGCGAGACTGCGTGCGGCGGTGGCGGATTCGGAACGCAGCCGCTGCAGTTCTGAGGTGGCCGCCTGCTGTGCGGCCAGCGCCTGCTGATGCCGGGCGGCCAGCAGGTTCTGGTCGGCCAGCGCACCGGACGCGAGCAGCTGACGGTTGGCCTGAGTCTGCTGTTCCAGCTGCGCAATGTCGCGCTGCAGGTCTGTCATCGTTGTCTGGAGTTCCGTGCGACGATCGGCAGCCTGATCTGCGGACCGCACGGGCTGTTCGGTGATCTGCAGTGCAATCAGCAGAGTCAGGAGCAGCATAATGCCCATCAGGCACGTGATGATGTCCTGAAAGGAGAACAGCGAAAACTTCACCATCGCTGAACGGCGTCGACGTCCCACGAAACCTCCTATGGAACAAAACGAAAATCCCCGCGGTTTTCACTGGCAATCCGCCGCAATAGTGGTTCTCCCGCCCGATTCACAAAGGCGACGGTATTGATCCGAACTTTTGCGCCCCTGTTGCGACTTTGAATGAATTCCGGCGTCTCGGGATCGAATTCACCATCTGTGAGCAGAAACGTGGTGTCGGGGCGAGTCCGCTGTGAGAAGACCTGACGCATCGCCTGCATGACATTGGTCCCGCCACCACCCTGGATCCCGGAGATGAAGGCTGCTGCTTCCGCCAAAGACGTGGGGTCCATTTCTGCAAAGCCACCCGCTGGATAACTGTAGGGCAGGTCATCGAAGAAGATCACCTGGAATTCCAGTCCCTGCGGCAGCTTGCGGAGGGAATTGAGCAGCTCCTGACGGGCTCGTTCCAGTGGCGGTCCCTGCATGCTGCCGGAACAGTCGACGACCCACGAAAACCGCCGGCCCTGACCTCGCAGCCCAAAGAAGGTGGTTTCACCGGGGGCAGAGATTGCGAAGCGTTCGTCACCGCGAGCACCGACGACGAGGCCATCCGTTGGAGTGTCCGAGGGATTCGCGGCGGCGGATTCGCCGGGGGCGGTTCCCACGTCACCGGTGGGTGGTGCGATCGTCGCAGTGCCGGAGTCTGCGGCGGAGACTTCCAGCGTGTCGCCGGGGGTGTCGGCAGCGACTGCGGTTTGTGCTGAGTCGCCGGGGGTGGCCGCAGCGTCTGTGGCGGACGCCGAAGCGGACTGGTTTGACGCGGCAGTTCCGGATGCGGCAGTAGCGGATGGGGCAGGTGCGGAGGAAGACGCGTCTGTCTGTGTCGGGGCTGCTGCGGTGGCTGGCTGCGTGTCCGTCGCCTGGTGTTCACCGGCTGCGGACGTGCCGGTGCCGGTTCCAGCAGCGGCAAGTCCGGGCGGGGTGCGAGGCCAGAGCCACCAGAGGCCGAGTGCGAGCAGCAGTGCGAGGACAATTGCTGTGATGGCAAGTGCGGGAGTTGTGGAACCGGCAGGGGCGCGCTGAAGTGGCGGTGGGAGGCTGGGTGGTTGCGGGGCAGTTGGGCGAGGGGAATTGCTGGTCGGGATAGAAGCAGCAGCGTGTCGCGGGGCGACTGGAGCGGGAGCGGGAGCGGGGACAGCGTTGTGGAACGCAGCGGCGAAGGGTTTCCCGCCACCGGTGCCAGCGGCACGGACGATTGTCTGTGGCCCAATGATTCCGGACCGTGCCAGAAACCGCAGCTCATCAGCGGTGACGGGCCCCAGTTCTGTGCCACCGGACTGGTAGTACCACAGCTGCGATTTCATGGCTGATTCTCGTTGGTTTGAAACGGAAGCAGACGCAGTCGATTGACGATTTGTCGTGTGCAGTATTCGGAGCAGTTGTCAAGAAATTCCTGTTCGGATTTGCGGAGAAAGCTGACCCAAAGCTGGATGAACAGGGCAGCGACGAGGGCTTCGAGCGTTGTGTCAAAGGCCAGTCCCAGTCCACCAGTCACCTCGCGGAGTGCTGGGAGCAGTGCATCGGCGCGCCCGGAGGCGCTCATGACGTTTCCAAACTCGCCAATGGCCACTGACAGTCCCAGCACGGTGCCGATAAAGCCAAGAATCGGGATGGCCCAGAGGAATCCGCTGATGAGCACGTAGGATGATTCAGAGACGGCTTCGCTGGCATCTCCCTGATTCCTGAGGATTTCATCCACATCGGACACGCGGCCCATGTTCTGAAGATTGCTGAGGGCAATTGAGATGCGGTCGAAGAGCACGAACTGGCGCGGATCATCCACCAGTTCGGCCATCCTCTGCAGCACGCGATTGGCATTCAGGGGCGAAAGGACAAAGTCCGGATCATCCGGAACGACGCTGAGCAGCAGGCAGCGGCGCTGCAGGGCCAGCTTGCGTCCTTTCACAAACAGAATCGCCACGCACCAGGCTGTGAAGAAGGCGATGGCCGGGGGAATCACGCCCTGCCCAAGGAACTTCTGATGAAACCAGAATTTCGGGAAGGGCAGGATCAGCAGATAGAAGGTGATCGTGAGCAGGATGGCGAGCAGGCAGGAGAGCACGGTGTTGACACTGGTGAAGCGACCACCACGAAAGAACAGTCGCTGTTCAATGTCCTGACTGCCCCAGGCAAGAACGAACTGGGGACTTTGCAGTTGAGAAAACGAGGGTTGGGACATGGCAGTTCATCAATCCTGAAAGCAGACCATCAGGCCGATTTCACTCCGGCCACAATCACACAGACAATCAGCACCAGCAGGGTGATGGCGAGAATTGCCCACGACAGGATCAGCGCCGTGAGCGCATAGCCTGCGCCCGCGTGAGTGGACGGGCTTTGCCTGTGCACTTTCAGCGAATGGTGTCCCACGAAGATTCCCGCTGCAGCGGAAAACAGCGGCATGGCTCCGAACATCGCCGCGGTGATCAGCACGGCCAGCATCCCTGCGCCGGCACTGCCTCCCTGACTGGCCATTGTGCTGTTGAACGCGGCACTTCCGGAGATGACTGCGGACAGCACAAAAATCAGCGGAATGGCCAGCAGACTGAGACAGGCGAAAAGCAGTGCGAAGAGGCTGCTGGTGAGCAGTGGCGGAGTGGTCAGCGGCGAGGCAGGCAGGGCAGTGGTTTCGCGGGGCAGGATCATCGGCTGGGCTGGCGCAGTGCTGGTGGAAAGACGGGGGACCTGTTTGAGCGGTGTCCAGGCTTCCAGCTGTTCATTCCAGACGAGGTCGGAGCCTTCCAGCTGGCCGGCGTTGATGAGTGCCAGCAGTTCGGTTTCGGAAATCGGACCGTTGCGGCTGCCACCTTTCGCGTAGAACCAGACCACTTCACGGGTGGCTGCACTGCTGGTGGGGAACACGACGGGCTCGTGGCGGGCATCGCCGGGACTGGTGGTGCTGCCGGTGGCTGATGTGCCGGGACTGCCGGCAGGCTGGAGCACGGGGATCAGAGGTTCGAAGAGTTCCCGAATTTCGCCGGCGCGCTGCCACTGCAGGGCGTCGCGGGACACTTCGTGGTGGCGCCCGAGGCGTTTTTTGCGGATTTGTGCAAGCAGTTCTTCGTGGGGCAGCGGTCCGCGAACTTCACCCCGAATGCGCACATACCAGACATCATTCATTGGGATGACTCCGCTGACAGTTCAAGAAACACCGGGCGGCCTTCCTGAACCAGTTCGGGGGGCACTTCGACCGTGGTGGTGAGGACGGTGTTGGGTTCAAGCTGGCCCAGCAGAACGGTGCGGGGCTGCTGAGCGGCTGTGCGAGGGAAGATCAGCAGCTGTCCGCCACGCTGGACTGCGGTGTTTTGCGAGGCTCGCAGCGACACGACCCACTGGCCGGCCGCATTACGATGCAGCCAGCCGACCCAATAGAGTTCCGGAGGCAGCTCGGCAGTGGCGGGCTGTGCGACATCTGTCTCTGCTGCCGCGAGGGCTGTGGAGAGGGCCGTCGTGCAGCGTTCGAGTTCTCTGCGGGCTGCGAATCGAGCGTCTTCCGCCCGCGCGTCCTCTGGAGAGGCCCAGTTCACAAGCCGTGAAATCTGCGCGGCTGCCAATTGATCCTGAATCATTTTGCAGCGCTGCTGCATGAAGTCGCTGCCGTCAGTAGCCATGCGAAGTGCATCTTCAAGCAGGAAAAAACGCAGGATCGGGTCGACGGTGTCGGCGGCGAGGATTTCACGAATGCAGGCTGCAGCGGCTGTTTCAAAGCTGAGCTGCTGCCAGTCGGGCAGTTTTTGTTCGACGGTGCTGAGCAGTCGTGACTGCGGGGAGAGCCATTCATCCGGGGCGGTCTTTGAGCTGGCGGCCGGCACATCGGTGTAGCGGAGATTAGTGGTTTTCGTCTGAGTTCCGCTGGTGCTGATGTAGTATTCCACCGTCACCGTGGACGTGCCGTTGATTTGGGGTGGCTTTGAGCAGAAATAGTTGCCGCGGCCCTGGGTTTCGACAAGCCAGGTACGCCCGATGAGCGGGCTGGAGAAGATGGCGAGCACGCGGTCCCGGAAGGAGCGGCCGGGCGCGGCATCTCGGGCGGCGATTTTTTTGAGTGCCCGCACGAGCTGCGACTGCTGCAGCTGATCACCGAACGGACCGAACTGTTTCTGGTAATCCTGTGATCGCAGCACAAGCCTGGAGGCGTCAGCGGCTGTGATCCGCCGCAGATCCGCCTGCAGCAGACTTTGACGCAGCGGTTTCCAGAGTTCTGCGGCCTGCCATACTGGAAGCTCATCCTGCAGCAGCTTCTGGAAGTCCGCGGACCGTGCTCTGCCGGGATCATTCCTGACGAATTGCGTCAGCGCCTGTTCGTATGTTGCGACACGGCCCACCGCATCGGTAATTCGCTGCAGATCAGCGGCAGTTTTGAGTGATTCGGCGGCGAGTCGACGATCACCCTGAACTTTCTGCAGGAGCGTGTTGGACAGGGCTTTGAGATTCTGTGAGACGTCGGGGCGATTGTTGAGTGCTGTCAGGGCAGAGATGGCGGTGTCGTATTCAGCGAGATTGTCAGCGGGGAGTTG